>JBJTDR010000040.1:0-107378 GCA_046092445.1 Hyphomicrobiales bacterium | reverse complement strand
GCTCCGCTTCGAGCGGGTGGCGACGCCGCTCGGTGTGATCGGCGTGATTTTCGAGAGCCGCCCAAATGTGACGGCGGATGCAGGTGCGTTGTGTTTGAAGAGCGGGAATGCGTCGATCCTGCGGGCGGGATCGGAGAGTTTTCGGACTTCAGTAGCGATCGCCCGCGCGATGCAGGACGGGTTGCGCGCAGCCAGGTTGCCTGCGGATGCGATCCAGCTTGTGCCGACGCGGGATCGCGCGGCCGTGGGGCATCTACTGACGGGGCTTGAGGGCGCGATTGATGTGATTGTGCCGCGCGGGGGCAAGAGCCTTGTGGGACGGGTGCAGGCAGAGGCGCGGGTGCCTGTCTTCGCGCATCTCGAAGGCATTTGCCATGTGTTTATTGACCGGGATGCTGATCTCGCCATGGCACGCACCATCGTGCTGAATTCGAAGTTGCGGCGCACGGGTGTTTGCGGCTCGGCGGAAACATTGCTGGTGGACGAGGCGGTTGCCTCAAGCCATCTTGCGCCGCTTGTGACCATGCTGCTTGATGCGGGATGCGCGGTGAGGGGTGATCTCGCGACGCAGCGCATTGATCCGAGGGTGAGTGCGGCGACGGAAGAGGATTGGCGGACGGAGTATCTGGACGCGATCATTGCCGTGCGCGTCGTCGAGGATGTGGATGCCGCCATCGAGCATATCCTGACCTATGGATCACACCATACCGAGTCGATTGTGACGGCGAATGCGGCGACGGCGCAGCGGTTTCTCGATCAAGTCGATTCAGCGATTGTCCTGCACAATGCCTCGACGCAATTTGCCGATGGCGGCGAATTCGGGTTCGGTGCGGAAATCGGGATCGCTACCGGGCGGATGCATGCACGCGGGCCGGTGGGTGTGGAACAATTGACGACGTTCAAATACCGGGTGCACGGGGACGGCCAGATCCGCCCCTGATGCCCTGCGCGATCAGCTCTGCGGAATGAAACCGCTCAGGAACAGGGCCAAGACCGCAAGGAATGCGAGGCTCCAAAGCGTCGAGCGAAGCGTCGAGCGATCCTCAAAATAGGCGATGACATAGCCGATCCGCATAATGATGTAGAACACCGCGAGGATATCCACGGCGCCGTCTGGCGCGCCGGTCATTTCAGCGACGAAAAGTCCCGCCAGAAAGAAAGGCAGTGCTTCGTAGCAATTGATGTGGGCGGCATAGGCGCGGCGGCGCTTGCCGGTGAGCGACTGCATCCAGAGACGCGGCTCCTTGTTATTATAGTCGCCGCCAGCTTTCGCAAAACCAACGACAGCGACAGGCATGATCGCGGCAAGCAACAGGCACCAATGGGCAATCGTCATCAAAAGCTCTCCGGTTTTCTCCAGTTACGCACCATCTCTCCGATCGGTTCACGCAGGATGATCCGGCATCAGGGATCGGGCTTGCAGTGGGGGTGGCACTATGCATCATTCGAGGAGCTTTATCTGTTATTTGGATCGAGTGATCATGAAAGACGAAAATACCTCGCTCCATGACGAGCTGATCGCCGGTCTGAAGCGGATGGGGCTCGCGGGCGATGGCGCGGTCAAGCTGACGCCGCTGAGGGGCGGGGTGGCGTCGGATATTTTCAGGGTGGACGTGGCGGGACATAAGCCGTTTGCGCTCAAGCGCGCGCTGGCAAAAATGCGGGTGGTGGCGGACTGGCGGGCGCCCACGGAACGGAACAGTTTCGAATATGCCTGGATGACGGAAGCAGGACGCATTCTGCCCGATGCCGTGCCGCATCTCCTTGGGCATGACGCGGAAGCGGGGATGTTTGCGATGGACTATCTCGCGCCTGAGTCCTATCCCGTCTGGAAAGCGGAACTTCGCGACGGGATGGTTTCTCCCGATTTTGCGGAAGCTGTGGGCAAGTCACTCGCCATGATCCATGGTGCGACGGCAGGGCGGGACGAGATCAGGGCACAGTTTTTGACCGACCATATTTTTCACCCGATCCGGCTGGAGCCGTATCTGGAGGCAACAGCGACCAAGCATCCGGCGGTGGCTGACCGGTTGCGCGCGCTCTCAACGGCGACGCTCGGGCGCAAAATCGCGCTTGTTCATGGCGATGTGTCGCCGAAGAATATTCTATGCGGACCGAATGGGCCGGTGTTTCTGGATGCCGAATGCGCGTGGTATGGCGATCCGGCGTTCGACGTTGCCTTTTGCCTCAATCATCTTTTGCTCAAATGCCTTTGGACACCGAATGCAATTCCGAAATTTTTGGACGCATTTGACGTGTTGTCGCGAGCTTATCTGGGCGCTGTGACGTGGGAACCTGCGGGTGTGATAGAAGCGCGGATCGCGACCCTGCTACCGGGATTGTTTCTGGCTAGGGTGGATGGCAAATCTCCGGTCGAGTATATTACGATGGACGATCAACGCGACCTTGTGCGGAAAACGGCAGTTCCGTTGCTCGCGAACCCCGTTGACAGTTTGGGCGTTATTGCAGAGGCATGGAGAGGGGCTCTCCGGGGATGGAACAGGACCGCATCACGATGAGCAGCAGTATCGTTTCAACGGTGGGTCGTCGCGTCTGGGATTCGCGTGCGCGCCCCACAATCGAGGTGGAGATCACGCTGGCTGACGGAACGGTGGCGCGTGCGATTGCGCCTGCGGGGGCTTCGACGGGATCAGGCGAGGCGGTTGATCGGCGCGACGGCGGGGACAGTTTCGGCGGTCTCGATGTCCGCCATGCGATCGCCAGTGTGAATGGCGAGATTTCCAAGGCGTTGCACGGGCGGGATGCGCATGATCAGACAGGGATTGATGCCCTGCTCATCAAGCTTGACGGCACGCCGAACAAGGCACGGCTCGGCGGAAATTCGATGATTGCAACATCGATGGCGGTTTTGCATGCCGCCGCACTTTCATCGAAAAAGCCGCTTTGGCATTATCTGGCGGGTGACGGGCCGGTTTCGATCCCGGTGCCGGAAATCCAGATTTTTGGCGGCGGGGCGCATGCGGCAAGGCGCGTCGATATTCAGGATTTCATGGTGATCTGCCCGACGGCGGGAAGTTTTGCCGAGGCACTTGACCGGACGGCGGAAGTGTATCGCGCGGCGGGTGGCTTGCTGAAAGCACGCGGCTTGTTGCAGGGCGTGGCGGATGAAGGCGGGTTCTGGCCGGCCTTCGAGTCAAACGAGGAAGCACTCGATCTGCTTGTGAAAGCAATCGAGGCGGCGCATTTCCAACCCGGAAAGGATGTCTCGATTTCACTCGACGTGGCGGCGTCCGAATTTGGCGCGAAAGGTCGGTACAGGCTGGCACGCGACGGACGGGAGATTGATACGGAGGGCATGATCCAGTTGCTTTCGGGCTGGATCGACAGGTTCCCGATCATCTCGGTTGAGGACCCCGTGGCGGAGGATGATGCAGAGGGGTTCAAGGCCTTTGTTGCGCGAGAAGGCAAGCGGGTTCAGGTGATCGGTGACGATTTTCTGGTGACGGATGCGGCACGGGTTGAGCGATCAGCGGCGGATAAATCCTGCACTGCGGTGCTGATCAAGCCCAATCAGGCAGGGACGATCTTTGAGACGAAGGCGGCACTCGATGCTGGCAAGCGCAACGGGTTCGGCACGATTGTTTCGGCACGTTCGGGCGAGACGGAAGATACGACGATTGCGCATCTCGCTGTCGGGTGGAATGCAGGGCAGTTCAAGGTCGGGTCGATCTCGCGCGGCGAGCGGACGGCGAAGTGGAACGAAATGCTCAGGATCGAGGCACATCTCGGGGCCAAAGCGCGATTTGCAGGCGATGCGCTTGTTTATCCGCGCTGAGCTTTGTATGAGCGGATGGTTGCTCCCCTGAGGCGTTTGGCGGTGTCTGTCCAGTTATGAATACTCCCCGATTGCTGGAACGATACGAGGCGCGGATTGCCGGGGGAGACCTTGAGCGTGACCCGGCGCAGCTTGCCGTGCTGGAGCGATTGCAGCAGCTTGCCGACGCGTTGGCGGCGCGTGACAAGCGCGGTGTGCCGGGATTCGGATGGTTAATTCGGCGGCCTCCGCCCGTGAAGGGGCTGTATCTCTGGGGTGCCGTCGGGCGCGGCAAAACGATGCTGATGGACCTGTTTTATGAGGCTGTGACGGTGCAGGCGAAACGGCGTGTGCATTTTCATGCGTTCATGGCCGATGTTCATACGCGAATTCATGCGCACCGGACAGCGGCGAAAAATGGCAATGGCCGCGATGGTGATCCGATCCCGCCCTTGGCAATTGAGCTTGCACGCGATGCGCGGCTGATCTGCTTCGACGAGTTTGCCGTGACCGACATAGCGGACGCGATGATTCTCGGGCGGCTGTTTACGGCGCTGTTCGAGCGGGGGATTGTTGTTGTGGCAACGTCCAATGTGGCGCCGGATGATCTCTATGCACACGGGTTGAACCGCGCTCTCTTTCTGCCGTTCATCGAGCTGCTGAAAGAACGGACGGAGGCGATCAAGGTGACGGCGCGAACTGATTTCCGGTTCGAGAAGCTTGCTGGATCATCCGTGTATCATGTGCCGCCGGATCGTCTTGCACAGGAAGCGCTCGACAGGATTTTCAGCGTGCTTTCTGAAGGGGGTGCACCCCGGTCGGTTACGCTTTCGGTGAAGGGGCATTCGCTCGAAATTTCGCAGGCAGCGGGTGGCGTTGCGCGGATCGGCTATTCCTATCTCTGCCAATCGGCCTTCGGGGCTGTGGACTATCTGGCTTTAGCCGAGCGGTTTCATACGCTGATCCTCGAGGATATCCCCGTGATCAATGCCGAGAACCGGAACGAGGCGAAGCGGTTCATCACGCTGATCGATACGCTCTACGACCATCAGGTGAAGCTGATCGCGTCAGCGGAGGCCGCTCCGACTGAGCTCTATAGGGCGGAGGACGGGCGGGAGGCTTTCGAGTTTGAGCGGACCATTTCACGGCTGATCGAGATGCAATCCGAAGAGTACCGGCTTTTGCCGCATGGGCGCGGGGGTGTCGGTTCAGGCCAGCCATGACCAGACAAGAACGATAACAGCAACGGCCATCAGCGCGGTGGATGCCCAGCCTGCAATGGCGACAATAGGTCCGAGGCGGAAGGCCCGCATAGCGGATTTGTTCGTGGCAATCAGCATCATGGCAACCATAACGGGGACAGCGACGAAGCCATTGATGACAGCGGACCACAACAGCATTTTGATGGGATCAAGGCTCGAGAATCCGGCAAACGCACCGATGAGGGTGGCGAGCGTGATGACGCCGTAGAAGCCCCGGGCGCGAAGCGGCTTCATCTCGAGGCTCGAGCGCCAGTGAAATGCTTCCGCAACACCATAGGCGGCGGAACCGGCCAGAATAGGAACGGCGAGCAAGCCTGTGCCGATAATGCCGATTGAAAATAGCGCGAAGGTGAAGGGCCCGGCAAGAGGACGAAGTGCTTCTGCTGCATCTTCCGCGGTTTTGATATCGGTGATGCCGGCGGCATGAAGCGTGACGGCTGTGGTGAGCATGATGCAAACGGCGATGCCGTTGGAGAAGGCCATGCCGATTGTCGTGTCGACCGATATCCGGCGGAGATGGTGCCCCGTGTCACGCTCCTGATCGCGGAGGGGCTTTTCACGCTTCAGTTTCATGTCTTCGACTTCCTGAGCAGTCTGCCAGAAAAAGACATAGGGGCTGATGGTGGTGCCGAAGACGGCGACGATGGTTAGAAGGTAATCGTTGGACCATGAGAAATCGGGGTGGAGTGTTGCGGACAGAGCTTCACCCCACGGCACATTAATGGTGAGGACAGCAGCGACATAAACGAAGAGGACAAGGGTGAGCCATTTCAGGAAATGGGCATAGCGGCGATAGGGGATGAACACTTCTGCGACGAGACAGAAGAGACCAAAACCGAGCGCATAGAGAGCAATGGGACCGCCGATTACCAGATTGACCGCCGCGCCCATGGAGGCGAGATCGGCGGCAATATTGATCGTGTTGGCAATCACGATCATGCCGACGAGCACGGAGACGACGGAGGTCGGATAGAGTGTGCGGGCATTGGCGATTACGCCCTTGCCGGTGACGCGGCCAATGCGGGCGGCGACAAGCTGGATCGCGACCATGAACGGAAAGGTGAGGATGACCGTCCACAACTGGTTGAAGCCGAATTGGGCGCCCGCTTGGGAATAGGTCGCGATTCCGGAGGGATCATCATCTGCGGCACCGGCAATGACACCCGGGCCAAGCAAACGCACGAAAGAGCCGATGATTCCGGGACGGTCCGACAGTTTTGGAAGAGGTTTCTGCACCGTGTGCTCCCGTCTCGTAGCCATTTGCCGCCAACTCCCGAACGGACTATCCTTAGACCCACTTGCAGCAATCGCGTACCGTTTTCTAGACTGTTGTTCTCCGGAGTATGACCATGTGATCTGTGGTCGGGCTCTTCCTGTCGCCGTTTGGTCAATCGTCCCATGCCTCTTCACCACTCAACAGATTCGATAGCGGCCCGAATTCTCGGCATTGCGCAGGATGAAGTGCGCCGTTTTGGTGCGAAACGGGCGACGTTAGTCTCGATTGCGGAGACAGCGGGGATGACGCATGCGAATGTGTATCGCTATTTCCCGTCGAAAACGGCGCTGATGGATGCCATTACGGCTGCGTGGGTGCGACCGCTGGAGGCGTTGATTACGGAGGTCAGCGATTCGCCTGATCCCGCGATCGACAAATTGGAGCGGCTGTTTATCGCTTTGGCGCGGAGCTATCGCGACAGGCTGGAGACGGAGCCAAAATTGTTCGATTTGTTTGTCGATGCCTTCGACGAAGACCGGGCGATTGCGCGGCAGCATAGAAGCCGGATCCGCACCCTGCTCGACCGTGTTCTCGAGGAAGGTATTTCATCAGGCGCGTTGCAGATCAAGCATCGGGATCGCGCGATGATACTTTTGCTGGACGGACTGTTCCGGTTTTTGCAGCCCTCCGCGATCCGGCTGGATGCCGGACTCAGTCGCAAGAATATTGAGAACCGATTGGCCACAACACTGACAGCCATTCTCTCGGCATTTCGCATGGAAATCGTCTGATCAGGGTGAAGATAATGCTACAAATGACAATTTATGAAATTTGTAACCATTTTTTCAATCGAATTTCTGACTGATAAAATTTTAATTTTAATGATTTAAATCATTGTAAATAAAAAATAATTTTCTATTTTCTATAAATCTCGAACAAGGCGCCACTTTCGTTTATTGCGATTTCGGGGCTATTCATGAACTTGAAACATAATCCGTGGCAAGATACGGGAACCATCTCCCGGGTGCATCGTCCGGGATCACATTCGAGATCAAGTGCAAGGAACGACCTTATGGCGCGCAAGAAAATCGCATTGGTGGGCTCAGGACAGATTGGCGGCACGCTTGCCCATCTCGCGGGGCTCAAAGAGCTGGGTGATATTGTCCTCTTCGATATTGCGGATGGTGTCCCGCAGGGCAAGGGGCTGGATATTGCAGAGTCCTCGCCGGTTGACGGTTTTGATGCGTCGTACAAGGGCGCGTCGAGCTATGAGGCGATTGCGGGTGCGGATGTGGTGATTGTCACCGCCGGCGTGCCGCGCAAGCCCGGCATGAGCCGCGATGATCTTCTGGGTATCAATCTGAAGGTGATGGAAGCGGTTGGCGCGGGCATCAAGCAATATGCTCCGAAGGCGTTTGTGATCTGCATCACCAACCCGCTCGATGCGATGGTGTGGGCGCTGCAGAAGTTTTCAGGCATCAACCCGAAGAAGATTGTCGGGATGGCGGGCGTGCTCGACTCGGCGCGCTTCCGGTATTTTCTGGCAGAAGAATTCAAGGTGTCGGTAAAGGACGTCTCGGCGATGACGCTGGGCGGACATGGCGACGATATGGTGCCGATGGTGCGGTATTCGACGGTGGCCGGCATTCCGCTGCCTGATCTCGTCAAGATGAAATGGACGACGCAGGAGCGTCTGGATACGATTGTCGAGCGGACCCGGAAAGGTGGCGGCGAGATCGTCAATCTACTCAAGACAGGTTCGGCCTTCTATGCGCCAGCGGCAGCAGCGATTGCGATGGCGGAGAGCTATCTGAAGGACCAGAAGCGCGTGCTGCCCTGCGCGGCCCATCTCGCAAACGGCTATGGCGTGAAGGACATGTTTGTCGGCGTGCCGATTGTGATCGGCGAAAAGGGCGTCGAGCGGATTGTGAAGCTCAGGATGAAGCCGGACGAGAAAGAAGCCTTCGCAAAGTCGGTGGCGTCCGTTCAGGGGCTGATCGAGGCGTGCAAGGTGATCAATCCGGCACTTAAGTAATTTGCGAGTAGCGAATGACGAATGGCGAGTAGCGAAAAGGGCTTATGTGATCCGAGATCCTATCCCCATTTGCCAGTCACACTTGGTTACTCGCTTGCCTGATCGCACTTCTCGAAGGAAACAGAAATGAATATCCATGAATATCAAGCGAAGGCCGTTCTGAAAGCGTTCGGCGTTCCTGTGTCGGAGGGCCGCGCGATCATGCAGGCCTCTGAGGCGGAAGCGGCGGCCAAGGCGCTGGGCGGTCCGATCTGGGTGGTCAAATCGCAGATCCATGCCGGCGGACGGGGCAAGGGCAAGTTCAAGGAAGCCGCTGCCGGCGACAAGGGCGGTGTTCGGGTTGCGAAGTCGATTGACGAGGTGAAAGCCTATTCCGCGCAGATGCTCGGCAATACCCTGGTGACGATCCAGACCGGACCGAACGGCAAACAGGTCAACCGGCTCTATATCGAGGACGGCTCGGCCATTGCCAAGGAATTCTACCTCTCAATGCTGGTGGATCGCGCAACGGCGCGGGTCGCCTTTGTTGTTTCGACAGAAGGCGGCATGAATATCGAAGAGGTGGCGCATGAAGCGCCTGAAAAGATCATCACCTTCTCGGTGGATCCCGCGACCGGCATCATGCCGCATCACGGCCGCGCGGTTGCGAAGGCGTTGAAATTGAGCGGAGATTTGGCGAAAGAAGCTGGCGTTATCGTCGAGCAACTTTATACCGCCTTTGTTGCCAAAGACATGGCCATGCTGGAAATCAACCCGTTGATCATCACGGCGGACCAGCATCTGCGCTGTCTCGATGCCAAGATCACATTCGACTCGAATGCGCTGTATCGGCATCCGGATATTGTCGCGCTGCGCGACGAGACGGAAGAAGACGCGAAGGAAATCGAGGCGTCGAAATATGATCTCTCCTATATCGCGCTTGAAGGCACGATCGGCTGCATGGTGAACGGCGCGGGCCTCGCCATGGCGACGATGGATATCATCAAGCTCTATGGCGAATTTCCGGCGAATTTTCTGGATGTCGGCGGAGGTGCCTCGAAGGAAAAGGTGACGGCGGCATTCAAGATCATCACGGCGGACCCGAATGTTCAGGGTATTCTGGTGAATATTTTCGGCGGTATCATGAAGTGCGACGTGATCGCGGAAGGCGTGATCGCGGCGGTCAAGGAAGTCGGGCTGAAGGTTCCGCTCGTGGTCAGGCTCGAAGGCACGAATGTGCAGCTCGGCAAGGACATTATTTCGAAATCAGGCCTGAATGTGATCGGCGCCGATGACCTCGACGACGCCGCGAAGAAGATCGTCAAGGCTGTAAGGGAGGCGCGCTAATGGCTATTCTGATTGATGCCAATACGAAGCTCCTGACCCAAGGCTTTACCGGCAAAACCGGCACGTTCCATTCGGAACAGGCGATTTCGTATGGCACGAAGCTCGTTGGCGGCACGTCGCCCGGCAAGGGCGGCTCGGTCCATCTCGGGTTGCCAGTGTTTGATACGGTCGCCGAAGCGCGGGCGGCGACGGGCGCCGATGCATCCGTGATTTATGTTCCGCCCGCAGGCGCGGCGGATGCGATTTGCGAGGCGATACAGGCCGAAGTGCCGCTGATTGTGTGTATTACGGAAGGTATTCCGGTGCTGGATATGGTGCGGGTGAAGCGCGCGCTTTCCGGCTCGAAATCACGCCTGATCGGGCCGAACTGCCCGGGTGTCATGACGGCGGGGGCCTGCAAGATCGGCATCATGCCGGGCAATATTTTCAAGGCGGGCAATGTCGGTATTGTGTCGCGTTCGGGCACGCTGACTTATGAGGCGGTGTTCCAGACGACGCAGGAAGGCCTCGGCCAGACAACGGCGGTGGGCATTGGTGGTGACCCTGTGAAGGGCACCGAATTCATCGACATGCTCGAAATGTTCCTCGCTGATCCGGCAACGCATTCGATTGTGATGATCGGCGAAATCGGCGGATCGGCCGAGGAAGAGGCGGCGCAATTCCTGATTGATGAAGCCAAGCGGGGCCGGAAAAAGCCGGTTGTGGGCTTTATTGCGGGCCGCACAGCGCCTCCCGGACGCCGGATGGGCCATGCCGGCGCGATCATTTCTGGCGGCAAGGGCGGCGCGGAAGACAAGATTGCAGCAATGGAAGCGGCAGGCATCCGGGTTTCGCCGTCACCTGCGCGGCTTGGCAAGACGCTCGTGGAATTGTTGAAGGGTTAAGGAACGGACCATGGCACGCGAAGATCAAAACGAAGCGTTTCTGAAAACATCGTTTCTGTACGGCGGCAATGCCGATTATATCGAAGCCTTGCAGGCCCGCTACGAGAAGGATCCTTCTTCGGTTGACGCGGAATGGCAGGTGTTTTTTGCCGAACTTTCCGATGATCCTGCGTCCGTGGAAAAGAGCGCCAAAGGAGCCTCGTGGGAAAAACCGAACTGGCCGGTGACAGCCAATGGCGAATTGGTTTCGGCGCTCGACAGCAATTGGGGCGCGGTTGAAAAGATCGTTACCGACAAGCTCAAGGGCAAGGCGGAGAGCGCGGGATCGGGCATTTCGCACTCGGATTTGCAGCAGGCAACGCGCGATTCCGTCCGGGCGCTGATGATGATCCGCGCCTACCGGATGCGCGGACATCTGCATGCCAAACTCGACCCGCTCGAGCTTGAGGCTAAAAAAGACCATGAAGAGCTGCACCCCTCTTCCTACGGATTCACAGAGGCGGATTGGGACCGGAAAATCTTCATCGATTTCGTGCTCGGTCTCGAATATGCGACGATCCGCGAGATGCTCGCGATTTTGCGGCGCACCTATTGCTCGACGCTGGGCTGGGAGTTCATGCATATTTCGACGCCTGCCGAAAAATCGTGGATACAGGCGCGTATCGAGGGGCCGGACAAGGAAATCGCCTTCACCCGTGAAGGGAAGCGGGCCATTTTGAACAAACTTGTCGAGGCGGAGGGCTTCGAGAAGTTCATCGATGTCAAATATACCGGCACGAAGCGCTTTGGTCTTGATGGTGGCGAATCCATGGTTCCGGCTCTGGAGCAGATCATCAAGCGTGGCGGCGCGCTCGGCGTGCAGGAAATTGTGTTCGGCATGGCGCATCGCGGCCGCCTGAACGTACTCGCGCAGGTGATGGGCAAGCCGCACCGCGCGATTTTTCATGAATTCAAGGGTGGCTCGTTCGCACCAGCGGATGTCGAAGGTTCAGGCGATGTCAAGTATCACCTTGGCGCCTCGTCAGACCGGATATTCGACGGCAATAATGTGCATCTGTCACTGACCGCCAATCCGTCGCATCTCGAAATCGTCGACCCGGTGGTGCTGGGCAAGGTGCGCGCAAAACAAGACCAACTCGGTGATACGGACGAGCGGATCAAGGTTCTGCCGTTGTTGATCCATGGCGATGCGGCGTTTGCCGGTCAGGGTGTGGTGGCGGAGTGCCTTGGCCTTTCGGGACTGAAAGGGCACAAGACGGGCGGCTCTATCCATTTCATCATCAATAACCAGATCGGATTCACAACCTATCCGCGGTTCTCGCGATCATCGCCCTACCCTTCCGATGTGGCGAAGATGATCGAAGCGCCGATTTTCCATGTGAATGGCGATGATCCGGAAGCCGTCGTGTTTGCGGTTAAGGTGGCGGTCGAGTTTAGGCAATTGTTCCACAAGCCAGTTGTGATCGATATGTTCTGCTATCGCCGGTTCGGCCACAATGAAGGCGACGAGCCGAGTTTCACCCAGCCGCTGATGTACAAAAAAATCCGCCAGCAAGCGACGACGCTGGAAATCTACTCGAAAAAGCTGATTGCCGAAGGTGTGATCACCGAAGGCGAAGCCGAGAAGATGAAAGCGGACTGGCGGGCGCGTTTGGAAGCCGAATACGAGGCGGGACAGGCCTACAAGCCGAACAAGGCCGATTGGCTTGACGGCCGTTGGGCCGGCTTGAAAGCCGTTGCCAGCACCCAAGATGATGCGCGGCGTGGCGAAACCGGCGCATCGATTGCCTTGCTGAAGGAAATCGGGCGCAAAATGACCGATGTTCCGTCCGATTTCAACGCCCATAAGACAATTCTGCGGTTCCTCGAAAACCGCCGCAAGGCGATTGATACGGGCGAAGGCATTGACTGGGCGACGGGCGAGTCGCTTGCTTTCGCGCTGACGCTGAATGACGGCAATCGCGTGCGGCTTTCGGGGCAGGATGTCGAGCGCGGGACGTTCTCGCAGCGGCATTCGGTGTTGATCGATCAGGAAAACGAGCGTCGCTACAAGCCTCTGAGCCATATCCGTGAAGGACAGGGCCGCTACGAGGTGATCAATTCGATGCTCTCGGAAGAGGCCGTGCTCGGGTTCGAATATGGCTATTCACTGTCCGAGCCGAACGCTTTAACGCTGTGGGAAGCGCAGTTTGGCGATTTTGCCAATGGCGCGCAGGTCTTGTTCGACCAGTTCATCTCGTCCGGCGAACGCAAATGGCTGCGTATGTCCGGTCTCGTCTGCCTCTTGCCGCATGGCTATGAGGGACAGGGACCGGAGCATTCCTCGGCGCGGCTTGAGCGTTTTCTGCAGATGTGCGCGGAGGACAATATGCAGGTTGCAAATTGCTCGACGCCCGCGAACTATTTCCACATTCTGCGGCGGCAGTTGAAGCGGGAGTTCCGCAAGCCGCTGATCCTGATGACACCGAAATCATTGCTGCGGCACAAGCGTGCTGTTTCGCGCCTTGACGAGATGGCGGAAGGGACGTCGTTCCACCGGATCCTGTGGGATGATGCGCAATATTTGAAGGGCGAGAAGATCAAACTCGCCAAGGACAGCAAGATAAGACGGGTGGTTCTGTGTACCGGCAAGGTCTATTTCGATCTTTACGAGGACCGGGAGAAGCGCGGCATTGACGATGTGTATCTGTTGCGCGTCGAGCAGCTCTATCCGTTCCCGCTCAAGGCGCTGGTGAACGAGCTTTCGCGGTTCAAGAACGCGGAAATCGTGTGGTGTCAGGAAGAACCGAAGAATATGGGCTCCTGGACATTCGTGGAGCCCTATCTCGCCTGGGTGCTGGAGCAGACCGGCGCGAAGGTGAAGCGTCCGCGTTATGTGGGACGTCCGGCCTCGGCTGCGACCGCAACGGGCCTGATGTCGAAGCATCTGGCGCAACTTCAGGCATTCCTCGACGAGGCCTTCGCGGCCTAATTTTCAGACGGCAAAGGATTGAAGACATGGCAACCGATATCCGCGTTCCCACCCTTGGTGAGTCCGTATCCGAAGCAACCATCGGCAAATGGTTCAAGAAGCCCGGCGACGCTGTGACGGCGGATGAGCCTTTGGTGGAGCTTGAAACCGACAAGGTGACGCTTGAAGTGAATGCCCCGGCATCGGGAATTTTGTCGGAAATTACGGCAAAGGACGGCGAAACAGTCGGCGTTGGCGCGTTGTTGGGTGCGATTACCGAAGGTGCAGCAAGCGTTGCGGCGGCACCGAAGGCGGCCGAAGTGCCAAAGGCGGCGGCTACTCCCAGTGTTTCAGCTCCAGCAGATCATGGGCCTGCGGTTGCGCGGCTCGCGGCGGAGACGGGGATTGATCCGGCTCATGTGGTGGCAAGCGGCAAGGACGGACGGGTGACCAAGGGCGATATGCTGGCAGCCCAAGCCGCGCCTGCAGTGATCGCGGTGCCTGCTGCGATTCCGGCACCTGCTACCCCAGTTGCAGTTCGTGCGCCTTCCGCGCCTCTAGACGGGACACGCGAAGAGCGCGTCCGCATGACGAAACTGCGGCAGACCATTGCGCGGCGTCTCAAGGATGCCCAGAACACGGCGGCGATGCTGACGACCTTCAACGAGGTCGATATGGGCGAGGTGATGGCACTTCGGAACAGATACAAGGACGTGTTCGAGAAGAAGCACGGGGCGAAGCTCGGCTTTATGAGTTTCTTCGTGAAAGCGTGCACGCAGGCACTGAAAGAAATTCCGGCGGTCAATGCCGAGATTGACGGCACAGACCTCGTTTACAAGAATTATTACCATATCGGCATTGCGGTTGGCACCGATAAGGGGCTTGTTGTGCCGGTGCTGCGCGACGCCGATACGCTCTCGCTTGCGGGGATCGAGAAGACGATTGCGGACTATGGCAAAAGGGCGCGGGACGGGCAGCTCAAAATCGAGGAAATGCAGGGCGGTACGTTCACGATCACGAATGGCGGAATTTACGGCTCGCTCATGTCGACACCGATTTTGAACGCGCCGCAATCGGGCATTCTGGGGATGCACAAGATCCAGGAACGGCCGGTGGTTGTGGTGGGCAAGATCGAGATCAGGCCGATGATGTATCTGGCGCTGTCTTATGATCACCGGATCGTCGACGGCAAGGAGGCGGTGACCTTCCTCGTGCGGGTGAAGGAAGCGCTGGAGGATCCGGCGAGGCTCGTGCTGGATTTGTGAGCTTTGCCGACCATTGCCATCATTAACGGAGTGAGGCTCGTGATCTATCCAAAAGACCACTTGCCACCCCATCTGCATGCGATCTTTGCGGAAAATGATGCAATGATTTCAATTGCGACAGGTGATCTCCTTGAAGGAAAACTTCCTGCTGCACGACTACAAGCGGTAAGGGCATGGCTCATTGCGAACCAACGGCAGGTATCCTATATCTGGGAAGAAATCCGTGCCGGGCGTTATACGGGAGGCATGATCAAATGAAATACAGGATCACATCAATAGATGCAGCGCAGTATCCCCGACTGCTGATTACTTTTGATGACGGATTTTCGGGTGCCTATGACTTTTCGGCGCTTATCCGAGAGAATGGGCTTTTCGCGCCGCTCAAAAATCCGCACCTGTTTTCACAGGTTAATATTGACCAGGGTGGTCGCCGTTTCGGCTGGGCTCTGGATGATCCGGGGCACGAAATCGATTTGTGCGCTGATGCGACACGGATCGAACTGGAAAACCTGTCTGTGAATGCCATGGCCCGGGAATATGCAGCAAGTTTGCTCGCCGCCGAATAACAGGCAGGAGAATTAGAAATGTCGTACGATCTCATCATTATCGGCTCCGGGCCGGGTGGCTATGTCTGTGCGATCCGCGCGGCGCAGTTGGGGCTGAAGACGGCTATTATCGAGAAACGCACGACGTTTGGCGGCACGTGTCTGAATATCGGGTGTATTCCGTCGAAGGCGCTGCTGCATGCCTCCGATATGTTCGAGGAAGCGGGGCACGGTTTCGAGGCGCTTGGAATCAAGATCGGCACGCCGAAGCTCGATCTGCCTGCCATGATGAAACACAAGGACGACACAGTTGCGGCGAATGTGCAGGGCGTGGCGTTTCTGCTGAAGAAAAACAAGGTGGACAGCTTTATCGGGACGGGCAGCATTGCGGCGCCGGGCAAGGTGCTGGTGACGGTGGCGGACGGGACGACGCAGACGCTCGAGACGACGAATATCGTGATCGCGACCGGGTCGGACTCGACGCCGCTGCCGGGCGTGACGATTGACGAGAAAACCATCGTGACCTCGACCGGCGCGCTGACACTGGAGAAAGTGCCGGAGCGGATGCTGATTGTCGGCGCGGGCGTGATCGGGCTTGAACTCGGCTCGGTCTGGCGCAGGCTCGGGACGGAGGTGACGGTGGTGGAATATCTCGACCGCATCCTGCCGGGGATGGATGGCGAGATTGCCAAACAGTTCCAGCGTATTCTCGCGAAGCAGGGTGTGACGTTCCATCTCGGATCAAAAGTCACCAAGGTGGAGGCCGGGAAAAAGGGTGCGACTGTGACGGTGGAGCCGGCGGCGGGCGGAGCTTTGAAGAGCA
The DNA here is from genome assembly GCA_046092445.1 of Hyphomicrobiales bacterium. Taxonomy (GTDB): domain Bacteria; phylum Pseudomonadota; class Alphaproteobacteria; order Rhizobiales; family Beijerinckiaceae; genus CAIUPE01. The sequence goes on along the minus strand of JBJTDR010000040.1, from coordinate 91,297 downwards.
TCGAGACCGATATCGTGCTCGTGGCGATCGGTCGACGGCCCTATACGGAAGGGTTGGGGCTCGAAGCCGCGGGCGTGGCGCTGGAGCGCGGCAAGATTGTGATTGACGCGCATTTCCGCTCAAATGTCGCGGGGATTTATGCGCTGGGTGACGTGGTACGCGGGCCGATGCTGGCGCACAAGGCGGAGGATGAGGGCGTGGCCGTGGCCGAGATCATTGCGGGCAAGGCGGGCCATGTGAATTATGATGTTATTCCGGGCGTTGTGTACACAATGCCGGAAATTGCGAGCATCGGCAAAACCGAGGAAGAGCTGAAAGCGGCGGGCATCGCCTATGCTGTCGGCAAATTTCCGTTCACCGCGAATGGACGGGCGCGGGCCACGCGTCATATGGACGGATTTGTGAAAGTGCTGGCGGACGCCGCAACCGACCGCGTGCTCGGCGCGCATATTATTGGCGCAGGCGCGGGTGATCTGATCCATGAAGTCGCGGTGCTGATGGAATTCGGCGGATCGTCGGAAGATCTGGCGCGGACATGCCATGCGCATCCGACAATGTCGGAAGCCGTGAAAGAAGCCGCAATGGGCGTCGAGAAGCGGGCGATTCATATTTGAGGGATCGGGTGCTATCGGAATTGATGACAGCCCGTTTACTCGTTGGCTGAAATCTTGGCCTTGAAGGTGCGCTGGCGTGCAGAAGTCCGCCAGCGCGTTCAAATTACGGGATCATGGTGTCGAGGCCGCGAGGGATGAGTTTTTCGGAGTCATAGAAGGGAAGTTCGAGGATCTTGCATTCGGCCCTCATTCCTCCGGCGGTCTGGACCGTCAACTTGCGACCGGCCCAAGGGCCCGGCGCTCTGAAGCATACATAGCCGATACCGGATTTGAGATAGGGTGACCAAGCGCCAGCGGTGACGTGACCGACCACCTTGTCGCCCTCAGTGACAGGCTCCTTGTAGCTCGGAATTCCCTTCAGGCACTTCAAGCCGAATAACCGCTTTGTGCCGCTCTGCCTCGATAGAAGCGCCTCGCGCCCGATGAAATCCGTCTTGTCGATGTCGATAAACGCGCCCAAGCCCGCATCGAAAGGTGTCATGGTGAGGTCAAAATCGGTTCCATTGTCGAGGATGCCGGCCTCGATACGGCGAATTTCCATGGAGGAGATCGAGCCAAACTTCATTCCGTGCGGCTCCCCGACCGCCATCAGATGATTCCACAGCTTATCGCAATCCGTCGCGGTGCCCTGCGTGTAGACCTCGTAGCCGCGCTCACCCGTCCAACCCGTACGCGAAACATAGACCTGCTGTCCCGCGATGGTGAAGAAATCCGAATGAAAATATCCCATTTTGTCCGTCAGTTTACCATCTGTCGCCGCCTGCATGATCGCGAAGGATGACGGCCCCTGGATTTGCAACACACGCGAGTGGGGATCGCTGACAGTGACGTTGAAGCCCTTGCTGTGGGCGAGAAGCCATGTCTCCAGCGCGCCATCGGGCTGGACATACCAATAGCGCTGGTCCGCCAACCTGAAGAGAACGCCGTCCATAAACAGGCCGCCATCGTGGCTGCATGCGATTGCATATCGACCACGTCCCTGCTTCAGGGTGGAAATGCGCCGGGCGAAAACATAATCGAGAAATCGCTCGGCATCCGGCCCGCTGATCTCGACCGGTCTTTCGGGGACATCATAGAGCACAGCCTTGCGGCGCAGCGTCCAATAGCCGTCCTCCACGTCCTCGCCGTTGAAAACGCTGTAGTAACGCCCGGCATAGACACCCATGATTGTTTCAGTATTGAGCCATTTTTGCTGAAAGGGCGAGGTTTCGAAACGGCGAGCGCCAACGCGAACCGTGTTCAGCCGATCAGAATGGATAGAATTTGTCATTTTTGTCTCCCGATGCACTCTCATCGTTTCGCCGATGATGCCTTATCTTTGACTGCTCGCGCAATTCATTTGTCCTGACGCTAACCTTAAGCTAAACTAACCTTATGCCGGATTGGATGCCCTCTCTGAATGCCCTGCGCGCCTTCGAGGCAGTGTGCCGCCATCTGAACTTCGCCCATTCGGCTGCCGAGCTCCGCGTCACCCCCGCAGCGGTGAAGCAACTCGTTGGCAAGCTGGAGGAAGCGGTCGGACATTCCCTTGTGAAACGCAGTGGCCGGGGGCTTGCCTTGACGTCGTTCGGATTGTCGGCCCGCGAGGACCTTACTGCCGGATTTTCACACTTGGCAAAGGCCGTCGAGCGCATGCGCAAGCAGAGTGACAGGCAACGCTTGATCGTCTCGGCTGAACCCTCTTTCGCAACAGCGTGGCTCGTGCCGCGGCTCGATCGCTTTCGCGCGGTCAATTCCGAGATTGACGTCCTCATCAATTCCTCGCTGGAGATCACCAATCTGGCGCACGGCGATGCCGATATTGCCCTGCGCTTCAGCAAGAAGCATGATGCACCGCTTGTTGCCCACCGGCTATTTGACGAACGCCTTGGTGTTTTTTGTAGCCCTGCTCTCGCAACAGGCAGGCCCCGGTTGAGCCAGTTGCAGGACCTCGAGAATGCCACGCTGCTGCATTGGGACATGTCGGCACTGAGCCCGACGTCGATGACACGCAAATGGATGAGCTGGGAAAGCTGGCTCGAAAGAGCGGGTGTGACAGCTGGCAACCGACGGAACGGCATTTTCTTCAGTGATTATAACCTTCTCGTGCAATCAGCCGTAGCGGGACAGGGCGTCATACTGGGGAGCCTGTCCGTACTGAATGACATTATATCAGCCGGGCTGCTGGTGAACCCTTTTGGTTTTTCTGTTGATACGGATATGGGATATGATCTGGTTTCGATGCCGGAAACCCTCGAGCGCCCCGAAGTGAGGTGCTTCGCTGACTGGATTATAGCGGAAGCACGTTCATGTACGTTGCCCCAAATGGAAGTGATCTGACATCACGTGCCGCGTTTCAGTGGATTTCCGGTTCGGGGATGGGGTCTGTGCCTTCGAGGAAATCGTAATCGCAGCCTTGGTCCGCCTGTGTGACATGGGCGGCGTGGAGGCGGATATAGCCGCGTGGGGTCGGGCGCGGGGTTGGTTGCCAGGCGGCGAGGCGGGCGGCGATTTCGGCCTCGGGGATATCGAGGCGCAGAAGGCGTTGTGCGACATCGACGGTGATCAGGTCGCCCGTGCGGACGATGGCGAGGGGGCCGCCAATGGCGGCTTCCGGCGCGACATGGAGAATGCACGCGCCGTAGCTTGTGCCGCTCATGCGCGCATCGGAAATGCGCACCATGTCGCGCACGCCCTGTTTGAGGAGCTTTTTCGGGATTGGCAGCATGCCCCATTCGGGCATGCCCGGCCCGCCGACAGGCCCGGCATTGCGGAAGACCATGACGTGATCGGCGGTGACATCGAGCGTTTCATCGTTGACAGCTTTCATCATCGAGTCGTAATCGTCGAACACGATGGCGGGGCCGGTGTGGCGGGTCAGTCGCGCCTCTGCCGCGGCGGGTTTCATGACGGCACCGCGCGGGGCGAGATTGCCTTTGAGAACGGCGATGCTGCCGCCCGCCGCAATCGGCTTGTCGAGCGGGCGGATAACGTCGTCATTCCAGATTTTGGCGTCCGAATAGCGCGTCTTGATCGTCTCGCCAGTGACGGTGAGCTCGGTTTCGTGCAGGAGGGGCAGGAGTTGTTTGAAGAAGGCGGGGAAGCCGCCTGCGTAGAAGAAATCCTCCATCAGGAGCGCGCCCGAGGGCCTGAGATTGGCAATGACGCCAACCTTGGTTGACAGGTGCTCGAAATCGGCCAGTTCGAGGGCGATGCCCGCGCGACGCGCCATGGCGATGACGTGAATAATGCCATTGGTGGAGCCGCCCATCGCCATCAAAGCGAGGATAGCATTCTCGAAGGAATTGCGCGTGAGGATGCTTTTCGGGGTGGCATCGCGCCAGACCATACCGACGATGGTGACGCCGCATTGGACCGCCATGCGGGTATGGCCGGAATCGGCGGCGGGAATGGAGGCAGCTCCCGCGAGCGTGAGGCCGAGAATCTCGGCGATGCCGGTCATTGTCGAGGCTGTGCCCATTGTCATGCAGGTGCCGAAGGAGCGGGCGATCCCCTGCTCCATTTCGCGCCAATCGGCTTCGGTGATTTTGCCTGCTTCCTTTTCCGCCCAGTATTTCCAGACATCGGAGCCGGAGCCCAATTCTTTGCCGCCCCAATTGCCGCGCAGCATCGGCCCTGCGGGTAAAAAGACGGCGGGAATATTCATGCTGGTTGCGCCCATGATGAGGCCGGGCGTGGTTTTATCGCAGCCGCCCAGAAGTACCGCACCATCAACAGGGTGGGAGCGCAAAAGCTCCTCGGTCTCCATGGCGAGAAAATTGCGGTAGAGCATGGTGGTGGGTTTGACCATGTTCTCGGAGAGCGAGAGCGCGGGCAATTCGACCGGAAACCCGCCCGCTTGCCAGACGCCGCGTTTGACCTCTTCCGCGCGGGTTCGCAGATGGGTGTGGCAGGGATTGATCTCGCTCCACGTATTGACGATGGCGATCACGGGCTTGCCCATGAAGTCTTCGTAGCGATGGCCCATTTGCAAGGCGCGCGAGCGGTGGCCGAAGGAACGCAGATCATCCGCGCCGAACCAGCGGTGACTGCGGAGTGTCTCGGGCGACTTGCCGGTCATGGTGTTGTCCCTTGTTATTCGGTGACGGAGCGGCCTTCGGCCCAGGCGCGGATGCGGGCATCCATCCAGTCGGTTTCGGGACTAGCTGCGGGAACCTGACCGACCCACGCGTGAAATGCGTGCGTCATGCCGCGGGCGACGCGCCATGCGTGGGCGATATCACTTTCGGCAAGGCGGCGGGCGAAAAGGGCGGCATCATCGGCGAGCGGGTCGCACTCAGCGCTCAACAGGATGGTTTGCGGCCAATGTGCGGGAACAGGGTGGCGGGCCGGTGACAATTCGGAGTGATCAGCCGCGACGCCACTGCCGAGATAGGCGTTGGTGAAGCTGGCAAGCGACGGCTTTTCGAGGAAATAGCCGGTGCCGAAAACATCAACCGACGGGAGGGTGCCAGTCATATCGAGCCAGGGGCTCATCAGGATCAGGAGATCAATCGGGGAACGGCCCTTGGCCAAAGCGCGCTGCGCCATCGCGACCGCTAGACCCGCCCCGGCACTGATGCCGCCGACCGCGATACGCTCCCGCGCGACGCCGGGAATGGCACCCGCAGCGATGGCGGAGAGAATGTCCTCGCAGTCATCAATGCCTGCGGGCCAAGGATGTTCGGGGGCAAGGCGATAGCTGATCGAGACGACATTGGCGGGAATGGACGCGGCCAGACGCAAGGTCTCGTGATGGGTATCCTCGATGCCGCCGACGGCATAGCCGCCGCCATGGATGAAGATGATCGTCGGCAGCGACGTGCCAGAATCGGGCCGATAGACCCGGACGCGGCGTTCGCCGCCGCGCGCCGGAAGGGAGATATCCTCGAAGGTGACGCCTGCGCGGGTTTCGATGGTGTTTTTCAGCGGCAATTGCGCCCTGCCCCAGCGGCGCATGTCCGCAAAACTTTGTTCCGCACGTGGGGGAACCTTGTTATCAACGACCCACTGGCCTTGAAGCTTGATCAGTGCGGTAATTTCGGGGTGAAGTGGCACTTTGGGCTCCGTCGAGTCGGGTTGTTTGAGAAAATCACAGGTCAGTACAAACAATAGAGAAGAGACCGGCTCAAGCAAGGACTTCATGCGCAAGTTTTTCCAGAGAGTTGAGTCGACAAGCGGGCGATGATCCTGTACTAACCCGCCTTCAACTGAAAACAGCGCGCCGAAACGCTGGTTCAAGGATCACCGATCCGAAAGAGCCAAACGGCAGGAGAAGAACATGGATATTATTCAACAGCTTGAGCACGAACAGGCTCAAAAACTTGCAGCAATCCGTCCGATTCCGGATTTTCAGCCCGGCGATACGATTCAGGTCAATGTGAAGGTAGTCGAAGGCGAGCGCAGCCGCGTTCAGGCTTATGAAGGCGTTTGCATTGCGCGCAATGGCGGCGGCATCAACGAGAACTTCGTCGTTCGCAAGATTTCATACGGCGAAGGCGTCGAGCGCGTTTTCCCGGTGTATTCGCCGATGATCGACTCGATCAAAGTGATCCGTCGCGGCAAGGTGCGGCGCGCAAAGCTCTATTATCTGCGTGATCGTCGCGGCAAATCGGCCCGTATCGTCGAGCGCAAGACGGGACACGGGATCGAAGACAAGGCCTGATTTTCCGGCCCAAATCTCCCCGATTAGACGGCAGAAAAAGCGCGGCTCAGATCGCGCTTTTTTATTTTGTCGGCATCAAATCGAATTTTTGATTGAACAACCATCATAACCGATGGCATATCCCTGAGACAACAGGTTTCAAGGTGACATCATGGCCAATTCCTCCGCTCCGCGCACGCTTTACGACAAGATCTGGGACGACCATGTTGTCGATACCCAACCGGATGGCACCTGCCTGCTCTATATTGACCGGCATCTCGTGCACGAGGTGACTAGCCCGCAGGCTTTTGAGGGCTTGCGGATGACCAATCGCAGGGTGCGCGCGCCGGAAAAGACGCTGGCCGTTGTTGACCATAATGTACCGACCTCCGACCGGTCGCATGGCATTTCAGACCCCGAAGCTGCAACGCAAGTGGCGGCTCTGGCGGAGAATGCCCGCGAATTCGGGATAGAATATTTCAACGAATTGGATAAACGACAGGGCGTTGTCCACATTATCGGGCCGGAGCAGGGCTTTACGCTGCCGGGCACGACGATTGTGTGCGGTGACAGCCATACCTCGACGCATGGTGCGTTTGGCGCGCTGGCGCACGGGATCGGCACATCGGAGGTGGAGCATGTGCTTGCAACTCAGACGTTGATCCAGTCCAAGGCCAAGAATATGCGCATCACGGTGGACGGAAAATTGCCGAACGGCGTGACGGCGAAGGATATCATTCTCGCGATTATCGGCGAAATTGGTACCGCAGGTGGCACGGGCCATGTGATGGAATATGCCGGCGAGGCGATCAGCGCGCTCTCGATGGAAGGCCGCATGACCGTTTGCAACATGTCGATCGAAGGCGGGGCGCGTGCCGGATTGGTTGCGCCCGACGAGAAGACCTATGCCTATCTAATTGGACGCCCGAAGGCGCCGAAGGGCATGGCTTGGGACATGGCGCGGGCCTATTGGGAAACGCTTGTGACCGATGAAGGCGCGCATTTCGACCGGGAAATCCGGCTCGACTCCGCCGCATTGCCGCCGATTGTGACCTGGGGCACTAGTCCCGAGGATGTCGTGTCGATCACGGGCGTTGTGCCGCGTCCGGAAGACGGCCACTCCGACCAGAAAAAGGCGGCGATTGCCCGCGCGCTCGATTATATGGGCCTGAAGGGCGGCGAGCGCATCGAAGATATCCGGCTCGACCGGGTGTTTATCGGCTCCTGCACGAATGGTCGTATCGAGGATTTGCGCGCCGTGGCAAAGGCTGTCGAAGGCAAGAAGGTGGCCTCAACCGTGTCGGCGATGATCGTGCCGGGTTCGGGCCTTGTGAAGCAGCAGGCCGAGCAGGAAGGCCTCGACAGGATTTTCAAGGCGGCAGGGTTTGACTGGCGCGAGCCAGGGTGCTCGATGTGTCTGGCGATGAATGCGGACAAGCTGGCTCCGGGCGAGCGTTGCGCATCAACCTCGAACCGGAATTTCGAAGGCCGTCAGGGCTTCAAGGGCCGCACGCATCTGGTATCGCCGGTTATGGCGGCTGCGGCGGCGATTGCGGGCCATTTCGTTGATGTAAGAACGTGGTCGTAGAGCCAAACGAGGCATCGAAGCGGGCGCAGCGCGATCTTGCGCGCCTTGCCGCCGACCGCGATACGCTCGGCACATCGGCCATTGCGCGCATGGCCAGGCATATGTCGGGCGCTGATACTCCCTCGGATGATCCGGTCGAAATGTGGGGGAAGCGTATCGGCCGCGGGTTGGGTGCGGTGTTCTTCGTGTTTCTTGCGGGATCGTTACTGATAAAGATTTTGGGGTGAGGCAGACGAAAATGACCAATTTCAGAACTCTCACTGCCCCCGATCTTGCTGCCTTCGAGGATCTGGCCGCGGAGTCGTTTGCGCGACTGCCCGATGAATTTCGAGCGCTTTGCGAGGACCTTGTTATTCTGATCGAGGATTTTCCGGCGGAAGATGTGCTGGAAGAAATGGAATGCGAGACGCCGTTTGATATTCTCGGGCTCTTTCAGGGAATGGGACTCACGGAAGCGGGCGCGGTGCCGGAGACCGGGCAAATTCCGAATGCGGTGTGGCTCTACCGGCGTCCGATCCTTGATTACTGGGCGGAGCACGAGGAAACGCTCGGCCATGTGATCACGCATGTCCTCGTCCATGAAATCGGCCATCATTTCGGCTTGTCGGATGCGGAAATGGAAGCCATCGAGGCTGAGGCGGACGGCACTGTGCATTGACGGGGAAACGGTTTTCCCCGTTAGCTACCCCCGAACCGACGCCGAACACTGCCCGGGCGCCCTGCTATGGAAAGACGGGCATCATTGCGTGCGCGCTCGACAATGACTTTTCCGCGGGAGACGACAAAGAGGCGATCAGGACGCAATCTGAGGGCCTCGGTGGGGTTATCGGCGTCGATGACGACGAGCGAGGCGAGATCGCCAACCTTCAGGCCATAGCCTTCGAGATTCATGATGCGGGCGTTGGTTTGCGTTACCATCTCGAAACACCGTGCCATTTCTGCCGGATGGGTCATCTGCGCGACGTGCATGCCCATGAATGCGACGTCGAGCATGTCGCCCGTTCCGAGAGAATACCAAGGATCGAGGACGCAATCCTGCCCCCACCCCACCGTAATTCCGAGTGCCTGCATCTCCTTGACGCGGGTGAGACCGCGGCGCTTGGGGTAGGTGTCGTGCCGTCCCTGAAGCGTGATGTTGATCAACGGGTTCGGGATTACTGTCATCTCACTTTCAGCAATCAGTGGCAGCAGCTTGGAGACATAATAATTATCCATCGAGTGCATTGAACTGAGATGGCTGCCGGCCGCACGCACGCCGAGGCCGTGGCGGGTTACTTCCGCCGCCATTGTTTCGACATGACGGCTCATCGGGTCATCGGTTTCGTCGCAGTGGATATCGAGCATCAACCCACGGTCGGCGGCGATACGGGCGACGTCTTTGACGGATTCCATCCCCTCCTCCATCGTCCGCTCGAAATGCGGGATGCCGCCCACAATATCGACGCCGCGATCCAACGCACGAATGAGATTTTCCCGCCCATTCTTCGCGCGGTAGAGCCCGTCCTGCGGAAAAGCGACCAATTGCAGTTCGAGATAGGGGGCGACGCGGCGTTTTACTTCGAGCATCGCGTCAACGCCACGCAGATGTTCGGGCGTTGTGTCGACATGGGTCCGGATCGCCAGAAGCCCCATGGAGGCTGCCCAGTCGCAGTAGCGCACGGCGCGCTCGACCATCTCGTCGACGGTTGCGATTTCACGCAATTCGCCCCACAGGCTGATGCCCTCGATCAGCGTGCCGCTGGCATTCACGCGCGGCAGACCATAGGACAGGGTTGCGTCCATATGGAAATGCGGATCGACAAAGGGCGGGCTGACCAAGTCACCGCTTGCATCAATGGTCCGGACAGCCGGGGCATCAAGTTGGCCCACGGCGGCGATCCTGTCGCCCGTAATTGCAATATCGGCGATTGAGCCGTCCGGCAGTGTGCCGCCTTTGACCAGAAGATCAAACATCAACGCTCTCCTTTGTTGTAGGGAACCATCAGCGACGCCGGCACTTCTGCCCGGCGGGACATCAGAATCAGGGCCAGAATTGACATGAAATAGGGTGCCATCAGGAATATCTGATAGGGCAGCAACGCGCCAATCGGCGTTTGCTGGAGCCTGATCTGCAAAGCATCGAAGGCGGCGAACAGGATCGCGCCCAATACGGCTTTGCCGGGTCTCCACGCGCCGAACACGACCAAGGCGATGCATATCCAGCCACGACCATTGACCATCTCGAAGTAAAATGACGAGAAGGCGGATAAAGTGAGAAAGGCACCGCCGACGGCCATCAAGCCTGATCCAAGGATGACGGCACCCATCCGGATGCCGGTGACCGACAGTCCCTGCGCCTCGACGGCTGACGGGTTTTCGCCCGTGGCCCGCACGGCGAGGCCGAGCGGCGTTCGGAACAGCACCCATGCAACAAGGATCGCGACGGCAAAGGCGAGATAGGTCAACGCGGTTTGCGAGAACAAGGCCTCGCCGAGCACCGGAATATCAGAGAGAAAGGGGATCGGGAGTGGTTGAAACGGCTCGATTTTCGGCGGGCTTGTCACCTCGGGCAGAACGAGCCGGTAGGCAAACGAGCTTGTCGATGTTGCCAGCAACGTAATTCCGAGCCCGACAACGTGCTGGGACAGTCCGAAGGGTACCGTCAATGTGGCGTGCAGAAGACCAAACAACATGCCGGCTCCCATTGCCACGCCGACACCGGCCCAAAGCGGCATTCCCTGATAGACAGCCAGCCAGCCGGTGAAGGCTCCGATGACCATAATGCCCTCGATCCCGAGATTGAGGACACCGGCACGCTCGCAGATGAGCTCACCGATGGTTGCAAAAATCAGCGGCGATGCGATGCGGATCACGGCAGCCCAGAACCCGGCGGAAACGAGGATGTCAAACAGTTCGCTCATCCGCGCACCACCCTGAACCGTGCCAAAAGAACGGCCAACACCATGAACAGGAGCGACAGTGCGAGAAGCATATCGGCGATATAGGTCGGGACGTCAGCGGCCCGGCTCATACTGTCGGACCCGACGAAGATGCCCGCAACAAACAGGGCGGCGATGATGACGCCCAACGCGTTCAGCATGGCAAGCATGGCAACGATAATGCCGCTATAGCCGAAGCCGGGGGACAGATCGAGGCTGAGATGACCTTTGAGACCCGCGACCTCCGACCAACCCGCAAGCGCTGCCAACCCGCCGGAGAGAAGTGCCGATTGGATCAGCACGGTGTTGACCGGCATCCCCGCGAAACGCGCGGCACCCTGATTGGCGCCCACGGCCCGCATTTCGAACCCCAGCGTGGTCCGCTTCTGGATTACCCAGACGATACACGCCGCAATCAAGGCGAGACCAAAGCCCCAATGCAGGCGAAGTCCGTCGACAATGCGGGGCAGTCTCGCCTCCTTCACCAACGCTGTCGATTTAGGCCACCCCATCCCCATCGGATCTTTGAGCGGACCTTCCAGCAGATAGCTGACGAAGAGGAGCATGATGAAATTCAAAAGCAAGGTTGTGACGACTTCGTCAACGCCGAGGCGGGTTTTAAGGAGAACAGGCCCCAGCAGCACCAGCGCGCCCACGAGCATGGCGGCTATCGCCGTCACAGGCAAGACAAAGGGCGCCCCGATTGCACCGGTGCCAAGAAGCACGGCGACGATTGCACCGGCATAGAGCTGAGCCTCGGCGCCGATATTCCAGAGTTTCGCCCGGAACGCGACAGCGATGGCAAGGCCCGTGAAAATCAGCGGTGTTGCTCGGTTGAGCGTTTCAAGCGCCGCAAACTTTGACCCCGCCGCTCCTTTCACGATCAAGCCAAGGATTTTGAACGGATCGGCACCCGCAATCATCGCCAAGATCGACGCGGTTATAATCGTGGCGGCCAAGGCTGCCGCAGGAAAGCCGATGCGGCGGGCAAGCGAGGGATTGGGTATCGGTTCAAGCCGCATGCTCGACCCTTTCAAAGCCCTGCCCTGCCATCCAGAGGCCGAGTTCGGCGGGGGTTTTGCTCGACCGCGGAAAGCCGGGACTGAGGCGGCCTTCCGAAATCACATGGATGACGTCGGCAAGGCTCGTGATCTCGTCCAGATCTTCCGAGATCAGGAGCACGGCGGCACCGGCATCGCGTGCCGCGATCAATTGCGCGTGGATATAGGCGATGGCGCCGACATCGAGCCCGCGCACCGGCTGGTTTGCGAGAATGATTTGCGGAACTGGTTCCAGCACGCGCCCCAGAATGAGCTTCTGCATATTGCCGCCTGACAGAAGCCGGATGCGACTATCGGGGCCCGGGCAGCGGACGTCGTATTTCGCGATGATATTGCGGGCGAAGGCTTCGGCGGCGCGCCAGTTCATCCAGCCGGCTCGGCTGAATTCCGGATTTGCGTAGCGTTCGAGAATGGCGTTTTCGGATAAAGTAAAGTCTGCAATCGTTCCGGTTTTGTGGCGATCTTCCGGAATGCGGGCGATGCCATGCCCCAAGGCCTGACGCGGCGACCATTTATCGACCGGCTTATCCGAAACGATCAGACGTCCGCTTGCAGGCCGGGCGAGGCCGGAGACGAGATCGGCAATCGCGGTCTGGCCATTGCCGGACACGCCCGCAAGACCGACGATCTGGCCGCGACGCAGGGCCAGATTGACCTGCTTCAGCCCGGGTGATGCACCTTTGTCCGGCGTCGTCACCTGCTCCAGCTGAAGAAGCACGGGGCCCGCCTCGCGCGGTTCGGCTTTCGGCATGGCAACCTCGCCACCGACCATCATGGCGGCGAGTTTCGCGCGGTCTGTCGCGTCGGTGAACACCTCGCCGACAACCCGACCATGCCGCAATACGATGCAGCGGCCAGCGATGGCCATTACCTCATGCAGTTTATGGCTGATGAAGACGATCGACAGGCCGAGCTCCGTCGCTTTTCGCAACGTCTTGAACAGAGCGTCGGACTCCTGAGGCGTCAGAACCGCTGTCGGCTCGTCGAGAATGAGGATGCGGGCCTTACGATAGAGCGCTTTGAGAATTTCAACGCGCTGGCGTTCACCGACCGAGAGATTGCCAACACGGGCATCCGGGTGAACTGCGAGACCGAAATCGCGCGAGAGCTGTTCGATTTGCTCCCGAACCGATGTCCGGCTTCGGCCACGGGAAAAAAGTGGCTCGGTCCCGAGCCGGATATTATCCGTCACCGACAGATTGTCTGCCAGCGTGAAGTGCTGGTGAACCATACCGATTCCGGCGGCAAGCGCCGCACGCGGATTACCGGACGGCAGGGGCAGACCAAATACTTCGACACGGCCTTCATCGGCAACATAATGGCCGAAAAGAATATTCATCAGCGTGGTTTTTCCGGCGCCGTTTTCGCCAAGCAAAGCTAAAACCTCACCCTGTCTCAGGGTGAGGTTGATATCAGAATTGGCGGTCAACGCGCCGAAGCGTTTTGTGATGCCCTGAAGGCGGAGAACGACCTCCCCCGCCTCATGTCGACGCTCGCTCACAATGATTTGGGCTCGCTATCGTCAATTTTCACGGTAAACGAACCATCCTTGATTGCGGCCTCTTTCTTCGTGACCTTCGCCATGACATCGGCCGGTACTTTGCCGCTGAACGTGCCGAGTGGCGAGAGCGAGCAACCGCCCTCCTTCATGAAGGAATAGACGCCGTAATTTGCAGCCTTGAACGAGCCTGCCTGAATTGCGCTGATGGCCTTGTTGAGTGTTGGCTCGAAGTGCCACAATGCGGAGGCAACAACCGTATTCGGATAATCGGCCTGTGTGTCGATCACATTGCCGATGGCCAGAACGCCCCGCTCCTTGGCGGCATCGGACACGCCGAAACGTTCGGCATACAGCAAATCGGCACCATTGGAGATCATCGCAAAAGCGGTTTCCTTGGCCTTTGGCGGATCGAACCATGATCCGATGAAGCTGACCTGGAATTTTGCGTCGGCGCGTGACTCACGGACACCGGCCATAAAGGCATTCATCAGACGGTTCACTTCCGGGATGGGGAAGCCGCCAACCATGCCGATATTGCCCGATTTGGTCATAGCACCGGCGATAATGCCGGACAGATATGACGCGTCCTGAATGTAATTGTCGAACACTGCAAGGTTCGGATTTGCCTTCTCGTCCGGCATGAAGGACGAACCGAGCAGGAATGCGACGCCGGGATATTCGGCAGCAACTTCGCGGGCTTCAGCCTCGGCACCGAAAATTTCGCCGACTATCAACTTGACGCCCGACTCACAATATTCGCGCATCACGCGGGGATAGTCCGTGTTTGCGACGTTTTCCGTATATCTGTAGGTGACAGCTCCGGCCGCCTTGGCTGCCTCGGCAGCTTTGTGGATGCGGCTGACCCATTGTTGTTCAACAGGAACCGTATAGATGCCCGCCATCTTGATCGGCTCTGCAGCACTGACGCTGAAGGGGAAACTCGCCCCCAAAACAGCGGCGCCACCACCCAATAGAATAGCACGACGGGAAACCGAGAAATCATTGCGTATCATGCGTATCGCCTCCTCTACTTTTGCCTGACACAACAAGCTATTTTCGTGCTGGATCAAAAGCAATCCCCCATGGAAGAGTATGCACCGAAAGAGACACAGATCTTGATCGATCTTCGGATGGGATCGACATCACCAGTTGATTGCCCCCTACCCATCAGTGCATTGGTCTGCTAGAACCCTTCCTCATTCCTGAACCTTTCATATCCGGATCCTCGTATGCAGTCTTTTACCACGCTTACCGGCGTTGCCGCCCCGCTCGATATCATGAATGTCGACACCGACATGATCATTCCGAAGCAATATCTCAAGACGATCAAGCGCACCGGACTCGGCACCGGCCTGTTTGCCGAGATGCGGTTCAACGAGGATGGCAGCGAGAACAATGATTTTGTGCTCAACCAGCCAGCTTACCGGAAAGCACAGATTTTGGTGACAGGTGATAATTTCGGCTGCGGTTCGTCGCGCGAGCATGCGCCATGGGCGTTGCTTGATTTCGGTATCAGATGCGTGATCTCGACGTCGTTTGCCGATATTTTCTACAATAATTGCTTCAAGAACGGCATTTTACCGATCACTGTCCCGCAAAGCGATCTCGACAAGTTGATGGATGACGCAAGGCGTGGCGCGAACGCGACGCTGACGATTGATCTCGAAGCACAGGAAATTCGCGGGCCTGATGGCGGCGTCGTGAAATTCGATCTCGACTCGTTCCGCAAGCATCTGTTGCTGAACGGGCTTGACGATATCGGCCTGACCATGGCGAAAGCGCCGGCGATCCAGTCCTACGAGGACAAGGCGGCCAAGGCACGGCCCTGGCTGTAAGAAGAGCTAAAATCTCACCCTTTCCTTTTGATGAAATCGAGTTGATCCATGGCGACGCAAAAGCTCCTCCTCCTGCCGGGTGACGGCATCGGCCCCGAAGTGATGACGGAAGTTGAAAAGCTCGTCAGCTGGATGAACAAGACCGGCATGGCCTCGTTCGAAACCGAACGCGATCTTGTCGGCGGCTCCGCCTATGATGCGCACAAGGTGGCGATTACGGACGCGACGATGGATCTGGCGCAAGCGGCTGATGCGGTGATTTTCGGCGCGGTTGGCGGCCCGAAATGGGATTCGGTGCCGTATGAGGCCCGCCCGGAGGCAGGGTTGTTGCGTCTGCGCAAGGATCTGGAATTGTTTGCCAATCTGCGCCCGGCGATTTGCTATCCGGCGTTGGCTGATGCCTCGTCTCTGAAGCGGGAGCTGGTTGAGGGGCTGGATATCGTCATTGTGCGGGAATTGACCGGCGGCGTCTATTTTGGAGAGCCGAAGGAAATCGTGACGCTGGAGAATGGCGAGCGGCGCGGTGTCGATACGCAGATCTATACCACGCATGAAATCGAGCGGATCGGGCGCGTCGCGTTCGAGATGGCGCGGAAGCGCGGCAACAAGGTGACCTCCTCCGATAAACGCAATGTGATGCGGTCGGGCGTGTTGTGGCACTCGGTGATGAATGAATTGCACAAGCGCGAATATCCCGATGTGACACTGGAACACCAATTGGCTGATGCGCTCGGCATGCAACTTGTACGCTATCCGAAACAATTCGATGTGATCGTGACCGACAATCTGTTTGGTGACATGCTTTCCGACGTTGCGGCGATGCTGACGGGATCGCTCGGGATGCTGCCCTCTGCAGCTCTCGGTGCCGAGAACCCGAAGACAGGAACGCGGAAGGCGATGTATGAGCCGGTGCATGGCTCGGCACCTGATATTGCCGGAAAAGGCCTGGCCAATCCGATTGCGATGTTCGGCTCGTTTGCAATGACGCTGCGCTATTCGTTCGGGATGACGGATAGTGCCGCCAAACTCGAACGTGCGATCTCGAATGTGCTGGACTCGGGCTTACGGACGAAGGACATTGCCGCTGCCGGTAAAAACAGCGTCAGCACGACAGAAATGGGCGCCGCGGTGCTGAAGGAACTTCAGCGCATTGCGGGATAAAGGAACAGGCGATGACGCTCCCCGTAAGCCGTAACGACATCGCCATTGCGTATGAGCGTATCAAAGACCATGTGCGGCACACGCCACTCATGCATTTGGGGCCGAACGCTTTCGGCCTTGACTGCTCGGTGACATTCAAACTGGAATTTCTGCAGCACGCGGGTTCATTCAAGACGCGCGGGGCGTTCAACTCGCTGCTCTCGATGGCGCCTAATTCGGCAGGGATTACGGCAGCTTCGGGCGGAAATCACGGTGCGTCGGTTGCATTCGCCGCCAGAAAACTGGGCATCAAGGCCAAGATTTTTGTTCCTGAAATTTCATCCCCCATCAAGATCGCGACAATCCGGTTGCACGGTGCGGATGTTGTGGTCAGCGGGGCGCGGTATGATGATGCGCAGAAGGCGTGTAACGCCTATGCCGCCGAGACTGGGGCGATGATCGTGCACCCGTTTGATGCTGCAGAAACACTGGCCGGGCAAGGAACTGCTGCGCTGGAATGGGATGCGGAGGCGGCTACGCCTGATAGCGTGCTCATTGCATGTGGCGGCGGCGGCCTGATTGGCGGCATGGCTGCATGGTGGCAGGACAAAGCGCAGAATGGCGAGATCAAAGTGGTCAGCGTGGAGCCAGAAGGCTCGAATTGCCTCTATGCGGCACTGGAAGGCATCGGGCCGGTTGCGGTTGATGTGCAGTCCATCGCTGCCGATTCGCTCGGCGCACGAATGGTCGGACAGCTGCCATATACGATTGCGAAGGCAGCGGTTGATCATGTGGCGCTTGTGTCAGACGAGGCCATCATGGCGGCACAGGATCTCTTGTGGCGGGATTTCCGGATTGCGAGCGAGGCGGGTGGTGCGGCAGCACTGGCGGCCCTTTTGTCGGGTGCTTACAAGCCCAAAAAGGGCGAGCATGTAGGTGTTTTACTTTGCGGCGCGAATGTTGATCCGGCCCGCTTTGCGTGACACTTGACGCATAACAAAAATAATGCAGGCGACGATCGGAGCGTATCATGTTTCCTGAACGGTTGACGGAAGGCTACAAAGCCTTTGTTGCTGCGCGCCTGCCGCGGGAACGCGAGCGTTTTGAAGAGCTTGCGGCGAGCGGACAGAAGCCTGAAATCATGGTGATCGGGTGCTGTGATAGCCGGGTCTCGCCGGAAGTTATTTTTGATGCGCGCCCGGGCGAGCTTTTTGTTGTGCGAAACGTGGCCAACCTTGTGCCGCCCTATGAATCAGGTGGCGAGTATCACGGCACATCAGCGGCGCTCGAATTTGCGGTGCAGGCGTTGCGGGTGAAGCATATTGTCGTGCTGGGGCATGGGCGCTGTGGCGGTATCCGCGCCTTTGCGGACTCCTCGACCGCCCCCCTCTCTCCGGGAGATTTCATCGGCAAATGGATCAATCTGGTGACGCCAGCCGCAGACGCGATCGGGCCGCAGGGTGACCAGACGCTTGATTCATACGCTGAAAAGCTGGCACTCGCGTCAATCGGCAAGACCATCGACAATCTGATGACGTTTCCCTGTGTCAATATTCTGCATGGACGGAGAAAGTTGCAATTGCACGGCGCCTATTTTGACGTGTTCTCGGGGCGGTTGAAAATCCGCAATCGCGAGACGGGCCAGTTCGATGAAGTGATCGAAAGCGGCGTCGAGCGCGTATCTCTTTTTGACTGCCGCTGAAACGCGATTTTTGGCGAGGGTCGGAACCTGCCCCCGAAACCTGATGCGACACCGAAGATGGCAAGAGCACTTCTCAATTTTGTTTTGTTTCAAGCGAGCTGGTTTGCTGCGGTGCTCGGCGGTGCGCATGGCTGGCCATGGACCGGATCGCTCGTAGCCGTTCTGGCGGTGAGTGTTCATCTCGTGATGTTCGAGGGTAACCGTAAGCGGGAGTTGCAATTTGTTGCGTTCATTGTGCTGCTCGGTCTTGTGGTTGAGAGCCTGTTCCAGCAAAGCGGCGTGATCGTCTATCGCTCACCGGAACCTATCGCGACGTTTCCGCCTGTCTGGATTCTGGCGATGTGGCTTGCATTCGGGACATTGCCAAATGGTGTTCTGGGGTGGCTCCACAGTCGTTTGTGGCTGGCGGCTGTTTTCGGTGCGGTTTCAGGCCCGCTCACCTATCAGGCCGGCGCGGCTCTCGGAGCGGCGCAGGTGAGCGAAAACATGATTGGTGCGCTGGGTTTCATCGGACTCGTCTGGGCACTCGCCTTCCCGCTCATATTGCGCATGGCGGCGGTTTCAAAGCAATAAAGCGAAGCGATATAGCGCGCTGATGATCCCGAGAGAACTTTGTTCTTTCGGCTGTTATACATTGTGTATAACGGAGGATTGTGTTATACGGTTTGTATAACGGTTGTAATTTTGTGCAGGAGCTGGGTCATGAACGAACACATCAAAAATCCTGAAATTGAAGGTGCGTTCCTTCAAGTTCGCAAGATTGGCAATTCATTTGGTCTGATTTTTCCCAAAGAATTACTGACACGGCTCAACCTCAAAGATGGCGACAAGCTTCACGTGATTGAACAGCCCGAGCGTGGTCTGCATCTGACACCCTATGATCCGGTTCACGCCAAGGGAATGGAGATTGCGCGTAAGGCTTTCAAAACATACGCAAATACTTTTCGTGAACTGGCAAAATAAAGCCAATATCTGTCTTTCCATCTTGCTTTGGACTATTTCCGATGAGCGACGCTGAACCCGTTTGGTTGACGGTTGATCTGATGATTGACGTGCACGCCGAGCAACTTGCACTCTTTGGTGGCCCTGCGGGTCTGCGTGACCGCGGTATGCTTGAGTCGGCATTAGGCCGTCCCCTCAATAAATATGCCTATGGTGAAACCGATCTCGCCATACTTGCCGCCGCCTATACCTTCGGCATGGCGAGAAACCACCCATTCGTCGATGGAAACAAGCGTGCATCCTTTGCGGCACTCATCGTGTTTCTGGGTTTGAACGATGTTGAATTCGTTGTACCGGAAACGCACGCTACCGCCATGATCCTCGAAGTTGCCGCCGGAAATATCGGTGAAGAAGGTCTCGCGCGCTGGATCAGGGATAATTGGCCGGTTGTGAGCGATCCGGACGCGGCTTGAGCGCGTATAAGTGTTATTCATTCAATCGAAAGATAGAAAATGACCGGGCCTGATCAGGATGCCGAACGAAATCGTGTCTCCGCGCGCACTCTGCGCTATGCGCGTGTCGGGATGGGGCTCGGCGGGGTAGCGGCTCGTATGGCGGGCGCGCGTCTGTTCAAGAGCGAAGGTAGAGATGTCGGCAATGCGTTCGCGCTCGCGCAGGCGCTGGGGGGCCTGAAGGGTCCGTTGATGAAGGTTGCGCAATTGCTCGCAACGATCCCGGAAGCAGTGCCGGCGGAATATGCTGCGGAATTGGGGAAGCTTCAGAACGAGGCACCGCCGATGGGGGCGGCATTTGTTAGACGCCGGATGATGGCGGAACTCGGACCTGACTGGTCACAGCGATTTGCGTCATTCGATTTGAAGCCGGTTGCAGCCGCGTCTCTCGGGCAAGTTCATAAAGCTGTGTCGCATGACGGGCGGGCATTGGCCATCAAGCTGCAATATCCCGATATGGCGTCTGCCGTCGAAGCTGATCTGAGCCAGTTGGGCATGCTGTTTGCGCTGCACCGGCAGTTTGATCCGGCGGTTGATACGCGCGAGATTGCCAAGGAAATCTCGGAACGGATCCGGGAGGAACTCGATTACAGGCGGGAAGCGAAACATGCGGCGCTCTATACGGAGATGCTGGCGGATGTTGCGATGGTTCGTGTCCCGGAAACGATTCCGGAATTGAGCACAAACCGTCTGCTGGCAATGACGTGGCTACACGGTGACAAGCTCCTATCGTTCAAAGAGCACGACCTTGAAACCCGCAACCGGCTTGCGACCGCCATGTTTAAAGCGTGGTGGCTGCCGTTCAGCCGCTTTGGCGTGATCCATGGCGATCCGCATCTCGGAAATTACTCGGTGTTTTCGGAAGGCGGTGCGGCGCAGGGCATCAATCTGCTTGATTATGGGTGTGTCCGGATTTTTCCGCCACGCTTTGTCGGCGGCGTCGTCGATCTCTATCAAGGCCTGTTGCACGATGACCAAGAGCGGGTGGTGCATGCGTACGAGACGTGGGGTTTCAAAAATCTTCGCAAAGACCTTGTGGAAGTGCTGAATGTCTGGGCGCGGTTCATTTACGGGCCGTTACTCGATGACCGCATTCGGACGATTGCAAACGGTGTGGCACCGGGTGCCTATGGCCGGCAGGAAGCGTTTACGGTTCACAAAGCGCTGAAGGAGAAGGGTCCGGTGACAATCCCGCGTGAATTCGTGTTCATGGATCGCGCGGCTATCGGCCTTGGCGGGGTTTTCCTGCACCTCAACGCCGAATTGAATTTCTTCAGACTTTTCAACGAGGCGATTGCGAATTTCTCGACAGCGACTGTCGCGGAAAAACAAACCCGGTTGATGGAGAAGGCGGGTTTACCAGAAGCGCGATAAGCAAGAAAAAAGGGACCAGCTAATGCCAGTCCCTTGAAGTCTCGGAAGGGGGACGAAAGGAACGCGCCCTCCGCGCACATAGCACCAAATGCGGCACTAAACCCGGCGGTCGGGTAAAGCGTCCCCGAGAAGATTTTCAGTTTCACGCCGGACTGCGGCGCGGTTACGTTCAGTATACGGCAAAATCATGACATTTTGACCTGCCGTAACTGAAATGCAGCTTAACTGTTGACCATGAACGTCGGAGGCTTGCTCTTCGCTGAATTTGTGACACTCTTCTCGCGAGATCCCCGGAGTAGATCGCAACCGTGGCCGAAAATTCCGCCAGCCCCTACGAGACGCCTGTCGTGGCGTTCAAACCGGCACAGGTGAGCCAGACGAGCTCCTCCCCTCCAACGCGAGTTTCGTTTGATCGCCATGAAATACGTGAGCTGATGACGCTCTTCGGACGGATGGTGGCAGCAGGAGAATGGCGGGATTACGCGCTGGATTTTCTAAAAGACCGAGCCGTCTTCTCCGTGTTCCGGCGAACGGCGGAACAACCCCTTTTTCAGGTCGAAAAGAACCCGCGTCTTGCGAACAGGCAAGGGCTCTACGCCGTGACCAGCCAGACGGGACGCGTGTTGAAGCGCGGCCATGATCTTGCGACCGTCCTGCGTGTGATGGAGCATCCGATCCGGCTCGTCAAACCTTAACCGGACGCCCCAAACAAAACAGCCCCGGAAAACCGGGGCTGTTTGATTATTGTATCCAGAATATGACCCACTACTCGTTGTTGCGCTGGCCGAACAGTTGCAGCAGCATCTGGAACATGTTGATGAAGTCGAGATACAGCGTCAACGCGCCCATGACGGAAGCCTTGGCCATCACAACTGCATCACCATAGACTTCGTCGTACTGGTCCTTGAGGCGCTGTGTATCCCATGCCGTCAGGCCGGCAAACACGATGACACCGAGGACGTTGAGACCGAACTGGAGTGCGGAGCTCTGCACAAAAATGTTCACGAGGCTCGCTATGATGATCCCGAAAAGGCCCATCATCATGAAAGTGCCCATCGCCGACAGGCTACGCTTTGTTGTGTAGCCGTAAAGCGACAAAGCGCCGAATGTTGCGGCTGTCATGAACAGAACTTGCACGACGCTGCCAATCTTGAACACAAGGAATATGGTCGAGAGCGACAGGCCCATTACAGCTGCAAAGGCCCAGAACGTGCCAAGGAGAGCCGTGTACGACATGTTCGCAAAGCGGAACGACATGAAGAAAACAAAGCCCAGCGGTGCGAGCATCACGACCCACTTTATCGGCGAGAGATAGAGAGCAGCGCCAAGATCCGTCAGATACATCTCAGAGGCGATGCGATAGGCGGTCGGCTCGGATGTGACTGCCGCCATGAAAGTGCCCCATGCCAGCAACGCGGAGATCGCGAGCGCAAGGGTCATGTGATTATAGATACCGAGCATGTAGGAGCGAAGGCCCATATCGTATTCAGCGGAGCGGGCCCCAGCGGTGCTCCAGATATTGGCATTGCCATTAAATCGCGACATTTTCTTTGCCCTTTGGAAAGAACTGATCTGATGCCAGGATAATCCCAGCTACCACATCAATATGATGATGAATTGTGACAAAAACAAGAGGGAAAAGACTTTCCCTCTTCGATTATCGATACAACATACTGATTGAAGCTTGCTCTGTTAAAACTTTACGCTCCGAGACGAAAATTACATTTTTTAGAGGTAAATTTATGGCTTATTGCATCAACCTATAAACAACATATCGTTCATGTATATTTGGTTTCCGGTATAGTACATCTCGGATCAGCCCGGGCCAACTACTGAGCACGTAAATGACGTGCCGGTTTTTGTCCCAGAATATTCCATGTCCCGATCAGGCCAATGACGATCGTGGCAATAATGGCAGACAAGGCCACCTGGGTCGCGACAACCGGATCGAACGCGTAGTCGAAATTCATGATGTTAAGAACCACAAGATAGGATGCGCCTGTTCCCGCAATAACGCCGAAGAGTGCAGCAAAGAGTCCGAGCAATCCGTATTCGAACAACAGACTAACCAGCAAATGACCGCGGGTGGCACCGAGCGTTTTCAGGATCACCGAGTCATAAATTCGTGCACGTTGCCCGCTGCCCAAAGCGCCCGCAAGGACAAGAATACTGGCGAACAACGTGATCCCGCTTGCGCCGCGTATGGCAAGCGCAAGTTTTCCGACCAGATCGTTTACGGCATCCAGTGCTTCCTTCACACGAATTGCAGTGATTGCAGGAAACGCCCGAGCGGAGGCGAGCATCAGGGCCGTTTCCGCTGCGGCATCGGAATATTTGTTCAGTGTCAATGATATCATATGCGTGTTCGGCGCTCCTGCAAAGGCATTCGGCGAGAAGACCATCACGAAATTGATACCCATTGAACGCCATTCCACTTTCCGGATATTTGCGACCATTGCCTCGACACTCCGACCGAGGACACCAACCGTTATCTTGTCGCCACGCTTCAGGCCCAATCCGGTCGCAATGCCCTCCTCCAATGAAACAAGCGGCGGTCCGCTATAATCGCGTGGCCACCATTCACCCGCCGCGAGCGTTGAGCCCTCAGGAAGGACGTCGGCAAAAGTTATGCCGCGATCTCCGTCGAGTACCCATGCAGTTTCCTCCGAAACCTTGATGTCCTCCGAAGCCACGTCCTTCACCCGAAGAATTCGTCCGCGCATCATCGGAACGTCATCGATCTTGCCCTCGGGCTCCGACTTCGCAAGAAATTCGCGAAAATCTCCGATTTCACTTTTCGGGATGTCGACAAAGAAGAAGCTCGGGGCCTTCTCCGGCAGTGAACGGCCCAAGAGCCGCTGGATATTGATGTCAACCAGACCGATGGTCACAAGCAAGGTGATGCCGAGACCGAGCGACACGATGAGAGATGGCGTCAACGCGCCAGGCCGGTGAATATTGGCGAGTGCGAGCCGCCATTCAGTCCGGCGAACGGGCGGCAAACGCTTGACGCCAGCCATAATGCCGATCGCAACCAGTCTGAGGATCAAAAAGGCTACCAATGTTCCGCCGACGGCAAAAGATGCAATGCGACTGTCATAAGACAGCGTGATGATGGATGCGGCCAGAAGAAGAGCCGAAGAGAACGCGCCCACAAGGTAACGTTTGCGGGGAAATGTCCGGTTTGGTGCCACTTCGTCACGAAAGAGCGCGGCAACGGGGATATCGTGAACCCTTCCCAAAGGCAGAAGCGAGAACGCCAAAGTTGTGAGGAAGCCGTAGAGAGCACCGGTCGCGATCTGCTCCGGATAAAGATGCGGATCGAGCGTGATGGGCAACGCACCACCGGCGACAGACGCAATAAAGAACGGTAATGCTGCCCCAAGGGTGAGACCGATCACGATTCCGAATGCCGCCAGCAACATCACTTCGGCGCCCGCAATCAGGAAAACGCGTGTGCCATTGGCACCAACGGCCTTGAGAACCGCCAATGAGGAGCGACGCCGATCTACATAGGCGCCCACCGCACTCGCAACTCCGACACCACCGACGACTAGCGCCGTCAAGCCGACAATGGTCAAAAATTGCGTGAAGCGCTCGATGTTGCGGCTCAGTTGCGGAGACGCGCTCAAGTGCGAGCGAAATTCGAAGCCTGCGTTCGGCAAATCCTTCGGAAGAGCTGTCTCAAGCTCTCGGATCATGCGATCGGAATTCAAGGCATCCGGCAGTTGAAGGCGATATGTCCAGCGGACTAGACTGCCCGGTTGAACAAGCCCCGTCGCGATCAATCCAGCCTGAGACATGATCAATCGGGGGCCATAGGTAACGCCTCCGGCGAGCTTGTCCGGCTCCGCGGTGATCGATGCCATCAGGCGAAAACGGGCCTTGCCCACAGTGATCAAGGTACCGGGCTCCAAACCGAGGCGGGCGAATAAAGTCGGATCGCCGACGGCACCATAGACATCGCCGTCAGAGGCGAGCGCGGTTGCGAGCTGCAGTGCGGGCTCAAGAACGATTTCACCGAGGACGGGATAGCGGTCATCAACGGCTTTGACTTCGACGAGCGAGGTCGCATCCGGTGACAGTGCCATGGCGCGAACGGTCATCAGGCTCGAAACGCTTCCCTTGCTGGTCAGATAGGCCAGTTCCGCATCGGTAGCGGGCCGGTGAATCCGACTGACGGACACATCACCGCCCAATAACAAGCGCCCCTGCCCTTCCAACCCGTCCGACAAGGCATTTGCGAGTGAACCGACGCCGACAATAGCGGTGACACCGAGTGCGATACAGCCGAGGAAAACGCGGAAGCCTTGCGCTCCGTTTCGCAAATTCCGGACGGCAAGTTTCAGCGCAAGCGCGATCTGGCGCAGAGCCGGTATATTCGTTGAAGGATGAAGTGCCATTATGCAGGCTCCAAGACCGGATCAACTCCCTTGGCCGTCTCGATCCGCCCGGACCGGAGCCGGATGGTGCGATCGCACCGTGCGGCGAGATCGGCGTCGTGTGTGACGAGAACGAGCGTTGCGCCGCGCTCGTATTTCATGCGGAACAGCAGATCGACAATCTGAAGGCCGGTCGCCTCGTCGAGATTCCCCGTCGGCTCGTCCGCGACCAGCAAAGCGGGATCAGGCGCGAGCGCCCTTGCCAGCGCAACACGCTGTTGCTCACCGCCCGACAGCTCGGCCGGATAATGATTGAGCCGTGCACCCAAGCCGACTTCTTCGAGTTCACGACGCGCGCGGCCCATCGGATCGGGATGACCGGCAAGTTCGAGGGGAACGGCAACATTTTCCAGCGCCGTCATTGTGGGAATGAGGTGGAAAGATTGAAATACAATACCGATATGACGGCCCCTGAAGCGCGCCAGATTATCCTCCGACATGGCGGTAAGCGTCTGGCCATCAACGATGACCGTGCCAGAATCAGGTTGCTCAAGTCCGGCCATTGTCATTAGGAGCGTCGATTTTCCGGAGCCCGACGGGCCGACAAGGCCAATTGCCTCACCCCTCTCGATCGACAGCGAGATACCCTTTAGGATATGAACACGTGACGCATCGCGCCCAAGACTTAAATCGAGATTTTTTATCGAAACTGCTTCAGCCATGAAACTTCCTGTATTCAAATCAATCGGCCGTCTCTTTCGCGTTATTGCCAAACCTTGGTGGATGACGCACGACGAGATTGACCAATTTCAACCATTGTCCCGAATTGTACATGCATGCCGGATTGCATGTGTGATCTGTATATGGGGTTATTCAGGCATAATTGCGACAGCCAATGCGGCACCAAAGCCGGTAACGCTCGTGGCGCTCGGCGACAGTTTGACCGCCGGATACGGGCTCGCCCAATCCGAGGCTTTTCCTGTCGTGCTCGAAAAGCGCTTGAAAGAGCTCGGGCTCGAGGTGACTGTGATTAATGGCGGCGTTTCGGGGGATACGGCGTCGGGCGGCCTCGAGCGGCTCGACTGGACTGTGCCAGAGGGAACGCATGGCGTGATCGTCGAGCTCGGGGCGAATGATGCGCTCCGCGGGATTGATCCTGTGATCACGCGGGAATCTCTGAAAAAAATCATCCAAAGCCTTCAGACGCGCGGCATTCGCGTGATGCTTGCGGGGATGCTGGCACCGCGCAATATGGGGGCAGGATATGCGGCCGCCTTTGATGCCATCTACCCGGCACTTGCGGCAGAATTCAACATTCCGCTCTACCCGTTCTTCCTCGATGGCATTGCAGCTGACCCAACTTTATTGCTTCCTGATGGCCTGCACCCGACGGCGGCAGGCGTCGAGCGTATTGTTTCAAAAATGCTGCCCAGCGTTCAAACCTTTGTCATGTCGATCCCGTAATCATTCCCCGATTTCTGTTTTGGAGTACCACAATGAAATATCGCACTCTCGGCCGTTCAGGAATGAAGGTGAGTACGATTTGTCTCGGCACGATGACCTATGGCGAGCAGAATACCGAGGCAGAGGGCCATGCGCAGATGGATTATGCACTTGGCGAGGGCGTGAATTTCTTTGACACCGCCGAAATCTACGCCATTCCGCCGAAAGCGGAGACACAGGGCGCAACGGAAACAATCATCGGCAACTGGTTCAAGGCGCGGGGCAATCGCGACAAGGTGGTCCTTGCCTCGAAGGTTTCGGGACGCAGCGTGATGACGTGGATGCGGGAAGACGGCGTGACGCCGGAGCTCACGCGCAAACAGATGACTTTCGCGCTCGAGGGAAGTCTGAGGCGTTTGCAGACGGATTACATAGATCTCTACCAGCTGCACTGGCCTGATCGCGCTGTACCATGGGGTGCCAATCCCGTCATCCACCGGCAGGAAAATTATGAAGGGCCGGAAAATTCAATGCTCGAGGCCCTCGAGACATTGCAAGATTTCGTCAAAGCCGGAAAAATCCGTCTTATCGGGCTTTCAAACGAAAGCGCATGGGGAACCATGACATTCCTGAATATTGCGGAGAAGCATGGTCTGCCGAGGGTCGCAAGCGTCCAGAATGCCTATAATTTGTTGAACCGCACATATGAAGTCGCGCTGGCGGAAGTATCGATGCGGGAGAATGTCGGGCTTCTGGCATTTTCGCCGCTCGCGCAGGGCTACCTTACCGGAAAATATCTGAATGGCGCGCGGCCTGCGGGAGCGCGAACAACCCTGTTCAATCGCGGCCAGCGCTATCAGACGCCCGGTGCTGAAGAAGCAATCAGCCAATATTGCGCGTTAGCGACACGATCAGGCCTTGATCCGGCGCAGATGGCGCTTGCCTTTGTCAATTCGCGGCCATTTCTCGGCGCGACCATCATTGGCGCGACAACGATGGCGCAACTGAAAACAGATATCAGCTCGATCGATCTCGGTCTGCCGAAAGAGATCGAGGATGCGATCAATGCGATCCATCAGGTGCATTGCAATCCATGTCCGTAAAATCAGTGTTGAACCATGCTCTCGCATCATGATGTACAAGTAAAATCCATCAGCTGATCGAACTATCGGTCCTCATGTTCGACGAATCCGCGCATGATCCGACCACACGCAGCCAATGCATTGGTCCACACGCCCGGATCGTTGAAGGATCAATCAGTACTCGATTGAAGCTGGGAACTAATTATGATGGATTAGTATGTCGTCCGATTGTCATAATATTTTTCAATGCTATGTTGTTACGCTTTCATGCGTTGCCTAGGACACACTTTGGTGTCGTCCAGAGGAGAAGCTCGGTTCGAATTGCACTATTTTCGTCATCGTATATGACCCAAGGAGAAGACCAAATGATCAACAGTAAAGACACTTTTAGCCGGCGTTCATTCCTGAAAGGTACCGCCGCGGCGGGCGTCGGAATGCTCGCAGCACCTGCTCTCGTCTCCGGCTCCGCTCTCGCCTCCTCGGGCGAGCTGAATTACATGGGATGGGCCGGGTATGACTTCAAGGAAGCATTTGCAGCGTTCAACAAGGCGACTGGCATCAAGGTCAACTTTACGGAACAGCCGGACAATGACACGATTTTTGCCCAGGCGAAACTCGCGATTCAGACGGGTGCGGTGGACATGATCGAGCCGACTGTCGACCGTGTGAAATCCTACTCGGAAAATGGCCTTGTTCAGGCTTGGGACATGAACAAGATCAAGCTTGATCAGTGGGAAGACGGCCTTGTGGGGGGCATGGCGGGTGAAATGGCCACGATCGACGGCAAGCGCCTCTTCCTCCCGGGCGTCTGGGGTACGGAAGCACTGACGTTCCACACCAAGGAAGCTCCGATGGAATATGGCAAGGCAAGCCTTGCAGACCTCTGGGATCCGAAATTCGAGGGAAAAGTCTGTGTTCGCGCGCACTCGGCGCTCGCGGCATTGGGCCGGGTCATGGATGGCACAGGCAAGCTGCCTCACCCATTCATGGAAGGATATACGGACGATGCCAAGATGAAGAAGATCTGGGACGTGATTCTCGCCGAAGCCATCAAGAGCAAGAAGAACATCGCTCAGTTCTGGAAGGGCGAGAACGAGGCACAGGCTGGCTTCCGCACAAATGGTTGCGTGCTGGGCCTGACGTGGGACTCAACCGGCTTCAACATGGGCAAGGAAGGTCCTTACTCCTACATCGCTCCTAAGGAAGGCGCGTTCGCTTGGAACCAGGGCGGCATGGTCATGAAGAATGCGAAAAATGTCGAGCAAGCGCACGCATTTGCGAACTGGCTGGCAACTCCGGAAGGAGGTGCGCTCTGGGCGACGGCGTTTGCGGCCAACCCAGTCGGCAAGGGCGCCGGTGCCAAGATGGACCCGGCAGTTGCAAAATTCTACGCAAATTCGCTTCCGGGCGACGCTTTGTCGAAGCTTTGGTGGTGGCCCGTTCAGACCAGCTCGTTCCTGAAGCTGCGTGCGGAATATGCCGACAAGTTTATTGCAGCGTAAATCAAACAAGTTCTGGCGGCGGGTTTACGGACCCGCCGCTTTTTCATGAATATCCGGGTGTGGCCCTAGAAAGAACTTGGTTCCAACATGAGTGAAGACGTTCAGCTCGCCAAGATTTGCATGGATTTTGGCCGTTTCCGTGCGGTAAACAATGTCGATGTCACCATCAAGCCGGGAGAATTTTTTTCATTTCTGGGACCATCCGGCTGCGGCAAGACCACCATTCTACGCCTTATTTCAGGGTTCATGGAGCCGACGGAAGGCGCTGTCAGAATTGGCGGCAGGGACATGAGGGGTATACGTCCGAATGCACGACCAACGGCGTTGATCTTCCAGAATCTGGCGCTGTTCCCGCTGATGCCGGTTTGGGAAAATATCACATTCGGGCTGGAAGTCCGCGGTATTCAAAAGGCCCAGCGTCGAGCAAAAGCTGAAGAGCTGCTTCAACTGGTCGATCTTCACGACTCTGCTGACAAGCGCATCAGCCAACTCTCGGGCGGACAGAAGCAGCGCGTCGCTATTGCCCGCGCTTTGGCAGTAGAGCCGAAGGTGATGTTGCTCGATGAGCCGCTCTCGGCGCTTGATCTCAAACTGCGTCAACACATGCGGGCGGAGTTGCGCGCGATCCAGAAACGGACTGGCGTGACTTTCATCTATATCACCCACGACCAGGGCGAGGCTCTCGCAATGTCGGACCGCGTGGGCGTGATGTCACAGGGAGTACTTCAGCAGGTGGCAACGCCACGGGAAATTTACAATAATCCCGTCAATGGATTTGTCGCTTCCTTCGTCGGTGAGAACAATGTTTTTGCCGGAACTGTAAAAGACAAGAGCGGCGATGTTGCACGATTTGAAACAGCGAAGGGACAATTCAGCGCCCGATATGGAGGAAATGTTTCGGTTGGTGATGCGACCAAACTCTTTGTGCGTCCAGAATTCTGCACCTTGCAGAAGACAGCCTCGAAATCGGCCAATTCGATTGCTGTTGAGGTCACGGAAATTGCATTCGAAGGAAATTTCGTGAATGTGTTCGTCCGTGACAATAGCGGTGACACGCACATGGTGCAGGTGCAGAATGATCCATCCATTCCGACGCCGACGCTCCAATCAAGAGCCTACATGGTCTTCGATCCGCAGAGCTGCATGATTTTGTCAGAAGCGCCTGATACGCACTCCGGGCATTAGAGGACGAACGGGCATGCAGGAACTTCTCCGACGTTACGGGATCAGCCTCTCGATTATCATGGTTGCAATGACGGCGTTCTGGCTGTTGGCGCTCGTGGTGATCCCCAATCTTGTCCTGTTCAGATTTTCCTTCCGTCCCTATCTACCTGTCGACCAGCTTGGCGGCCCCAATGATGTCTATACGCTGAAAAACTATGCAACGTTTTTCGAGAGCCCGATCCATATCAATGTTTTCTTCTCGACGATCCTCTACAGCAGCTTTGTCACGGCAATATGTCTGGCGGTTACCTATCCCCTCGCCTATATTCTTGCTAAAGTTCTCAAGCCAACAGACACCGCGACCTTCTTTCTGGTGTTGCTGGTACCGCTCTGGGTGAGCGAAATCCTGAGGTCGTTTGCGTGGTTTATCATTCTCTCGATGCAGGGCCCACTGAACGCAGTCTTACTGGGCATCGGAATCATCGACAAGCCGATCAGATGGATAACAGGCTTTCAGCCGGTCATCGTGGGGCTTGTTTATGCATATATCCTTTTCATGCTGTTTCCCATTTATAATGCCATCTCGGCGCTCGACACGAACCAGATCGAAGCCTCGGAAGATCTCGGCGCCTCCCTGTGGCGGACCCATTGGCGCGTGATCATTCCGCATTCGAAGCCAGGGATTGCTTCCGGGTGCGTGATGGTCTTCATGCTATGTGCGGGTTCCGTAATCGTGCCGACCACGCTGGCATCAACCAATTCACGATGGTTCACAGAGATTATCCAGCAATGGATGTTCGAGGGCTTGGATTGGAACACCGGTTCAGCCTATGCTTTCCTGCTGCTCGTCTTGTGCATCATGTTTGTCAGTATCATCATGCGCGTTTTGAATGTGCGTCTCGTCGACATCGCAAAATGAAGGAATGACGATGACGCCAACCACGTTCAGCAAAATCGTCATCCGCGTCTACCTGGTGCTTTTTATCGGCTATATGCTGCTGCCATTGATTATTATGGGGGGTGCAGGCCTCAATAATTCGCGTTTCCCATCGGTTTATCCATGGGTGGGTTTCACGGACCGATGGTTCGTTGACCTCTGGACCGACCAGCGCATGTGGGGTGCCATACGAAACACGGTATGGGTTGCATTGGCTGTGGTATTCATCTCGGTTCCGATCGGTACGGCGGCGGCGATCCTCCTGAACAGTGTAAGGCCGAGAGCACGCTCATTTCTTTACGGATTCATGGTTGCGCCGATCCTGACACCCGGGGCTGTTATCGGTATTTCGACACTGCTGTTCTGGAATACGTTTCACGTACCGGCCGGGCTTTATCTTTCGGTGATGGGGCAGGTCTCGTTTATTGCGGCCTACGTGATGCTGCTCGTGCTTGCTCGTCTGCAAACCTTTGATCCCGGTCTCGAGGAAGCAGCACTTGATCTCGGTGCGTCCCACGGGCAGGTTGTGCGGCGTATTCTCGTGCCGCATCTCTATCCGGCGATCGGTGCCGGCGCGATCATCGCGTTTTTTCAGTCGGTCGAGAATTTCAACGTCACCCTTTTTACGCGTGGCAATTCTGATACGCTGACAGTCTACGTGGGATCGAAAATCCGGACAGGAATCACGCCGACGATCAATGCGCTTGCACTCGTCCTGATCATTTTTACGGTAGTTTGTGCGATCATTTACGAGTTCCTCCGGCGACGTGCAGAACGGCGCAAGGCTGAATTGGCAGCAGTGGCTGCCGCTGCAGAAGCATCGTAGCTGTCGGCTTCAGCGTGTTGATTGACGGCACTGACATGTGTGAATTTCATCCGGAACAAAAGATCGACGGAACCTGATGGGCCTCATTCTCGTCCTCAACGCCGGTTCTTCAAGCGTAAAGTTTGCGCTCGTCGATGTTGATCCGACCGGCGGGGAGCGAGAGCTTGCCCGCGGTCATGTGGATGGTCTGGGCCTGTCACCGCGTTGGAGCGTGCGCCAGTCAAACGGTACGATGGAAACGGGGGAACCTTGGCTGGAGGGAACCCTTGTGACGCACAAGGCAGCAATCGGTCATATTCTTGCGTGGATCGATCAACATCATGGCCTGAGTACTCTGATGGCCGCGGGGCATCGCGTTGTGCATGGCGGCGAGGCCTTCACCGAGCCGGTGATATTGAAAGCTGAAAATCTCAACGATTTGCGCGCTCTAACACCGCTCGCGCCGTTGCACCAACCGCATAACCTTTCGGCTATTGACAGCCTTTTCGAATTGGTTCCGACGCTGCCGCAAATTGCGTGTTTTGATACGGCGTTTCACGCGACCATGCCTGTAGTTGCACGGAATTTCGCGTTACCGCGTTCAATCACGGCGCAAGGCGTACGCCGTTACGGGTTTCACGGCCTGTCTTATGAGTTCATCGCGTCTGCACTGCGGGACAAGGATCCAGCTCTTTATCGCGGAAAAGTAATCGTTGCGCATCTGGGTAATGGCGCTAGCCTGTGCGCGCTTAATGGCGGAAAGAGCGTAGCGACGACGATGGGGTTCTCGGCTTTGGATGGTCTGATGATGGGAACGCGCTCGGGGTCAATCGATCCGGCGGTCATCTTCCATTTGATGCGGGAAATGAAACTTTCGTCGGCCGAAGTTGAAACGATGCTCTACCAGAAATCGGGGCTCCTCGGGGTTTCAGGCCTTTCAAGCGATATGCGGGTGCTGCGTGCAGCAGCGCCTGACATGCCGGAAGCCCGCGAAGCAATCGAACTTTTCACCTATCGCATTCTGCGCGACATCGGCTCGCTCATCGCAGCGCTGGGGGAAATTGATGGTCTGGTGTTTACGGCGGGGATCGGCGAAAACGATGCGGACTTGCGTGCTGACATCCTCAACGGCTTGAAATGGGCGGGGTTTTCCTTAGACGCCGCTGCTAATGAGAAGAGTGCAGAGCGGATTACAACCGACGGCGGCGCGAGGGCTTACCGTCTTGCGACGAATGAAGAAATCATGATTGCGCGTCACAGCACGCGGGTCATGACTGAGTCGACGGTTTAGGAGAACGGGCCCGATGATCAAGAACATCAAAAATTATCCGGAAATGACAAACCCGCAATTGCGTCCGCGCTATTCGGGTGTGACGAGTTTTTTCAGAACGTCCGTTCAGGAAGATGCGGAAGGTGTCGATATCGGTGTGATCGGCGTACCTTTCGATGGCGGCGTCACAAACCGCACCGGTGCGCGGCATGGGCCACGCGCCGTGCGCGAACAGACCACACTTGTCCGTCGCGTGAATCAGGCAACCGGCATCTGCCCGTTCGATCTGGTGTCCGTTGCAGATCTCGGTGATGCCTGGCTTGAGGCACCTTATGAGCTGATGGGTGCGCATCGGGAAATTCAGGATTTTTTCGCCAATGTCGCGAAAGCGGGCACAACCACGCTCGCCGTCGGTGGCGATCACTCCATCTCGCTCCCGATTCTGCGCGCCATTGCGAAAGACGGCCCCATAGGCATGGTTCATATCGACGCCCATTGCGACACGGGCGATGATTATCTCGGCTCGCGATTCCACCATGGCGCGCCGTTCAGCCGCGCAGTCGAGGAAGGATTGCTGGACCCGAAGCGCGTGATCCAAATCGGGATTCGGGGCTCGATCAATCATTCGGATATGTGGAAATTCAGCCATGATAGCGGCATGCGTGTCGTTTACATGGAGGAACTGTTCGACAAGGGTTGGAAATGGGCAGCCGAAGAGGCTCGAAACATTGTCGGAACCGGGAAGACCTATCTGTCCTTCGATGTCGACTCGCTCGATCCCGTTTTTGCCCCCGGCACCGGAACGCCCGAATCGGGCGGGATCATGATGATCGAGGCACAACGGATGATCCGTGCTCTGGCGGGTATCAATTTCATCGGAGCCGATCTGGTTGAAGTGTCGCCACCATTCGATGTCGGGACGATTACGGCGCAAAACGCAGCCAATGTGCTGTTCGAGATTCTTTGCATTCTCGCCTTGGCGGTCAACAGGCGGAAAGGTAGTTAGGATTTCGTCAGTGAGCCCTCCAGCGCCAATGCACCGAGCACACTCATTCCCTCCTCAATTCGCTCCGCGGGGATCGACGAGAAACCCAGACGCAGATAGTTGCGGGGCGGATTGTCGTTCATGAAAAAGATATCGCCCGGTTCGACGAGAACGCCGCGTTGTTCGGCCGCCGCCGCAAGTGCGTTGCCGTCAAGCCCCTCGGGGCCACGCAGCCAGCAACTCGATACGCCGTGCCCCAAGAGCCATGTGAACCCCGGAAGATGCTTTTGCATGGCCTGATCGAGAAGCCCGGCGCGGGTGCCGAGAGCCTGCCCCAAGCGCCTGATATGCGCCTTGTAATGACCGAGACCGAGAAACAGCGCGGCAGCGCGCTGGTTGTTCGAAGGAGGATGCCGCAGCATAAGGCGGCGTAGAGCTCGCAATTCGTGGATCACCGGCGCGGGTGCGATGATGTATCCGAGCCTGAGGCCCGGTGCTAGCACCTTTGACAGACTGCCGACATAGAGCACACGCCCGTCAACATCGAGACTTTTCAACGAGGGTGTTTCGCGCGCATCCGGCAAAAACTCCGTTTCGTAATCATCCTCGATGATCACGAAATCTTTTTCGCGCGCAAGCGACAGCAATTCGGTGCGCCGTTCCAGAGGCATTGTCACTGTGGTCGGGCATTGATGGCCGGGGGTAAGGTAAACATAGTCGCACCCGTTCAGAGCGGACGACATTTGCAACCCGTCCTCGTCGACGGGAAGGCCGATGACACGATCGGATATCGTGCTGAAAATATTGCGCGCATCGGGGTATCCGGGATCCTCCACGCCGATCGTTGTATTCTTGCCCAGAAGCAATTGGGCGAGCAGATAAAGCGCCTGCTGCGCGCCGATCGTGACAATGATTTCATCAGGACTGGCCCAGATGCCGCGCCGGGGCAAAACGTGAAGGCGCAATTGGTCGATCAGTTCCGGATCATCGCCATCGACGAGATCGCGCGCCCAATTATGAATTTCAAGCACGCTCAATGCACCGCGCGCGCATTCCCGCCAATCATTCGTGGGAAAGAGGCTCGGATCGAATTGACCATAAAGAAACGGATACTGGTATCGCAACCATTCTTTCGGCTTCACGATATTTCGACGGGTCGACGGCGTCATCGCGAACCGCCCGTTCCACGCGGGTGATCCGGTGTGAATGCCATCGCGTGACGGATGACCGGGCATTCGCGCCTGTGGTTGAAATGCTGAACCGACAAAATATCCGCTCCGTTCGCGGCTCTCAAGAAATCCCTCGTCGACCAATTGCTGGTAGGCCAGCACGACCGTGTTCCGCGCCACCGCGAGGATTGCAGCCAATTCCCGGCTCGACGGCATTCGGGCACCCGCAGGCAGACGACCCTGCTCTATGGCGGAGACGATCATCTGCCTGATCTGGACCTGAAGCGAGCGACCACCATGCGAAAAACTGCGGAATAGCGAGTCCCAGATGACAGGTTCATCGCCGCCAAAATCAATGGTGGTCGGGAGTCTGGCGGATATTCCGGCACCGTGTTCCAAGCGAAACAGCCCCTCTGGCTCTACCCAATTCACGCGTTCAGCTTTTGATGGTACCAGATTGTACGAAATTTATCCCTTTGAAAAGGACAGATCATGACAACGCATGACACACACGCTTCCGGCAACCCGTCGATGGCCACACACTGGATGCCGTTTACTGCCAATCGTGACTTCAAGCAGGACCCGAAAATGTTTGTTCGGGCCGAGGGCGTCTATTATTTTGACCGCGATGGCAAAAAAATTCTGGACGGTTCATCGGGTTTGTTTACGACTCCTGCGGGGCATGGTCGGCGCGAGATAGCGGAAGCGGTTTACAAGCAGCTTTCCGAACTCGATTTCACCCCGAGCTTTCTGAGAAGTCACGAAAAGGCATTCGAACTTGCGGACAAGATTGCGGCCATGATGCCGGATGGACTTGACCGGATATTCTTCGTGAATTCCGGTTCCGAAGCTGTCGAGACGGCGATGAAGATGGCGTTGAACTATCATCGCGTTCGTGGCCAGGGCAACCGGCAGATGTTCGTGTCACGCGAACGCGCCTATCATGGCGTGAATTTTGGCGGTGTCGCGCTATCGGGCATGGTCAATAACAGGCGCGCTTTCGGCAATTCGCTGCCAAGCGCGGTACATATGCGCCACACCCACATTCCGGAGAACAAGTTCGCCATTGGTGAAGGTGATCACGGCCTCGACCTCGCCGAAGATCTGGCGCGAATTATCGCCAATTATGGTGGTGAAAACATTGCAGCAGTTTTTGTCGAGCCGATTGCAGGATCGACCGGCACGCTCGTGCCGCCGAAAGGCTACCTGAAGCGTCTGCGGGAACTCTGCACACAGCACGGTATTCTTCTTGTGTTTGACGAAGTCATTACAGGTTTTGGACGGACGGGACGTTCGTTCGCTACCCACAGCTTCAACGTCAAACCGGACATCATCACCGTGGCCAAGGCCATTACCAATGGCGCTCAGCCTATGGCAGCAGTCGCCGCAAGCCGCGATATCCACGACACGATCATGGCGTCGGCACCCGATAATGTCACCGAATTCTTCCACGGCTACACATGGTCTGCTCATCCGGCAGCTTGCGCCGCGTCGCTTGCGACACTCAAAATCTATGAGGACGAGCGCTTGTTCGAACGCGCCGCGCAAATGTCCGCCTATTTTCTCGAGGGTTTGTTTTCGTTGAAAGACGTGCCGATTGTTACCGATATTCGCGGCTACGGCATGATGGGTGGCGTCGATGTCGCGCCGATGGGTGGCCCGGGCCAGCGCGGCTATCAGTGGCAGAAGCGGATGTTTGAAAGTGGGTTGCACATCAAGACAACGGGTGATGCAGCCGTTGTGGCTCCGCCTTTCGTCATGGAAACAGGCCATATCGACCAGATGATCGACGTGATGCGCACGACGCTGCGCGCACTTTGATCGAACAATACATAGCCCTCGTGACGGGAACCGAACGGTGAACGACTCAGTGAACAAAACCTCGCCGTTCATGACGCGAGCCTTTGAATTCGTGATCCGTATGACGCCGGGCGTCGGAATATCCCTGACGCTTGCAGCAATGTCTGTGTTGCTCGAGCCGCTCGTCGGGCGGTTGATCACGACCTTGACCGGCCGTCCGATCATCATTCCGGCAGTTGTTATCGTGCTGTTTTTGGGGATGGCGTTTCATCCGTTGACACGATCCCCCATCATCCAGCCGGGGGTGACATTTTCGGTCAAGAAATTGCTTCGGATCGCGATTGCTTGTCTCGGCCTGAAAATTGTTCTCGCGGACATTATCGCGCTCGGCCCGATGACAGCCTTGATCGTGATCCTGTCGATGGCCGCAACGATTGTTTCAGGCTTTTCCTTTGCACGGCTTTTCGGACGTGACGCGGCTTATGGTGCCATTGCAGGCGGGGCGACAGCCGTCTGCGGGGCCTCAGCGGCGCTTGCCATCTCGACCGTCGTTCCGAATTATCCGAAGCGGGATTCTGACACGGTGTTGGTTGTACTCGCCGTCAATGCGCTCTCAACCGTTGCGATGATTGTCTATCCGATGCTGGCGTCGCTGGCGGGATTTGATGACCTTACGACAGGAATTCTGCTGGGTGCGACAATCCATGACGTCGCGCAAGTGGTCCAGTCCGGCTATTCCGTCTCGGAGACGGCAGGTGCGTCAGCCGTCATCGTGAAGCTTTTTCGCGTATTTCTTCTGCTCCCCGTCGTGCTCGCGATCGGCTTCTGGTTTGCACGCGGCACCGGCGAGGCAAAACGCGGCAAGGTTCCCGTGCCGGTATTTGCGATCATGTTCCTTGTGTTGGCACTGATCAACAGCACCGGAATTGTTCCGGCGGAGCTGCGCAGCATCGTCAGCGATTTCGCACGCTGGGGCTTGCTTATTGCCATTGCGGCACTCGGGCTCGGCACATCCGTTTCAGCCATATTGAGCGTCGGATGGCGCCATATTACGATCATTGTGGGAACGACATTGGTGATTTTTGTAACGGTGTTCGGATCACTTCTTTTACTGAAGTAAAGTTGAGCGCTGCTCAACCCCGTCTCACACCGGCCATGGCAGCGAATAGGTCTTCACATTGGTGAAGAATTTCATTGCCTCAAGAACGCCTTCCTTGATGCCGTTGCCGGAATCTTTGATGCCGCCGAAGGGAGACATCTCGATCCGGTAGCCCGGCACTTCCCAGATATTCACGGTGCCGACGTCAAGCCCCTCGATGAAAGCGGTGATCCGGTCGAGCCGGTTGGTGCAGACGCCGGAGGACAGGCCGAAGGCGGTCGAGTTTGAAATCTCGATGACTTTTGCGACATCGTTCGGCACGCGGATGATCGGGATAATTGGTCCGAACGTTTCTTCCAGAACGAGTTCCGAGCCATGCGGCACGAAATCGACGACGATGGGCGGCAGCAACGCGCCTTCGCGCTTCGGATGGTAGAGAATTTTTGCGCCCTGTTCTTCTGCCATCAACACACGCCGCTCAAAAAGGGCAGCCGCCTGTTCATGCACCACAGTTCCAAGATCGGTATCGGGGTTCATCGGATCGCCAAATTTGATTTTTTTGGCTTTAGCGAGAACCTTTTCAACGAAGGCATCGGCGACGCGCTCCATCACCAGAATACGTTTTACGGCGGTGCAACGCTGGCCCGAGTTTTTTGTCGCGCCCTGAACGGCGAGCTCTGCCGCTTTATCGAGATCGTCATCGGAAATATCATCGCAGATGATAAGCGGATCATTGCCGCCAAGCTCGAGGGCGGCGCGCTTGTAGCCCGCTTTCGCGGCGATCAGTTTTCCGACTTTGACGCCACCGGTGAAGGTGATGAGCGAGATATCCAGATTGGTGACCATTTCGTCGCCAATATCATCCGGCAATCCCGTGACCATCTGTACCATTTCGGGCGGCAGGCCCGCCTCATAGAGGATATCTGCCAGCGCGATGGCGGTAAGAGGTGTCAGTTCGGTCGGCTTGCACACGACGCAATTATTGGTGGCAATGGCGGGTGCCAGCTTATGCGACACCATGTTGAGCGGATGGTTGAACGGGGTGATGGCGGAGATCGCCCGAACCGGCTCGCGCTTCGTGTAGATTTTACGCGACTTGCCGTGCGGGGTGAGGTCGCAGGAGAAAATCTGCCCGTCATCAAGGATGGCAAGTTGGCCCGCCAGCATAAACACATCATAGGCACGGCCGCATTCATAGAGCGAATCTTTGATCGAAATGCCGAGTTC
Source organism: Hyphomicrobiales bacterium (assembly GCA_046092445.1). Taxonomy (GTDB): domain Bacteria; phylum Pseudomonadota; class Alphaproteobacteria; order Rhizobiales; family Beijerinckiaceae; genus CAIUPE01. Next base: position 51,622 of record JBJTDR010000040.1, on the reverse strand, counting down.
GCTTGTAATTAGCGGTGCAAGCGTTTCCTTTCGTGAATTGATCAGCTCTGCGGTGCGAAACAGAATCTTCTGGCGCTCAAAGCGTGTCAGCTTCGACTTGTAATTTGCAGCAATCCGGAACGCTTCGCGGGCGTGTTCGGTGCGGCCCGCGGGGACCTTACCAATTACCTCATTCGTGTATGGGTAATGGACATTGACAACCGTATCGGTTGACACCTCCTTGCCACCAATGCGCATTGCGCCCGCGATGATCGGACTCATGATTTCTCCAGGCAATTGCAACCGACGAAAAATGCATCGAAATTTCGGAGATCCTGCAGCAGAACACTCGCCGGGCTGTTGATAAAAAACGGAACATTCTGCTCGCTCAGTCCGCCATGTGATCGCAAGGGTGCGTCGAGGCCCGAAAGATCGTGAGCCTGAACGGAGGTGCCAATGACCTTCGAGTTGTTCGGGCCGCCCGAAATGACAACGAGATCACCCGTCCTGTCCGGCGGGAGACCAAAGCGGGCGCAGGCGTCAGCTCTTTCCAGCACAAGATCAATGCCCGCCAATCCGCGAACATAGTGATCAACTTCCGACGCATCCGGGCCGAAAAGATAGATGGCAGCATAAGAACCGAGTGCACCGTGATGCACAACATAGGGATCAGTGATCGGCAGAATGACTCTCGTATTCCCCACGCCGAATTCGGTATCCAGTTCATCCTGCAAATAGAGCACATCAGGTCTGCCGTCCGGCGTGTGCTTATCATTCATACCGTGATCGGCGGTGATGACCAGCGAAACGCCGAGCGCTTCAAGGTCACCGATATAACGATCAATCATGGCGTAGAACTCGAGTGCACCCTGCATCGTGGGGCTGAATTTATGCTGGATGAAATCGGTCGTCGAAAGGTAGACAAGATCGGGCTTCATCTCAGGGATCAATTTCACGCCAGCGGCGAGGACAAATTCCGAAAGTGCGCCCGAATAGACATCCGGCAACGCCATACCCCACGCAACGCAAGGGTCGGCAATACCGTTCGCCACAACCGTGGCGAGATTGGCCTTTTCGGATGAGAACGCGATGGCGGTGCCATCAAATACGAGGTCTTTGGATAGTAGCAAACGCAGCTTGTCTTTCGCGGTAACGATCAGTACGCGCGCGCCCGCTTTCTGGAATTCCGCAAGAATTGTTGGGGCACGAAGCCATTTCGGGTCGTTCATCATTGTCTCACGACCGGTCTGCGGGTCGATCAGATAATTCCCGCAAATGCCATGTATGTCGGGCAGCTGTCCTGTGACGATAGAAATGTTGTTCGGATTGGTGAAGCTCGGGACCACACTTTTCGCATTATACTCACCGCCCTTCGCGATCAGTTTTTCGAGGTTGGGCATCAGCCCTCGCTTGCGGGCTTCGTCCGTGTATGCTGGCTCGGAGCCATCGAGACAGATAACGACGAGGGTACGCCAAGGCCATTTGTGAATACGACCATTAATTATAATCGGAGTTTTGTTCATTTTCATTCAGTCCGCGGGGGTGAGATCGGTAACACCCATTTCCTCAAGAGTTTCTTCGGTAGCATCGACAAGCATTTCCATGACTTCCCAATCCAGTGCACCCATGTTACCGATGCGGAAACTCGATTTTTTGGTGAGTTTGCCGGGGTAAATGATGAAACCTCGATGCTTCAATCCCTCATAAAATTTTGTAAAATCAAATTTCGGATCGCGCGGCGTGGCGAATGTCTGAATGATCGGGCCAGCTTTGTCATCATCCAGAAGTGTCGAAATTCCGAGGCGTCGCATGCCATCGCGCAGCGTCTTCGCTGACTTCCTGTAGCGCGCAAGACGCGCCGGAGCGCCTCCTTCCGCACCAAGCTGCTCCAGTGCGACGGCAAATGCAACCAACGTGTGGGTTGGCGGCGTAAAGCGGAACTGGCCGCTTTTCTGCATATAAATCCATTGCTCATGAAGATCGAGCGCCAGCGAGTGCGAGTGCCCCTGAGATAATTCGAGTAGATCGCGCCGCGCGATAACATAGCTGAAGCCCGGCACGCCCTCGATGCATTTATTGGCGGATGAAATCAGGATATCGATCCCCATTCGCTTCATCGAGATGTCCAAGGCGCCGAAACTGGACATGGCGTCGAGAATGAACACTGCACCAGACTTTCGAGCCACAGCAGCGATGTTCTCGATCGGATTGACAATCCCGCTTGTGGTTTCACACTGGACCATGAAAACTGCGCCAATATCGGCATTGGCGTCGAGCAAGGCCTCGACTGCTTCCGCAGATGGCACTTCAAGCTCGTCGGTCTCATACGTGATGAATTCGCGGTTCATGTAGCCGAGCGCCTTGATTGCGCGCACGCCATAGGCACCGTTAGTCAGCATCAAGGTTTTCTTGTCCTTGGGCGCGAATGAGCCAAGCGCTGCCTCGATGCCATAAGAGCCGGACCCTTGCAACAGAACACACTCGAATCCTTTGGCCGCATCAGCAATCTTCAGCAGTTGCTCGCGAATGCCCGCTACCAGAGAGCGCAATTCCGAGTCCCATGAACCCCAATCGCGTAGCATTGCCTCTTTGACCGAGGGCGTGGTCGTCAAGGGACCAGGTGTGAGGAGATAGGGTGAATGTTCCTGCCCTGCAGGGCCTCGGAATGGCCGCACCATCTTGACCTTCTCCTTTCTTAACGCGGGACTGACATCAACCTAATCAAGCCGTGATGACACTGCCACGACAGAACTGGCTCCCTAATTTGGAAAATTATGGAGCCAATACCAACGCCGCGTCGAGGGAGAAGGTAGGTAGCATTTTAATATACAAAAAAAATTGTAAATTATTTTTATCAACATAGATTGATGTATTATATTTGACATGGAGAACATTTCGAATTTATCATACACAGCTAGCATGAAACGGAACGATCCAAATGATGATCACAGCAGGACAAAACAAAGCAGGAATCATCACGCTGTTTCGCTGGTTTCGCGAGAGGCTGGATAGCGCCGTTATCAATGCGATCCAACGGTCCGAGCATAAAGCAGCTCTACTTCTCACCAGCGGCACGCGACGTATCGGTGTTCTCATACCGGTGATGCAGGGTTATCGATTTGAGTCAGATCTGTCGGATGCCTGCTCGCTTGATGGAAATGAATTTCCCACGCAGGAGAGCGCTTTAGCCGCACTCAAAATTATTCTTTCGTCTTCTTTCTCCATCAGAGCGACGCCTGTGGCGGAGATGGAGTGACGGATATTCCGGTTGTGGAGTGCGATTTCCGGGCTTAGTGTTCAGGAACATCGACAGCGCGTAATCATTCCGCCCCATGCTGACGTCAGACCTGAACCCGAATTCGGAGAGAACGCTTTCCGGCATTGCTCACGCGATGGTCGGATTCAGCCTGTTCTCTCTGCAAGATGCAATCGTCAAATGGCTGGTCACGTCGCTGCCAGTTTGGGAAATCCTGTTCATCCGCAGTATCGTCATTCTGTCCATCGCCCTCGCGATTGCGGGACCACGATCGGTCCCATCGATTTTCACGGGGCCGAGCCGCAACGCACTCCTGATCCGCTCGGCGCTAATTCTGACGGCATGGATCACATATTTCACTGCCGCCAAATCCCTGCATCTCGCCGAACTGGTAACGCTCTATTTCTCGACGCCCCTGTTCGTCCTCCTTCTGTCCGTATTCGTCTTGGAGGAGGCTGTAGGGGCAGCCCGATGGCTTACGACGCTTATCGGTTTTTTCGGCATCGTCGTTGCGGCCAATCCGTCGGGATCACCGGCTCTGCTGCCAATCGCTCTCACGCTGATTGCGGCATTCTGTTGGGCATGGACCAATATTCTGGTCCGGATGATCAGCAGAACGGAGACAACATTGACCTTGATGATCGCCAGCAACGGTCTGTTCATCATCGTCTGCGGCGCACTGCTTCCTTTCGTCTGGGTGACGCCTGATCCCCTGAATATGGGCTTGATGATCGCTCTCGGATTTATCGGTGGATCGGGGCAGTATTTTCTGTTCGAGGGCTACCGCCTTGCCCCCGCGTCGGCCGTGGCGCCTTTCGAATATATTGCCCTGGTGTGGGCCTTCATCTGGGGGTATCTTATCTGGCAGGATTGGCCAGCAGAGCGCGTGTTCTGGGGCGCAAGCCTCATTTTTCTCGGCGGGCTCTGGCTCATACTGGCTGAAAATGCCGCTTTCAGGAAGGGAATGACGTCAGATTAGCTCTATTGGATTGTGCGTCCGATCGACACTTTGCCGCTCTTGAGAATCAACACCAGCTATGCTGCACTCCGCAACAGCATCTGTTTCTTCCGTTTGGATTGATTCAGGAGGAGTTTATGCCCCGCCTCTTCACGGGACTGGAACTGCCCGAGACAATTTCCACGACGCTCGCAATGATCCGCGGTGGCCTGCATGGCGCCCGCTGGCTGCCGCCTGAAAATTACCACATCACGCTGCGCTTCCTTGGTGATATCGATGAGCAGACGGCTCGGGATGCCATCGCGATCCTCGGGCGAATTCGGCGCGCGCCCCTTGACGTGCGAATCGACGGCCTTTCCGCGTTCGGTGGTGATCGTCCCCGCGCACTGGTTGCAAGTGTCACACCGACGTCAGCACTGATGGAGCTGCAGGCCGAGCATGAACGACTCATGCGCCGGATCGGTTTACCGCCCGAGCAACGAAAATACACCCCGCATATTACACTTGCACGACTGAAAGATGTATCGCCGTTTCAAGTGGCGAGCTTTCTCGGCAGTATTGGACATTTTCCGCCGCTCGTGTTCACTGCGAGAGATTTTGTGATGTTTTCGTCCCGTTCGTCGACAGGCGGGGGCCCGTATCTCATAGAGGCGCTCTATCCGCTTGAATTCGAACCCGAACTCGAAAGATCCCGCCGCTTTGGCTAGTGGAAAGAACGTCTCATGGCAACAAAATTGACTGCTACGGAGAGGGAAAAGGCACTTACCAAGCTTGCCGGTTGGACAGGAGTGGTAGATCGCGACGCGATCACAAAACGCTTTTTATTCAAGGATTTCAATTCGGCCTTCGGCTTCATGACCCGTGTAGCCATGATGGCTGAGAAACTCGACCATCATCCCGAATGGTCGAATGTCTACCGCACGGTCGACGTTACGCTGACAACCCATGATGCTGGCGGGTTGACCGACCTCGACATTCAACTGGCCGAGGCAATGGACCAAATTGCCGATCATTCCTGAAACGAGATGGCAATCGGGACTTTTCAGATGGCACTTTTTACACCATCTGCCTCGAGTCCACGCCGCAACCGGTTGAAGGCTAATCGAATACGGGACTTGACCGTTCCAAGGGGAAGTTTCATGCGGTCCGCGATTTCGCTGTGCGATAATCCATCAAAAAACGCCAACCGGATGAGAACCAATTGATCGGGTGGCAATCGAGCCATCACGTTGCGAATCCGCTCTTCCTTGTGATTCAGGTCGATCTGCTCGTCCGCGTTCGGTTCATCGGATGCGACATCCGGCGCCTCCATCGGATCGAAATAATCAAGACGATCCCGTCGCAATCCGTCGATCCGCCGATTTCGTGCGATGCGGTAAAGCCAGGTCGCGACGGCCGATTTTTCCGGGTCAAACATTTCCGCCTTGTTCCAAAGTGTTGCCATGGCATCCTGCATGATCTCTTCGGCAGTGCCCGAATCAGAGCCGAGACGAATCAGATATCCGTGAAGCCGCGGTCCGAAATGATCGAAAAGCCGGGTAAAGGCAGCCTTATCCCTGTATAAAGCGATAGATCTTACAAGAGCCACAAGTTCCGCCTGAGTCGTCAATGTTCATCCTTCCACGAGCGAAGACAGGCTGATTTCCGTTCTAAATGGCGAATATGAAACATGTTTTGTCAAAAGATAGGGCCTAACCCAACTCTGAGTGTACAGCCTCGTTTGCGCTCTTGCCACTGTTTTGACGATTTTCCGTTTGCATATACTTTTGGTTAGGGTATCCCGCAGATCATGTTGCGGTCCAATCGGGAGTATAATCCGATCATGATTCGGTATTCGAAATTCACTGCACGATTTTTTTCCATCGTAGCGCTGCTCGCGATCATTGTTCTCCCCGGCAATTCTCACGCACAGACAAAAGCTGCCAAGCCGGCGGAAGCACCAGCCGCGTCGGCGCAGCCTCAGGCCGCACAGCTTGGCACGTTCGGCGCTTGGGGGGCATTCATGTCCGATACAGCAAATGGCCGGGTTTGCTATGTTCTTTCTCAGCCGAAGGAACGTCTACCGGATGCAATCAATGGCGTAAAACTTAACCGTGATCCGGCGTTTCTGTTTGTTTCAACACGACCGCAGGACAATGTCCGGAATGAAGTCAGCTTCGTTCTCGGCTTTCCAGCCAAAGAGGGCGTGGACGCACAGGTTGTGATTGGCAAGACGTCCTTTCCGGTACGAACAAAAACAGACGCCTCATGGCTGAAAAACCCCAAGGATGATGGTGCCTTGGTCGAATTGATGAAAAAGAGCCAGTCCCTATCGTTCAAGGCGACGTCGCGGCGTGGCAATGCCCTCACGGACAATTATGTGTTGAGCGGCTTTACCCAGGCATTAGACCGGGCGCGTAAAGAGTGCCCTTGATTGATCCGCATTGAGTGCGGCCATTGTGTCTGGCTTTATTTGTGAGGATTCGCTGGAAGCCAGGGCATGTCTCATTCAAGGCTGATAGAAGATAAGGCCGTGTCAGGTTCTTCGGTTCCGAGTGCTTTCGACGGCATTGAAAAATCCGCTGAATTTTCGGTCGAGACTAATCACCTCGGAGGCGAACGTCCATCGCTTGTCGGTTTGACACGTCCCTTGCTGGCCGGAAAGCTCAAGGAAATCGGCGTCCCGGAGCGCGAGATCCGCATGCGCACCAGCCAACTTTGGCACTGGATCTATCATCGCGGCACGCAAGATTTTGATGCGATGCTGAACGTGTCGAAAACGATGCGCACGACGCTTGCGGAGCATTTCACGCTTGCGCGGCCTGAAATCGTTTCGGAGCAAATCTCGATCGATGGTACGCGCAAATGGCTGATCCGGATGCCGTCACACGGCAAGCATGATCGCGGTGCCGAGATTGAAACGGTTTACATTCCGGAATCGTCGCGCGGCACGCTGTGCATCTCGTCGCAAGTCGGTTGCACGCTGACATGCTCGTTCTGCCATACGGGCACGCAAAGGCTCGTTCGCAATCTCACGACCGCAGAGATCATCGCCCAACTCATCATCGCACGCGATCAATTGGGCGACTGGCCGGGCATGACACGTTCCGCATCAGGCATTACGCCCAATGCCGAGCGCGCCGTTTCGAACATTGTTCTGATGGGGATGGGGGAACCACTCTTCAATTTTGATAATGTTCGTGACGCGATGGAAATCACGTCTGACGGCGAAGGCCTCTCGATCTCGCGGCGACGGATTACGCTGTCAACCTCGGGCGTTGTGCCGATGATTCCGCGCGCAGGCGAGGAAATCGGCTCCATGCTTGCCATATCGCTGCATGCGGTTCGGGATGATTTGCGGAATGAACTCGTGCCGATCAACAAGAAATACCCGATTGCCGACTTGCTTGATGCCTGCCGTGCCTATCCAGGCGTCTCGAATGCAAGGCGTATCACCTTCGAATATGTTATGCTCGACGGCGTGAATGATAGTCTCTCGGATGCACGGGAATTGGTGCGTTTGCTCAAGGGCATTCCCGCAAAAATCAACCTGATCCCGTTCAATCCGTGGCCGGGCAGCAAATATACCTGCTCCGACTGGGGCCGGATCGAGCAATTCTCGGATGTTGTGTTCAACGCCGGCTATGCGTCACCAGTCCGCACGCCGCGCGGGCGCGATATTCTCGCCGCCTGTGGTCAACTGAAGAGCGAAACAGAAAAGCTGCGCACCCGCGCCCGCCTGATGCTCGATTCCGGCATTGGCGCGGAAGGGGTCTATGCGCTTTCCGACGACGATTGAGTAGTTATCGCCCCTGCGTCAACAGGAGCTTGAGCGCAAAGGCACCCATAATGCCGGCAAAGCAATAATCGAAGATCCGCATGGACCGCGGTGATGACTGCATAAAGCCTGCAAAGCGCTCGGCCACCAGAATAATCGCCCCGTTCGTCGGGATGCCGATGACCAGAAAGAATAATCCGAGAAACAGGAGCTTGCCCGAAGCTGCCGGATCGCTCGCACTCACGAACTGGGGCAAAAACGTGACAAAAAACACGATGACTTTGGGATTGGTGAGGTTGATCCCCAACCCTGTCAGATAGGTTTTCATGACGCCATGCGCGTCTCCCGTACCCCGTTCGATGCTGAACCCCGAGCCGTATCGCACCGCCTGAACGGCAAGCCATAAGAGATAGAGACACCCTACAATCTTCACGCCCAAAAACGCGGTTTCGGACGCGGCGAGCAAGGCGGATAGCCCCAAACCCGCGAGCAGAGCGTGAAAAACCAATCCTGTCGACGCACCAAACATCGCCGCAAAGCCCAATTTACGACCGCCGCCGACCGTTCGCGCCAAAAACAGGGCCATATCGGGACCGGGTGTGATCGAGAGTAAAAACGATGCCAGCGAGAAGCCGAGGATCGTGCCAATCGAGGGAATGAAATCAGGCATCGGTATCACATGTCGTTTCTTGAAAATTATCGTTAAACATATCGGACCATGAGTGGCACGAGACCCTCAATCTCGACCTTGATCGTTTCAAGCCGTTCGATTGCTCCGACGCCTTCCGGCGTTCCAGTGAAAATCAAATCACCCGCCTTGAGCGTAAAAAACTGCGACAGGATCGCAATCTGCTCGGGCACCCGCCAGATCATTGCTTCCAAGACACTTTGCTGGCGAACCTGACCGTCAACATCCAGTCTGATGGTGCCATGCTCGGGATGGCCGATCTCGCTGGCGCGCCGAAGAAGCCCGACAGGGGCAGAATGGTCGGCGCATTTGCCCACTTCCCAGGGCCGTCGTGCTGCCTTGGCCTCATCCTGTCTGTCACGGCGCGTCATGTCTAGCCCGGCTCCGTAAGCGAAAACATGCCCAAGCGCATTGGACTCTGCAATATTTTGCCCGCCTTTGCCGAGCGCCACAACCATTTCTGCCTCGAAATGATAGGATTCGGTCATGCTCGGATAGAGAAGATCAACCCGAAGGTTTGACGGGCAGGAAACAACCGTATCAGCCGGCTTCATGAAAAAGAATGGTGCCTCGCGTGTCGGATCACCCCCCATCTCGCGTGCATGAGCGGCATAATTCCGTCCGATACAGTAAACGCGATTGACCGCGAAAACCGCGTCCGACCCTTCAATCGCCAGCGTAGTGAGCTTTTCTGGAGGAATGGCAAACGGACTGGACATGAAACCTCGGAATGTACGCTTGGAAAGGGTGGGAATTTGACTCTGTATAGGTTAGAAGGCGACACACTAGGGCACTACAACTTGCTTGCAAAGAGATTGCCCGCGAAAAGGTTATAGATATGCCTTCATCCGATATGTCGCCGGAGCGAAAGCCTCTCCATCCTGCTGTTCGGCTTGCGCTTGAAATGGGTCCCTTGGTCGTGTTTTTCATTACGAACCAGCGGGCCGATCTCTTCACGGCGACCGGCATCTTCATGGCTGCGGTCGTCGCCTCACTTGCCATCTCCTATGCGCTGGCCCGCCATCTCCCGATCATGCCCCTTGTCTCGGCCGGCATAGTTGTGATCTTTGGTGGCCTGACGCTTTGGTTGCATGATGAAACCTTCATCAAAGTGAAGCCGACAATCGTCAACAGCCTGTTCGGGATCATCCTGATTGGCGGATTGATCTTTAAAAAGTCCCTCCTCGCCATTGTACTCGATACCGTTTTGGACCTGACCGACGAGGGCTGGAAACAGCTTACCCTTCGCTGGGGCCTGTTTTTCTTCGTCCTCGCCGTGATCAACGAGATCGTCTGGCGCACGCAAAGCACGGAATTCTGGGTCGGGTTCAAAGTGTTCGGGATCATGCCGATCACGATTATCTTCGCGCTCTCGCAGACGCCGGTGATCCTGAAACACAGCAATCCGCCCAAAGACGATATACCCTAGCGCAGGGCAAGAGCTTTCTCGATCGCGTTCTGGATCGGACCCGTGATGGCAGCTGCGGTCAACGGGCCGACATGGCGATAGAGGATCGTGCCGTCGGCTGCGACAATGAAGGTTTCGGGCACGCCGTAAACGCCCCAGTCTATTGCAGTTCTTCCGGTGGAATCGCGTCCGACAGCTGAAAACGGGTTACCGAAGGTCCCGAGAAAACGTCGTGCGTTTTCAGGATCATCCTTGTAGTTGATCCCGACCAAATTAATCTGTGTGTTTTTGGAAAGCGTCACAAGGAACGGATGCTCTTCGCGGCAGGGCCCGCACCACGACGCCCATATATTGACGACGCTGACGCGCCCTTTGAGACTGCTGGCGGAAAGTGCCGGAACCTGGACACCCTCCTTCAGCAACCCATCAAGCGGCGGCAACGAGAAATCGGGGATTTGCTTGCCCGCAAGCGCGGAGGGCAGGTTTCCCGGTGCAGGGCCCGAGAGACGAACCAAAAACAACACGGCCAAAGTAACAAACACCGCAAGCGGCACAAACACCCCTACGCGTCGGCGGAACCATACGCCTGTCATGTGTCTGCGTGATCCGACCTACGACGAATGCCGACCTCTTCAAAGCTGGCGATTGTTCGCTTCTGACTTCGATAGCTGACAACATTCGCAATAATCAGCGCCATAAGCACAGTCACTGCAACTGCATAAGACGCGATCACGAAGCCTATATTGGGATCATCCATGGAGATGCCCTCTCGAAACGTCGGGTTGCGTCGCCATCAAGCTCAACGTCCTGATCCGACGACGAAGAATTTCCGTGCGCATGCCGTTCAATTGCAGGGCGATTGTCAGCAACAGGAACCCTGAAGTCATAACCAGCAACGGCCAGAGCATGGTCGGGTGGATCGAAGGGCCATCAATCCGGAACACGCTGGCAGGCTGGTGCAGCGTGTTCCACCAGTCGACTGAAAACTTGATGATGGGGATATTGATGGCGCCGGCCAATGTCATGATAGCGACCGCGCGACCGGCACGGGCGGGATCTTCAAACGCATTCCACAAAGCCATGACACCGCAATACATCAGAAACAGGATAAGCACGGAGGTCAGTCGCGCATCCCACACCCACCATGCTCCCCACATGGGGCGCCCCCAGAAGGACCCTGTCACAAGACAGATGAAGGTGAATGCCATCCCGATCGGCAAAAGCGCTTTCGCTGATACATCCGCCAAAGGATGCCGCCAGATCAAGGTCCCGAGGGCAGAAAGTGCCATCAATGAATAGCACCCCATCGAAAGCCAAGCCGATGGCACATGAACATACATGATGCGAACCGTCTCGCCCTGCTGGTAATCAGCAGGAGCAACGAAAAAGGCCCCATAAACACCTGCGGCGAGGAGAACGGTGCTCGCAACCGCCAAAAACGGTATCAGACGGCTGGCAAGCGCCAGAAAACGCGTCGGATTTGCAAACCGGATCATCTATTATCCCTAAAATCGCATCTCATCTCGACAGGCACCCTATCATGATCAATGCCGGAAATGCCGAACCCCTGTGAATACCATCGCCAGACCTTTCGCATCGGCTGCAGCGATGACCTCATCATCGCGCATCGACCCGCCCGGCTGGATGATTGCCGTCGCTCCCGCTTCCGCGGCAGCCAGCAACCCGTCGGCAAACGGAAAAAACGCATCCGATGCAACGACCGACCCGAGAGCCAGACTTTCACCCAATCCTGCCTCCCGCGCCGCTTCGAACGCTTTCCACGCCGCTATCCGTGATGAGTCGATCCGGCTCATCTGACCCGCGCCGACCCCGACAGTGGCCCCGGCCCGGGCGTAGACAATTGCATTCGATTTAACATGTTTTGCGACGCGAAAGGCAAACTTCAGATCACTCCATTCAGCATCGGTTGGTTGCCTCTTGGTCACAACGCGCAATTCCATATCGTCCACAACCGCATTATCACGCGATTGCGCCAAAAATCCGCCCGAAACAGTCCGAAAAACCATGCCGGAAGCACGACGATCCGGAAGTCCGCCGGTGAGAAGCAAACGCAGATTTTTCTTCGCCGCAATGAGGTCGATTGCCTCATCCGACGCATCGGGCGCAATGATAACTTCCGTGAAGATCTCGACAATGGCGCGCGCTGCATCCGCATCCAGTGTGCGGTTGACGGCAACAATCCCGCCAAAGGCCGAAGTCGGATCACATTGTAGCGCTTTTGAATACGCCTCCGAGAGAGAGTCAGCCTCGGCGACACCGCAGGGATTGGCATGCTTGATGATTGCGACCGCAGCAGTCCGGCTCGGATCAAATTCCGCGACACATTCGAATGCTGCATCGGTATCGTTGATATTGTTGAAGGAAAGTTGTTTTCCCTGCACTTGGCGCGCCGTTGCGACACCGGGCCTTTGCTCTGCGATCCGGTAGAACGCTGCAGTCTGATGTGGATTTTCGCCATATCGCATGGTTTCGGCCAGTTTTCCCGCGATCGCTCGATTGACCGGGCTCTTCTCGCCTATTTCGGCAGAAAACCATGTGCCGATTGCCGCATCATAGGCCGCTGTCCGTGAAAAAGCTTTCGCGGCGAGCGCTTTCCGCGTCACAAGGCGCGTTGAGCCGCCCGTTGAGCGCAACTCCTCGAGAATGCCGTCATAATCGCCTTTATCGACAATCACTGTGACATCGGCATGGTTCTTTGCCGCAGCACGGATCATAGCCGGTCCGCCAATATCGATGTTTTCGATAATCGCGTCATACTTCCGCCCGGCCGACACCGTGGCTTCGAACGGATAGAGATCAATTGCCAGAAGGTCGATAGGCTTGATTCCGTGCGCCAGCATCGCCGCTTCATGCTCCGGATTACCGCGGATTGCCAAAAGGCCGCCATGGACTTTCGGATGCAGCGTCTTCACCCGCCCGTCCATCATTTCGGGAAAACCTGTCAGATCGGAAACATCCGTTACAGGTAATCCGGCATCAGCTATTGCTTTCGACGTTCCGCCGGTCGACACAAGCAAGATCCCCAATGTATGCAGGCCCGCGGCAAATTCAACAAGCCCCCTTTTGTCTGAGACGGATAAAAGAGCCCGGCTAACTGTTCTGAGATCCTTGGGCATTTCAAATTCCAGCAAGAAAGAGCAGCGTTCCAGATATCACGAAACCTGTCGGACAGGAACTCAACCGGCTTGGCCGCCGCGACAGGAAATACTCAAACTTTGCCTCCGTCATCTGCTTGGTCATCGGTGATCCCACCTTCCCGGACAAAATGCCAGCGAACAAGCGGCGTCTGCCGGAAATTTCCTCTGACAACGATCTGTCGTGTTCGGCAACTTCCTTGAAGACCAGCGAAAAAAACGCTCTCGTCGATCGCCAAGGGCAATCCGTCGGCCGAAAATGTCCAAACGCCAGCATCGATCCCACCGAGATATATCGCCGTTTGATCCGCCGAGATATCTACCTCGATCTGGGGATTCAAATGAAAACGGAGTACAAATGAGTCGGCGACCCGGGCCGCACGCCGCGGCTTTACGAGGCCAAAGTAATCCTCCCCGCTCAACCAGTCCCCGGATTTGCTCAGCTTGAGGCTGCGCGTATGTTCGACTCCGAATTGCGAGCGGTATCCGTCATGGGTCGCCACAACATGATCAGATATTTCGTCCTCCTCGCGCTTGACCACGACATTCTTCGGACCATTGATGATCGCACCCCCCGTGAGCAAATTCGCCGAATTCACGGCGGCGAACTGACACGAAGATGTGTCATTCAAAATCATTGTCGAGTGCGCGGCCGTTGTTCGCGCCAGGAGCCTCTGTTGATCATGGAGCAAAAGCGGGGCCCCGCAATTGATCACGATCCTTTGCGGACCACATGAGAGTTCAAATGACAGACACCCGGCATGGGCCGCGTCGGAGAAGATCTCAGGCGGCGGCTTTCCCACATCAATGATCGCCACCGTCTCACCGCCTTGAAGACGCCGATAACCTGACACGGGCGCGTTTGTGCTGGTGGTGGTCCGTGTATCTTGATAGGCGAGCAAAGTTGCAATCATATCCGGTGCGGTCGCACTCATTCCGTTAAACAATGCCAAAGCGCCGTCACCGTGTCGGAAAAAACGCAGCATCGGCATCATACGATCGATCCCGTTCAGCAACTCGACGGGCACCGCAAAACTCCGCGCCTCGTATGCATATCTAAGCGGTAACAGGTCGGCAAGAAGCTCGATAATATCCTGCGGATTGCGACTGATCGTACCGCCATCGGCGAGAACATGCCGTTTGAGCTCGCGCGACAACATCAGGGATACTCGCTTCAAAAAACGACCGCTGCCTCTTTCGGAACAAACCGCGACATAGGCCAAGGCGACCGCACCAATGAGCCTGTGGCGCATCAAAGCAGGGTCTCTCATCAAGCGTCCCAGCTTAATGCATTGCCGGGCAATCGAACCGGTAAATCTCCTATGAAATGATCGATCCGCGCCGTCCAAAATGATAGGTGCGTGATCAATCCACGAAATGATCCGACGGGCAATGACGGGAGCCTCCCAGGCGATCGACCTTCGGGGACTGCCTGATACAGTGATCCAGTCATCGACCAGCGTTCTGGCATTGGTCCTTGCCAGCGCAGTTTCGGCGGATCTGACGTCGCGCAACCACCCAAAGCCCATCAGGGCCTCCGCCCATTCGCGCGAGGGCGGAATAATATCAAACGGTGATCCTCCTCCGGTAGCAACCACCTTGCCCGCGAAAGAAAAATAGCCCGCGTAGATGTCAGCGGCAATAGTGGGGTCCGTCGTACGCAGATCCTGTGGTGCAATCGAAATTCGATCGATGCGGACACGTCCAACGCTTGGCATCAGAACCCGCAAAGGGCTTGAAAACATGTGCCCAAAACGTTTCAGGACACGATTCATTGAAAAGACCGATGACCTTAAAGCCATCGTCCAAGACCGTGATGATCGTTGCGCGTCCGGAGTACTCACTTCATTAGGATCCAGGAAATTTCAGCAACCCGATCATACCCGCTGTGATCAATCGAACAAATTGAAATCCTTCAGGATTCCAAGACTAATCCACCTTGATCAGACGTGCGACAAAAAATCCATCCAGTCCTGCCATTCTTGCGTCAGAATGCGGCAGCATGGAGGGTAATGTTCTCAAATCACCTTGATCCGTCAAAGCAGATGCGAGTTCGTGCGACAATGCCGGTAGTTCGGCTACAAGAAACGGCATTCGGCGAACAGAATGATGGTTCAGAAGCAGCTGCTCGATCTGATGTTCCCCTTCTTCAGGTTCGAGAGAACACGTGCAATAGACCAGCCTTCCGCCCGGCCGCAACAACGAGACTGCATGCATGAGCAATCTTGATTGAAGGATCGTCAACCTTGCGACATCCGCTTCGGTTTTGTTCCATGCTACATCCGGATGACGCCGGATCGTTCCAGTGGAAGAACAGGGTGCATCGAGCAGAATCGCATCAAATGGCCCACCGCTGAACTGTTCAGCATTAATTGCCCGTATCTCTGACGAAAGCTTCAAACGTTCCAAATTCAAGATCAACCGCTCAAGTCTCGGCTTTGAACGATCCACTGCGGTAACAATAGCCCCTGAAAGAGCAATTTGTGCCGTCTTTCCACCCGGAGCGGCACACAGATCGGCGATTCGCTCACCTCTTTGCGGCGCAAGCAGCTTGACAGGAATCGCGGCAGCGGCATCCTGAACCCACCACTCGCCTTCAGCATAACCGGGCAAATCCGAAATCGAGACGCGTCCCCGCAACCTGAGCGATCCCGTTGGCAAAATCATCGCATCAAGCCTTTCGGCCCATAATTCGGGATCGGATTTCACAGTGATGTCGACAGATGGTTCATGACGGTGAATTTCCGCTATGCTGCGCGCCACTTCTCCGCCATAATTGGCACTCCAGCGGTCAACCAACCAGGCAGGGGTATCGTCCGTCAGTGGCTCCATCCACGACATGATCGTGGTCTTTTCGCGCGCAATCCGGCGAAGCAAACCGTTCGCAAGGGAAACATAGCGGCGGGCGAGCCTGTCTGCCTGAACAAGACGAACCGTCAGATCAACGGCAGCATGATCAGGCACATCAAGAAACAGTAATTGGGCTGCGCCCGAAATCAGAATATTTTCGAAATTATTCCCTGCTTCACGCGGCACTCCCTGCGGCAACCGATCCGATATCGCACGCCGGAGAGTGCCGAGATTCCGTATCGCAACCATTGCGATTGCCCGAACCAGTCCGTGATCACGTTCGGGGAGAAGGATCGACGCCGATGATCCAAATAATCTTTGCAGACACTCGTCAAGCGCGATCCGCCGATCCAGTGTATCCGCGATAATATCAACTGCCAGCCGCCGCGCCTCAAGCCCGGGCGTTGGCACCACAGTACCGGTATCGGCATGATGGGCATATTCGTTCATCGACTGGGCTTTCCTGAAATGTCCCCTCTTGTCTAGGCGTTTGCAAGGCACAATAAACAATTCCTCCGCTTGACCAAACAAAACCTGCCGTCCAAAATGAAATACTGAAACTATTGGAGCATCCAGTTTCAATGTCACACACTGCTGATGATCCGGACCGACGCGGTCCAGCGCACTATACTGATTCCAGTCGCCCATTGGGCGAGACTGCTACCCGCGCATTGGCGGAAGCAGCGGAACGGCGGGCAAAGCGGGTTCTCCCCCCGGATCAATCAATGAACCAGAGAGAAATCAACGGTCGCGCCGGACCCGATCCCGTCCGATATGGCGATTGGGAAAACAATGGCCTTGCGAGCGACTTCTAGGCCATCTCCGGTGATGAACTCTGAATGACCGCCTCTCTCACCGATATGACGATCCGTCCTGCAGGACCAGGGCGCATCGACAGTCTGAGTCGCGAACTTCGGTGAACGGAAATATGGATTTTCCTGTTCCGCTTGCTGGTCGCGGCGGCAATCGGTGTGCGAACCTGCCAGAATCTGCCAAAAAAGAAAGCCGCAGTCCGAATATGCAAAGTGCAATCACGTTGGGCGTACGGAAACTTGCTGACCATCGACAGCAAATCATGCTACGAACAAAATTATGTGCGATGCATTCATGATTTAGTCGGTCCGATATAGTTATCCGCGCTTTTCATCCTGTCATCGTGACGCTTGGAAGACGTCAACATGTCCGTCCCGGAGGCGAAGTCTTTGATTGAGATGCAGGATGTCCGCTTCGGCTATGGCGAGCGTCGGATTATTGACGGTCTCTCGCTCACTGTACGCAAGGGCGAGATTGTCGCGCTGATGGGCGGATCCGGCAGCGGAAAAACCACACTTCTTGGCCTTCTTGGTGGTCGGATCCAGCCGGTTTCGGGCGAAATCCGTGTGGCGGGCCAAAATGTCCCGGCGCTCGCGCGTGCGGACCTCTACGCGCTTCGCCGCAGGATCGGCATGCTCTTCCAGTTCGGCGCTTTGTTCACCGATCTCAGCGTTTTTGACAATGTCGCATTTCCCTATCGCGAGCATACTGACCTCCCCGAACCGGTCATCCGGGATCTCGTGCTCATGAAACTGGAGGCGGTTGGCCTGAGAGGTACACATCCATTGATGCCCTCGGAATTGTCCGGCGGCATGGCGCGGCGTGTCGCGCTTGCACGCTCGATCACACTCGACCCTATGCTAATGCTTTATGATGAACCTTTCACCGGACTTGATCCGATCTCAGTAGGCATTGTAGGGCGTTTGATCAGGCGGCTTAATTCCTCAATGGGTATGACGTCCTTGATTGTAACACATGATCTGACGGAAGCGCTCCGGATCGCAGATCGCATCGTCATGCTTGCCTCCGGCCATATTCATTGCAACTTGTCGCCAGAAGCGGTGCAATCCTCGACTGATCCGTTCGTCCGCCAATTTGCCGATGGACTGCCCGATGGTCCCGTCCCGTTCCATTATCCCGCGCGACCCTATGCCGAGGAGCTGTTTGCGCGATGATCGGTGCCTTGCTCGACGGGTTAACCGCACTCGGCGCAACCGTTACACGCCGTCTCGAGAGATTGGGTCTGGCTGCGCGTTTTTCGCTGACCGTCATCATGGTGCTTTGGCCCGCTCTCCGAAGGACGCCTTTGGTGATCCGCGAGGTCTATTTCTCTGGCGTCCGCTCCATCTCGATCATCACTGTTTCCGGCCTGTTTGTCGGAATGGTTCTTGCCGTACAGGGCTATGAGGTGCTGCAACGCTATGGCTCAGCCGACTCCCTCGGCGTCATTGTTTCATTGTCGCTCGTTCGGGAGCTTGGCCCCGTTGTGTCTGCCCTGCTATTTGCCGGCCGCGCCAGTTCTGCCGTCACGGCGGAAATCGGCCTGATGCGGGCAACCGAACAGCTCGATGCGATGGACATGATGGCCATCAACCCGATTGCCCGCGTCGTAGCGCCGCGTTTTCTCGCGGCGATCATTTCGCTGCCACTTTTGTCCGCTATTTTTTCCGCGGCAGGCGTTTTCGGCAGCTATCTGATCGGAGTCAAACTGATCGGCATTGACGACGGCGCTTTCTGGTCACAAATGCAGGCAAATGTTGATTTCAGGCTCGATATTCTGAACGGAATCCTGAAAAGCGTCGTCTTTGCGGTTGCCGTTGGACTTGTCTCTGTGTTTGAAGGCTATCATGCCGTACCAACGGCGGAGGGTGTATCAAGTGCCACAACCCGCACCGTTGTCACGGCCTCGCTGGCGGTTCTGATACTTGATTTTATTTTGACGGTTCTGATGTTTCGGGGGTTGATGTGATCAAACGGTCGAAAATTGATCTGGCTGTCGGCTTTTTTGTCGCAATCGGCGTTCTCGCGCTTGTTTTCCTTGCACTTAAGGTCGGAAATCTAATAAATTTTTCGATGTCTGAAGGGTATCGCCTCGAAACACGGTTCGACAATATTGGCGGCCTTAAAGTCCGGGCACCCGTCAAAAGTGCTGGCGTCGTCGTTGGCCGTATCGAAACAATCCAATTGGACCCGGAGACGTATGAAGCCGTTATTGATCTGCGGATCGAGCCGGAATATCGTTTTACGAAAGACACGATTGCTTCCGTTCTTACATCAGGATTACTCGGTGAACAGTATATAGGTCTGGAGTCTGGAGGCGAAGCAGAATTTCTGAAGAATGGCGAAAGGGTCATGAAAACCCAGTCTGCCGTAATATTGGAAAAATTGATTGGTCAGTTCTTGTTCAACAAAGCGGCAGAAGGCCCGGGTATCGTAAAATGATGCGTTTTCAAACATTCGTCCGAGCTACGATCATCGCATTTGCGCTCGTCTCCTCGCCTGTTCTTGCATCGAGTGCGCCCGCTGATGCAGGGTCGGCTCCAATTTCTGATCCGCTCGAAGGCGTGAATCGTGTTTTTTTCGGTTTGAACGAGGTGGTGGACATTTTGATCGTCACTCCGACGGTAAATGTCTGGAACGCCATCGTCCCGTCGCCGGTTCGAAATGGCGTATCAAACGTTTTCAGTAACCTCGATGATGTCTATGCCGGTTTGAACCATGCATTACAGGGCAATGGCACTCAGGCCGCCGTCGATTTCCAACGTGTTGCCGTCAATACGACAATTGGCTTGGGCGGTATTTTTGATGTCGGCACAAAGATGGGTCTCCAGAAAGTATACGGTGATTTCGGCCAGACACTCGGTGTTTGGGGTGCAGCACCCGGCCCTTACCTCGTTGTTCCACTCTTGGGGCCTTCCAATCTGCGGGAAACTGTGGGTCGCGCGTTCCGGACTGCATCGGACCCAAGAACCTATTTGGACGCGGGCCTGTCCAGTAGTTTGATGGCACTTGAACTTATTGACAATCGGGCATCTGCCGCAGCAAACGAGAAGCTGATATCTGCCTCGAGCTTCGATAAATATGCCTTCACCCGCAGTCTTTATATGCAGCGCCGAGCCGCTCTCGTTGCAGCGGGTAGTAGCAAGAACTGATCCGATTTAATTATGAACGCCTCGCTGAAAATCCTCTCGGCACGATATGTGAGATCATGAAACCATTTCTTTTTTTTCTTGCGTTGAGCTCTCTGTTTTTTGCGCCTGGGCCGTCACAGGCGCAGACGCGTGAAACGGAGGAGCTTGTCAAAAAAATCGCCACCGAGATGACAATGATCGTGAGAAACGATCCGGCATTGCAGACCGGAAATGCGCCACAACTATCTGCGGTTGCAGAACAAAATCTCGGCCCGTTTTTTGATTTCGAGCGGATTACACGTGCGGCGGCAGGCAGAAACTGGAGCAAAGCTTCGTCGGACCAGAAACAGGAATTGATCGGGCAATTCAGCAAACTTTTGATCCGCACCTACGCAAGTGCAATTGCCAATCTGAAGGACCTTGATGTCAGAGTGAAAGCATCGCGGGTCAACACACCCGACGTGGACGTGACAGTCAAAACCGAGATGATCGGCCGTCCACAGCCTGTTGCCATTGATTACAGCCTCGGCAAGGTTGGGAAAGACTGGAAATTTTACGATGTGACGGTCGAGGGTGTCAGCCTGATTTCCGCGTATCGCGACGAATTTACAACCATCATCGGAACTTCGGGCGTTACCGGTTTGATCGAGCAGTTAAAGGCGAAGAATGCAAAATGAGCGGTAGTGAGTCACATTCCGATCCGGTCCGCCTTGCTCTATCCGGACCGCTGACCATGAATTCGGTGGGCAAGTGCTATCATGGCCTCGCCATCCCTTTGACGACCACGGACATCCGGATTGATTTATCAGGCGTTACAGATGTCGATTCGAGCGCGGTCGCACTCCTCACAACACTCATTCGTCAGACTGAAGCCAAAGGTTCGCGCGTGCATCTTGAGTCTCTCCCTCAATCAATCTTTGACATTGCAGGGATTTATGATGTCGGTGCATTGCTTGCCGAGCGCTGCTAAGTCACAGTCTCGCCCGATACTCAGCAGGAGCGGCATCTGACACTGGCGACAAATAATACACCGCGCTCCCCCCGGGTGAAGCGGTGCGCCGTTCTACCGGCAATCGGCCTCCTTGCAGTCTTTCGCCCCGATGACAGTCGCACAAAGCACATGACCTGACGGCTGAACTGCCCTGACATCATATTCACGGAGCTATTCCGCCCTTTTCGATTGCGACAATGCGGAAGTCATGATCTCTTTGAAGTCATACAGGAACGTTGACTCGGAGGTTGTGCGATGGCGAAAAATTTTCTGAGCCAATTGACAGGCTCGTTTGCGTCGCCCGCAGCCGAAAATCCGACCGTTGCAATGGTCGAGGCAGCATATAAACATCACGGACTGGACTGGCGCTACATCAATTGCGAGGTTCTGCCCGAAGACCTCGGCGACGCCGTGAAAGGCGCGCATGCAATGGGATGGGCGGGATTCAATTGTTCCTTGCCACATAAAGTTGCCGTGATCAAGCATCTAGATGGCCTTGGCGCTTCTGCCGAGGTCATCGGTGCCGTCAATTGCGCGGTGCGGCGCGACGGGAAATTCATCGGCGAAAACACGGACGGTAAAGGATTTTTGCAATCTCTGAGAGAGGTGATCGACCCGAAAGGCAAAAAGGCCCTGATATTCGGCGCGGGCGGCGCAGCGCGCGCTTGTGCAGTCGAAATGGCTCTTGCCGGGTTCACTCATCTCACTGTTGTCAACCGCAACCCTGTGAGGGGGAAGGTGCTCGTTGACCTGATCAATTCAAAAACACCGGCAACGGCGGAACTTGTCGTCTGGAATCGTAACGTCACTGTGCCTTCCGATACCGGAATTGTGGTGAATGCGACGTCGATTGGACTATATCCTGACATTGATGCACGACTTGACCTCGATATGACATCGATCAAGCCGTCAATGGTGGTTGCCGATATCATCCCGAATCCGCCGCGAACCCTGTTCATTCGCGACTCCGAGGCACGCGGTTGCCGCGTGATCGACGGGCTGGGCATGCTCGTCAATCAAGGCGTGATCGGGATCAAATACTGGACCGGCGTCGACGTTGACGCGCGCGTGATGCGCCAGACAGTTGAGGATATTTTCAAGAATGACGGGTGAGACACCTTGTCTGCAAATGCAGTAATCATCTTCTGAAACGTCGATCAGCGTACCGATATATCCGATAGTCAGGGTGGTTCTGACGACTGAATGATGTCCAATTTAAAAGCAGATTACCCAGATTTGATAAAATTTTCTGTCGGGTGAAATCGGCTGACCTTTCCCTGTCAAACTTGAATTATTCGATTGATTTAGAAAAAAATGCCGCTAACTTCGATCGAGGGGGGCGTCGGCCTCACCGGACAATGCAGGATATTCCTGTGTCTTAAAACAAATTGGGAGGTTTTCTTGAACAAGACCCTTATGACATCACTTTTGGGCGCAATTGCGATGGGCGCCCTGTTTTCTGCGCCCGCTCAGGCGGCTGGCATCGGCGCATGCCTGATCACAAAGACGGACACCAACCCTTTCTTCGTCAAAATGCGCGAAGGTGCA
This sequence comes from Hyphomicrobiales bacterium, assembly GCA_046092445.1. Classification (GTDB taxonomy): domain Bacteria; phylum Pseudomonadota; class Alphaproteobacteria; order Rhizobiales; family Beijerinckiaceae; genus CAIUPE01. Next base: position 29,088 of record JBJTDR010000040.1, on the reverse strand, counting down.
AAAGCAAAGGCTGCCGAACTCGGCGTTGACCTCAAAACTTATGCGGGTAAGGACGACGGCGACAATGAAGGCCAAGTTGCTGCTGTTGAAACCTGCATGGCTGACGGAGCGAAAGGTATTCTGATCACCCCGTCTGACACAAAGGCGATTGTTCCGACCATTAAAAAGGCACGCGATGCCGGCATCCTTGTGATCGCTCTGGATACGCCGCTCGATCCGATTGAGGCAGCGGACTCAACCTTTGCAACGGACAACTTTCAGGCAGGGTTCCTTATCGGTTCCTATGCCAGAGCCAAGCTCGGCGATAAAGCCAAGGATGCCAGAATTGGCTTCCTCGATATCAATTCCAAGCAAGTCACGGTCGACGTATTGCGCGATCAGGGCTTCATGAAAGGCTTCGGGATCGACATCAAGAACCCGAATGTGATCGGTGACGAGGATGACAAGCGCATCGTCGGCCACGATTACACGAACGGCAATCCTGAAGGCGGCCGCAAGGCCATGGAAAATCTTCTCCAGAAAGATCCGAGCATCAACGTCATCCATACGATCAACGAACCGGCTGCTGCGGGTGCCTATGAGGCGCTCAAGGCTGTCGGCAAGGAAAAAGACGTCTTGATCATGTCGGTTGACGGCGGCTGCCCTGGCGTCAAGGACGTTCAGGCTGGCAAGATTGGCGGCACGTCGCAGCAATATCCCCTGCTCATGGCATCGATGGGCGTCGAAGCCATCAAGAATTGGGCGGACAAGAAAGAAAAGCCGAAGAATACCGAAGGCAAGAATTTCTTTGATACGGGTGTCGCGCTCATCACGGATAATCCGGTCGCCGGCGTACCATCGATCAGCGTCAAGGAAGGCCTTGATAAGTGCTGGGGCTGATCCTGAGCCGGACAAACTAACATGATACTAAAAGGGGCAGTCTGTCTGACTGCCCCTCTCGCTTGAACTTTATGGCGAAGCATATTTCAAAACGAAAAATGACGGGGAGAACAGAGCATGTCTGATCGGGTTTCGGAGATCTTGGCGACGTCGAGCGATCAGGCTGTCGCGGCATTTGATCAACGTGAACGCACGGTGCTCGAAAAATTTCAACACGTGCTGCATTCGAATCAGGCCGCCGTGTCTCTGATTGTTCTTATCGCTTCAATTTGCATATTTGCAGTTCTCGTCGGCCAAAAGTTCTTTTCGGCCTTTGCCTTATCCCTGATTGTTCAGCAGGTGGCTATTATCGGAATTGTCGGAGCCGCCCAAACGCTCGTCATTCTGACAGCCGGCATAGATCTCTCCGTCGGCGCGATCATGGTATTGTCATCTGTCGTGATGGGCCAGTTTTTTTTCCGCTACGGTATTCCGGTTCCTTTCGCCATACTTGCGGGCTTCGGTTGCGGTGCCCTTTGCGGATTTATCAACGGATGGCTCGTTGCCCATGTGAAGCTACCGCCATTTATCGTCACGCTGGGAACATGGCAAATCTATAACGCGACAAAATTCATTTACTCAGAAAATGAAACCATCCGCACGCAGGACATTGAAACTCAGGCGCCGCTGCTGCAACTCTTTGGCGCAAAGGTCAATATAGGCGGGGCCGTTATCACGGCGGGCGTCGTGTCGATGGTGGTCCTCGTTGGCGTCCTTTGGTATATTTTGAATTACACGGCGTGGGGCCGACGCTTGTATGCGGTCGGGGACGACCCCGATGCGGCGGAGCTTGCGGGCGTTCCTGTTCGACGAATGTTGATTCAGGTCTACACACTCGCAGGGCTGATCTGCGCTTTTGCTGGTTGGGTCCTCATCGGACGCATAGGTTCCGTTTCGCCGACGGCCGGTGAATATGCAAATATCGAGTCGATCACGGCGGTCGTGATCGGCGGTATTTCGCTCTTCGGTGGACGTGGATCTGTCCTCGGTATGATCTTCGGCGCATTGATCGTCGGCGTTTATGCCCTTGGATTGCGGCTTTACGGAACCGATCCGCAATGGACCTATCTGCTGATCGGGGTACTTATCATCGGTGCGGTCGCGGTCGATCAATGGATCAGAAAGGTGTCGCAATGACCACGCATCCAGCCCCCATTTTACAGGCACGTGGCTTGATCAAGCGCTATGGTCGTGTTGTTGCGCTGGATGGCGCAGACTTTGATCTCTACCCCGGCGAAATTCTGGGGCTCATCGGTGACAATGGTGCCGGCAAGTCGACATTGATCAAAACGATTGTCGGTGCTGTTATCCCCGATAGTGGCGAGATCCGACTTGATGGCGAGGTTGTCCATTTCAAATCACCACTCGACGCACGCAATGCCGGCATCGAAACCGTGTTCCAAAATCTCGCACTTTCACCCGCGTTGTCGATTGTCGACAATCTGTTCATGGGCCGCGAAATGCGAAAAGACGGTGTTCTGGGCTCACTTTTTCGAATGCTCGACAGAGCTGGCATGCAGAAGACGGCGCGTGCCAAACTATCCGATCTCGGTCTCCTGACGATCCAGAACATCGGGCAGTCCGTCGAGACATTGTCGGGCGGACAAAGACAGGGAGTCGCTGTCGCACGCGCAGCGGCCTTCGGCTCCAAAGTGATCATCATGGATGAACCAACGGCAGCGCTCGGCGTGAAAGAAAGCCGCCGCGTTCTGGAACTCATGAAAACGTTAAAAAGTCGGGGAGTGCCAATCGTTCTCATCTCGCACAACATGCCGCACGTATTCGAGGTTGCTGACCGCATTCATATTCACCGGCTCGGTCGGCGCCATGCCGTTGTCGATCCGAAAAAAATGTCAATGTCTGACGCGGTCGCGATCATGACCGGTGCCAAGGAGCCCACGGCAGATGCGATGATGGCCTGATCTGCCATGTCATCGACTGCCGAAAATTTAGCGTCACTCGTTCCCCGAATTCTGGAAACTAATCATCGGGTCGAGCGGCTGATCATCGCGATTGCAGGCCCGCCCGGTGCCGGCAAGTCGACCTTGGCAGAGGCGCTCGTTCGCGAGTTGAATGACGCTTTACCTGATAAACCGGCAGCTGTTTTGCCGATGGACGGTTTCCACTACGATAATGCCGTTCTCGATGAAAAGGGTCTCCGCACAAAGAAAGGCGCTCCTGAAACCTTCGATTCCGACGGATTCATTGCACTCGTCCGCCGCCTTCGATCTAAATCTGGACTGCCAGTCTCCGACGAAATAGCCGTCCCTGTTTTCGATCGCGCGCAAGATCTTTCGCGGGCCTCCGCGCGGTTGATCAGTTCTCATCACCGCATCATCATCATCGAGGGCAATTACCTCCTTTTCAGCCGGTTCCCCTGGTCCGAACTTCCTGCCCTGTTTGATCTAAAGATTTTTATCGCCCCGCCTCTTCGAGTCATCGAGAAACGGCTTATCCGCCGCTGGCTCGACTACGGGCTTGATCAAAAATCCGCCGAACTGCGCGCGCGGGGTAATGATCTTGTGAATGCGGCACTCATCCTCAATGAAAGTCTGCCCGCAGATATTGTCCTCGGTTCATGACACCCCAACTGGACGACGCATAAAAACCTGTGTGACCCAAGCTCCAGCGCAACAGGCCTATACTGGCATAGGGAGCATTTGATCGTGACGCATTTGCTTCAACAGTTTTGACCATGACAGCCTCCCCACCCTCTCTCCTCGTCCGCCAGCAATACGCGACGCGCGCTGCATTCTTCATCGCGGGCTTTACAATGTCGGCCTGGGCACCCTTGATCCCATTTGCCAAGGAGCGAACCGGCGCGAATGAAGCCATGCTTGGTCTTCTCCTGCTTTGCCTCGGGCTTGGCTCGATCATTGGCATGCCGATGACAGGAGCACTGGTCAACCGCTTTGGCTGTCGGCGTGTGATCATCAGCGCCGGTCTCATGATTTGTGCAGCACTTCCCGCGCTCGTGTTTGTCCAATCAATTCCGATGCTTGGTATTGCGCTACTGGCTTTTGGTGCGGGCATGGGGATCATCGACGTGGCTATGAATATTCAGGCCGTCATTGTCGAGCGTGCAAGCGGACGAACAATGATGTCGGGTTTCCACGGCCTTTTCAGCGTTGGCGGCATTGTGGGCTCTGGCGGTGTCAGCTGCCTGCTCTGGATGGGTGCCTCACCCTTTGTCTCGGCCCTCTGTGTCGTCATGCTGGCTCTTGTGTTGTTGAGCGTCTTCAGCCCGTCTTTGCTGCCTCATGCATCAAGCGATCAACCCTCACAGCTCTTCGTCTGGCCGCGCGGCAAAGTCCTCTTGATCGGAGTTCTCTGCTTCATCCTGTTCTTGATGGAGGGAGCAATTCTGGATTGGAGTGCCCTCGTCCTTACAACCCGGCAAGGTCTTGACCCTTCGCGGGCGGGCCTTGGCTATGCCGTATTCGCCATCACGATGACGATCGGTCGTCTGACCGGCGACCGCACCGTCAGCCTTCTCGGCAGTCGCACGATCATGTTGGCGGGCGGCTCTATTGCCATGATTGGCATTCTGGTTGCCGTCTGGAGCCCGGATTGGCCTTTGAGCCTCTTCGGCTTTGCCTTGGTGGGGATCGGTGCGGCAAATATTGTCCCCGTCCTCTTTAGTGCGATTGGCCATCAAACCGTCATGCCGAGCTCTCTCGCCGTCAGCGCCGTCACCACGCTAGGCTATCTCGGAATTCTGATCGGCCCCGCTTTGATCGGACCCATCGCCCAGATTTCGAACCTTGCAATCGCGTTTTCAGGTATCGCTGCTCTGCTGATCCTGGTCTTGCTGAACTCACGCATAGCCAATCGCTGACGTCATCACGGAGCGTTCATGAATTCTGCCCCTCTTGCATTGAGACTTCTTCAAGGGCCATTATTCATTTCTGTTTGAACCGGAGACACGTCCATGATCCGCGTCCTTTGCTATGGCGACTCGAACACGCATGGCACCGCGCCAATGTCCGGACCCGACGATATCCGGCGCCTCGGTCCGTCAGAACGCTGGCCGGGCGTCGCTCAGGCCATTTTAGGGGCAGGGTACACCTTGATCGAAGAAGGCCTGCCCGCCCGCACGACAGTCCATGATGATCCTATTGAAGGCACCCACAAGAATGGCAGGAGATATCTCCTGCCATGTCTCGAGAGCCACTGGCCCCTCGACTCTGTGATTTTGATGCTCGGCGTCAATGATCTCAAAGCGCGCTTCAACGTGAATGCAGAGGATATTGCTTACGGCGTCGGTGCGTTGTTAATGATTATCAAGACAACCACCAACCTTTCCGGCAGGTCCCCCAAAATCCTTGTCGTTGCGGCCCCGCCAATCCTCGAAACAGGCTGGCTGGCAACCATGTTCGCGGGTGGCACTGAAAAATCCCGTTATCTGGCAGCCGCAATGCAGTCCCAGGCGGAGCGCCATGGCGCGAGCTTCCTTGATGCCGGAACAGTGGCAAAGGTTTCCCCCATCGACGGGATTCATTTCGATTCCGACAACCACCGAGCCATCGGTACCGCGATCGCTGAAAGAATCCGTCAGCTAACAAGTTAGATGGCCTGTGCAAAGTTGATAATGTCTCGATTCTCGCTTCTGCCGCAATCAAGCAGAACCTCCTTCAATTTTGCCATATTATAGGCACAAATGGCAATCAAACGTGAAGCGTCGCATTGAATATTATCGAACCCGCAGAATGCCATAAAGGATTTTGATGAAGCCCCGTTTTTCCCTCTCTTTAATTGCCATCGCGATGTCCCTACTTTTGATCTCTACGGCCATCGTCAATGCAAAAGATAGCCTCAAAACAATCATGAAGACCTGGAAGCCGCAAAACGCACTTGCCAAAGAGCTTATCACTGGCGCAACACCCTACGATCAAGCGACTGCCAAGGGTATCCTCGAACTGTATCTTGCAGGCCAGACGGAACTCTCCGGCCGTATCTCGCCCGACTCAGCCGAGGGTAAGGATTTACGAGCCCGGTTTGACCAATTCGGCAGCGACATCCGCGGTGCGATGGGCAATCTCGGAACGCGTGACAGTTTCAAAGCAGCCTATGCAAAAGTCGCAGCAAATTGCGGTTCGTGCCATGACAAATATGCAAATTGATTGAAATCAATCTGCTGATCGCTGATCCGTCGTTTCAAGAACCTGATCACCCGACGCGTTACGGAAGGTTCCAAATCCAATGACACTCTCGCGCTCCATCACTACCCGCATTCTCCATTTCCTGCTTCTTGCAATCGTCATTCATCAATTGATCGGCAGCAACTTCATCGAGCGTCCTTTGCCGGGCGAGGAACCTGAGCTTCCCTATCAACTCCACACATGGATAGGGATAGCAGGCTTCGTCACCGTTTTGGCATTCTGGATCTGGTCACTCTTAAGGCGCCGTGAAACCAGCCTTTCCGAATTGATCCCATGGTTTTCGTCAACACGTCGTCAGGCGCTATACGCAGATATCCGCAAACATCTGCGGATTCTTATCTCCTTTCGCCTGCCGGAAGATGATCATGGCGGCTTGTCGAGCGCGGTCCATGGGCTTGGGCTGCTCGTCGTCACCGCCATGGCGACAAGTGGCACGCTTTACTATTTCCTCTTTCAGGGTACCGCGCCCGGTAAACTCATTCTCGAGGTCCATGAAATCTTGTCCAATTTCATGTGGGCCTATCTCATCGGCCATGCCACTCTGGCTTTGATCCACCAAGCCATGGGGCATCCGATCTTTGCGCGGATGTTTTGGTCCATGTCGAACAAATCTCCTTCGAGTCCACGCACCACCCGACCGGAATAATCGAAAGACTGCGCAATACCGCAAGCGAAAACCATTGATGCTTCGGATTGCGAAATCACAAAATCGCCTTGATTATATCCTCAAAGGGCGCTTTCCGGAGTTCTTGTCTTGAAATACGAAGATTTTTTTACCGCTGAATTGGATATACTCCGCGCTGAAGGCAGGTATCGCGTGTTCGCCGATCTGGAACGCAAGGCGGGCGAGTTTCCACGCGCCATCCGCCATGACCGCGCGGGAGATCGGGAGGTCACCGTCTGGTGCTCCAACGACTATCTCGGCATGGGTCAGAACCGCACGGTACTCGACGCTATGCATACTGCACTCGAAAAATGCGGTGCCGGAGCGGGCGGTACACGTAACATTTCGGGCACCAATCACTATCACGTTCTTCTCGAGCAGGAGCTCGCAGATCTGCACGGCAAGGAAGCGGCGTTACTGTTCACCTCCGGCTATGTCTCCAATTGGGCAGCTCTCGGCACACTGGCGGCAAAACTCCCTGAATGCGTTGTTCTGTCCGACGCAGGAAACCATGCGTCGATGATCGAGGGGATCCGCCACAGCAAAGCCGAACGCCACATCTTCCGTCACAATGACCCCGAACATCTGAATACACTTCTGTCCCAAATCGATCCGAGACGACCGAAACTCGTCGCGTTCGAGAGCGTCTACTCGATGGATGGCGATATCGCCCCGATCAAGGAAATATGCGATGTCGCCGATGCCCATGGCGCGATGACCTACCTTGATGAAGTTCATGCAGTCGGCCTCTATGGGCCCCGTGGCGGCGGCATTGCCGAGCGCGAAAATCTGATGGACCGTTTGACAATCATCGAGGGGACACTTGGGAAAGCATTCGGTGTCATGGGTGGTTATATCGCAGGATCAGAAGCTCTGTGCGACTTCGTCCGCAGCTTTGCCTCAGGTTTCATATTTACGACCGCACTCCCCCCGGCTGTCGCTGCGGGTGCGTTGGCGAGCGTGCAACATTTGAAAGTTTCAAGCGCCGAGAGGCAACGCCATCAGAGCCGCGTCCGGCAGGTCCGTCACCGATTGGCCGCACTTGGTATTCCGACGATGAAAAATGCCAGCCACATCATTCCTGTCATGGTGGGTGACCCCAAAAAGTGCAAAATGATTTCCGACTGGCTGCTCGAACATCACGGCATCTATGTCCAGCCGATCAATTATCCGACTGTGTCCCGCGGAACGGAGCGGCTCAGGATTACGCCCTCCCCGCTCCACGACGATACCGATATCGATCGACTGGTCGATGCACTCAGCGAAATATGGTCACATTGCGCGTTGAGCCGGGCAAGCGTGGCTGCCTGAAGGGTTTGATCTCGAGGGGTTTGCGCAAACAAGGTAATGTGCCAGACTTGATTAGACTTGCACGCCCTTGGGATAACCATGCAGCACCGGCCCCACTCTCTCGTCAAAATGCGCCTCAAGCGCGTTCCTATAACGTGTGATGAAGCTCACAGGCCATTTTCCGAAGAAGAGGCCTATCGTTTGCAAGCTACAAACAATCAACTTCTGTCGCAAGCTGGTCTCGGCCCGATCATCGGCCACAAAATCGGCTGTACAACGCCGGTCATGCAGAAGTTTTTGAACATTGGCAGCCCGTGCGCGGGTGACATGTTTTCAAAATCCTGCTTCCACGAAAAGGCAGCGATCAACCGTGTCGACTATCTTCGCCCCGGTGTGGAATGCGAAATTGCGGTCATCCTCGGCAAAAATATTCCTGCAAATGACCATCCGCCCTCGCTCGCCTCCGTCACCAATGCCGTTGGTGCCGTGATGGCCGCAATCGAGATTGTTGACGACCGCTATGCGGATTATCGGACATTAGGCGTCGAAACACTCATCGCCGACAATTTTTTCAATGCGGGCTGTGTGCTGGGCAAGCCCGTCACAGACTGGCAGAAATGCGACCTGTCCGCCATCACGGGACGGATGGAGATCAATGGCGTCCCAGTCGGGGAGGGAAGCGGCGCACTCGTCATGGGCCACCCGTTTGAGGCCCTGCTCTGGCTCGCCCGATCCCGCCACGCACGCGGCCTTGGCCTCGAAAAGGGCCATGTCATACTGCTCGGAAGCCTCGTCGAAACACGTTGGGTAAATGCGGGCGATACGGTCTTGATAGAGCTGGATGATTTTGGTGAAGTGACGATGGAGGTCAGATAGTACAGGCAGTGGTGCCGCTTAGGTGACTCGAACACCTGACCCCCGCTTTACGAAAGCGGTGCTCTACCGGCTGAGCTAAAGCGGCAACGCCGCGTGATATGCCCGAATTCGCGCTGATTGGCAAGCGAAACCACATCAAGCGCCGAGCCAATCATTGGTCGGGCAACCCTGCTAGTCAGTGCCGGTAGCGCGTCCCGCTCTCGATATCAGGTGCATCAATACCCGGATCGTCGGGCGGTTGAGTGATAGGAAAAACGACCTCTTCAACGATTCTGGGCGGTGAAGCATTGCCCTGATCGGACTTACGCCCGCCCATGCCATCTCGTGCAAATGCCGCGCCTGAAAGTATAGCGGATGCCCGCGTCCCCTCACGTCTTGGACGCCCCCCCGGATCATCGGATACCCGAGACATCGACTGAGAAGCAATTGCTTGTCTGTCATCCTCCAGCGATACCGCATGACCAGTCTTGTCGGCTTCAATCTGCCGGCTGCGCACCGCTACCAGATTGGCATCCAACGCCTCGGCCAGCCGACGATCTGCAATCGCTTCGACAGGCACCATCCATAAAAACGCATCGAGACGCCCCGTCACCGGAGACACCGGAGCCCAATGATCCGACATGACCCCGTCCGCAATCCACAGCGGATCGCGCGGCGCACGCGATGCACGCGCCAGCCACTCCTTCACAAGACCACCATTGCCATGCTCGATTTCCTCTAACTCCGCCATGATCAGACAGGTCCGAACCGTCGGATGGCTCGACGAAAGCGGCTCTATCACTTCCCGCGCCCGATCGAATTCCCGCGCCTCTATGGCCGCCTCTGCCAAGAGCAACCGACTTTCGGAATGCCCCGGTTGAATAGAAAAGAGTACTTCCGCACGAGCGATCCTCTCGCGCGCCGCATCCCCCGAACGGATTGCGAGATATCCGACGCCCAGTTCGGGGTGGGGTGATCGCTTCCACGCCGCCTCGATGACCTTGGATGCCTTGCGGAACTCACCATGTTTGGCATAAATCCTTGCCAGCACAACCGACGCAGGAACCAGATCAGGAGCTAATTTTACAGCTTCACGCGCCCTATCCAGCGCATCATCCGGATCTTTCTCCTCCGCCGCCATCGCAAGCGCCGTCAGTAGAACCCCGCGATGCCGTTTGAACGTCGCACGATCGATCGTCCGGCTCGCGCGATCCAAAGCACTCAGCGCCGCCTGCCAATTTTTTGTCCGCCCGTGATACTCGAGAATGGCCTCATTCGCCCACATCGCAGCGGGCGAGAGTGCTGCCGCCTGTTCGCTGTAGCCATAAGCCACGTTCTCGTCACCTCGTCGCTTCGCCTCGACAAACAACCCTCTCAGACCCAAAAGCTTCGTCTCCGGTGTCTCTAGCATATCGCGAAACGCTGTCTCGGCATCGCGCCGCTCGCCCGAGATCTGCGCCGCCTGCGCCGCCAGCAGCAGGGACAGAGGTTCCTTACCCAACAGACGCAGCGCATCCGCTGCCTGTCGGCGTGCCAGTTTTGCGTCTCCCGACCCAACAGCGATCAAACCACGGGAAAGCGCGACCTGCCCCTTGTGTCGCCGCCGCGCCCGCCATGTAATCGACCATAGCCCCGGGATCCGGAATACAAAGCGGATCACACTCCAGATGAAAGCGATTGCAGCAGCCAGAATGATTACAGCCGTTCCTCCAACCAACAGCGACGCCTCAATCCTTTTGCCAGCAAAAACAACCGAAATCACGCCGGGCATATCCGCTAAAGCGGCCAATCCCAAAGCAACGAGCGCGAGAAGTCCGAGCGTGAACAAGACCCTGATCATGGCGCACCCGCTTCCTCTGAGAGCCGGGTAGATGCCTCTTTCATCAGATCGGCAACGAGAGTCTCCGTCTCAATTCGCGCATTCAAATACTTTGCCCAACGCTCCATATGTTGCTGATCTGCCTTTGGAATCTTCTCGAAAGCTATCTTTGCTCCTGCTGAATCACCAACTGTAAGTGCTGCAACAATTGCCGGAAATCGCTCCTCGGGTAGCGGTGCTTTTGGTTCCAATTCCGAAATCGTCACAAGTTTGGCGAGACTCTCGAGCAAGCGTTCGGTCAGCGTCATGGCCGCGGCATCTTTCGGTGGCGTGACGACGGCAACAGGCAGCGCAAACGTCCCGAGCTGTTCTATCAACGCGTCAGGTGTGGCAATCCCACTCGAAGCAAACGGCTCCAGCGCTGCAAGCCGGGCTGCATCCACTCCCGCTGCTTTCAAAACAGCGATATCGAGGGTTAAAGGCTTGCCGCTGCCAAGACTCTCCCGCAAAAGCAACGCACCGGCCAAAAGCGCCGCCGCTTTACCCGGTGCCTGAGCGGTCGATGGCACCTTGGCCTGCAAATCTTGCAGAGTTGCTTCCACCACCTTGAGCCGGTCATTCACCGCCGGATCGATACTCATCTGCTTCGGCAATGCATTCAACGCATCGGCCTGACGCTTGGCCTCGTCTTTAATGGCCTTGATCTCTGCCTTCAGAAGCTGCACGTCGTTTTCGGAGGTCTGCACGCGTTCCGATGATGCTGCCACCATCCGCTCGAGCTGCGGCACATCGATGACCGGCATCGCGTAAACCATCAACGCCAGCACACCCGCCCCGATCCCGGCGCCGACCAGGCCTGAAATCGCCATTCGCATATCAAAACGCTTGCCCGTAGCCTTCATATCGATCACGTGCGGTGTCTCCGGCGGGTCGCCCTCGACCTTTTCGGTCGAAGCATGCGGCTTTTCAGCCTCCGGATCCTTGATTGCCTCAAGCTCAATCGTCTGCGGCACAGTCCGTGTTCGCGGTGGTCGGCGAGCAGGACTATCACTGTTTGTCGGTCTTGCTGCTTTCATGTCCGGCCCCGTTAAAATGCTGAGCTTACTCTACCTGCCATATGTAACCTCATGATGAACGCCTCAAGACCATCGCGCGTCATTTAGCAAGGAAAACAATGCGTCTTCATCAGGAGTCCGGGCAATCTTGATCAAACGTACACCCGCTTGCCTCAACGGCTCGGCTACGTCGTCCGAAAAACACAAATGATGTAACGATTTGCCAGTTGGATCAAATCCGGACCTGCCCGCAACCGCCAGAAACGCCTCCGCCGACGCGCGCGAATAATGGAGAACTACGTCACAATCTCTTATCGCGGCCAGAAGCACGGACGGCCATTCCGTCTCGGGGATCGCATGATACGTCTCAACCGTCTCGCAATGGATACCGTGTCTACCCAATCCCTCCTCCACATCCGGTTTACGGACTGATCCGGCCAGATAAAGAATCCGTGTCCCCGCTTGAAACCGACGGACAATAACCGTCGCGAGATGCCTCGCGTCACCCCCCGCCGACTCAGCCCGATAAAACCCTGCTCTGCGCGCCGCATCCGCCGTACGTTCACCAACACACAGAACTGGCAGGGATTTCATAGCCTCGGAAACATCCGTCAGCCCGCCCAATGCATTCGCACTCGTAAGAATGATCCCGTCAAACGGCCCGTCAGGTATACCGACCTCGGTTCCTTCGATCCGCATCACCGGAACGATTACCGCCTCGAACCCCATACGCATCAAGCAGTCCGCCGTCGCGGATGCGCCCGGTTCCGGTCGGGTGACGAGAACCTTTCTCATCCCGAATGCATCAGCACATCAGCAGGTGCGCGAGAGAGAATTTCTCGCCCGGCCTGCGCGCCCAGCGCTGCTGCCTCTTGGATCGGTCCCGAACACTGCGTCTCAAATACCTCGCTGCCATCAACCCTCAACAACATGCCGCGAAAATGGACCGTCCCGTCTGAGACCTTAGCGTACCCCGCAATCGGCGTCCGGCACGAACCATCCAGAACGGTTAGAAACGCCCGTTCCGCCGCAAGTGCCGTGCCCGTATTGTCATCCGCAATCCCCCGAACCGTCGCCGCCACGGGCGCATCTGAAGCCCGCGCTGTGATGGCAATCGCGCCCTGCCCCACGGCAGGCGGAAAAACATCGACTGGCATCACCATGGTCGCGAGGCGTTCCAGTCCCAACCTTTTCAAGCCAGCAAGTGCCAGAAGCGTCGCATCAACTTCGCCTTCCGCCGTCTTGCGCAACCTTGTCTCCACATTGCCGCGCAACAGCGTTGTCTGCAGATCAGGTCTGAGCCGCTTGATCAGCGCCGCCCGCCGTAAGCTTGCGGTTCCAATCACAGCGCCCTTTGGCAATGCTTCAAGCGATCCGGACCGCGTTGAAATCAGGCAATCCCGCACATCCTCGCGCGGCAGATAGCCGGCAATCTCGATATCTGCGGGAAAGGCCGTCGGCATGTCCTTGGCCGAATGCACCGCCAGATCAATCGCCCCGGCAAGCATTGCCTCGTCAATCTCTTTTGTGAACAGCCCCTTGCCACCCGCCTGCGACAAAGCCCGATCCTGAATCATGTCGCCGGACGTCTTGATGATCACCCGTGCAACCCGATCAGGCGAGAGACCGAGCATCGAGATCAACCGGTCCCTCACAGCATCCGCCTGCCACAATGCGAGCGGACTGCCCCGCGTTCCGATCCGGATGATTCTGTCTGTCTGCACGATTGATTCTTGCCCTGTTTCACTCATCTGTGCGATGTCCGAGCATCACCGCGATTCACCACGCAACTATACGGTGTCAACACGCGTCGCGATAGATCAACGCTTGAGGCAAGGGGCAGCATGCGCATTCTCGGTATTGAAACCACCTGCGATGAAACCGCCGCCTCGGTCGTGGAGCGTGATCATGACGGGCACGGTCATATTCTGTCCAACGAGATTCTGGGCCAGATCGCCCAGCATCAAGCCTATGGGGGCGTTGTCCCTGAAATTGCCGCCCGCGCCCATGTCGATGTCACCGATATCCTCGTCAAACGCGCACTTGATGCCGCCGGCGTGAAACTCCGCGACCTCGACGGCATCGCCGCGGCCGCTGGCCCGGGACTTATCGGCGGGGTCATGGTCGGCCTGACGACAGCCAAAGCGCTCGCGCTCGTCTCGCGTAAACCCTTCATCGCCGTCAATCACCTTGAAGCGCACGCTTTGTCGCCGCGCCTCACCGACGGCCTCGACTTTCCTTATCTTCTGCTCCTGGCCTCGGGCGGCCACAGCCAATTGCTTATGGTGCGCGGCGTCGGCGATTATGTCCGGCTCGGCACCACGATTGACGATGCGCTCGGCGAAGCCTTCGACAAAACTGCCAAAATGCTCGGCCTGCCCTATCCCGGCGGCCCCGAAGTCGAGCGCCGTGCACTGCTCGGCAATCCGGATCGTTTTACACTGCCGCGCCCGATGTTGGGTCGCAAAGAGCCGGATTTTTCACTCTCCGGCCTTAAAACTGCCGTTCGTCTCGAAGCCGAACGCGTTGCTCCGCTCACTACCACTGATGTCAACGATATCTGCACCTCCTTTCAGGCGGCCATTGTCGATGTCGTTGTCGATCGCGCGAAAATGGCACTCCGTCTTGCCAAAGCCTCGGTTGGCAACCCGACAGCATTGGTGATTGCCGGCGGCGTCGCCGCCAATATCGCCATGCGCAAAGCCCTGAAGCGTCTTGCCAATGATAACGGCCTCGCTTTGATCGCACCACCTCTCGCCCTCTGCACCGATAATGGTGCCATAATCGCCTGGGCCGGCATCGAGCGGTTGCGCCTCGGCCTGACCGACGACATGGCCACGCCGCCCCGCGCGCGATGGCCGCTCGACATGAAACCCGCACCTGTACAGCCAGAGGCAATTGTCGATGTTTGAGACGATTTCAGTGCTTGAGGGAGGCGCATGGCGAACCGCCCTTCAACGTCAACGATGCATGCACCAGCGGAAAATTGGTGCTGTCGGCTCGTGACCCCGATCATACTGAAACCACGTCGCGCACCCGCGAAAATTCTCGCGGCGTCCTCATGCTTCTTTTGCCGATAATTTCCGCCGCGGGCAATACTCGCGGAGCACATGACGTTGCTATGCTGACCGATGAGGACGTATTGTAAAGGTGCTTGAACCGAATAAGCGTCTTCGCAATGATTGATCTTCTGTTGATGCGTCCGTTAAAATCCGAATACGAATACTGAATTCCGGAAGAGGTTCCCATGGCATATTGGCTCTATAAATCCGAACCGTTCAAATGGTCATGGGACCAACAGGTCGAAGCAGGCGCGAAGGGCACCTTCTGGAACGGTGTGCGAAACCATTCCGCCAAGCTCAACATGATCGCGATGAAAAAGGGCGATCAGGGCTTCTTCTACCATTCCAATGAAGGCAAGGAGATCGTCGGCATTGTCGAGGTAATCCGCGAAGCCTATCCCGATCCCACAGCGGAACCGGGTGAACCCTGGGTCGTCGTCGACCTCAAAGCCGTCAAAGCAATGCCCCGCCCCGTCACACTCGCCCACGTGAAAGCCGAGCCCCGCCTCGCCAAAATGTCGCTCGTGACAAGCATGCGCCTCTCGGTTCAACCGGTCACAGCGGAAGAATGGAAAATTGTTTGCGAGTTGGGTGGGGTGTAAAAATCAATAGTGATAACGACACTGGGCGATCAGTAAGCGGCCTTCCTCAACCCGGTAAACGAGACGATGCTCCCGAGTGATCCGGCGCGACCAAAACCCCGAGAGTGGTCCGCGCAAGGGTTCAGGTTTGCCAAGACCTGAAAATGGCGTTCGTGTGCATTCCTTGATGAGTAGATTGAGACGTCCGAGCATATCCGGGTCATGTACCTGCCAATAAAGGTAATCCGACCAGGCCCTTTCCTCGAAGACGAGTTTCACTCGACCAAGTCTCGTTCGGTCCCAAGGCCTGATGCAAGACTTTTGACGGCAGCTTTCAGCCGCTTTGCATTTGCGGGGCTCCTGAGGAGATATTCGGTCTCTTCATAGGAAGCAAAATCCTCGAGCGATAGAATAACAACAGGAGACTTACCTCCCTCGCGGGTCACGAGGATCGGCTCATGATCGTCAACCACGCTGTCAAGCGTTGAGGCAAGATTGCGGCGGAGTGAGGAAACAGAAGATGATTTCATAGAAACTTTGTACCAGATAAAGTACACTATTTCAACCGGATATTATTGTCTTAGCCAGTCCACGGGTTAAACACCCTCACGCCCATCGGCTCGAAATCGGCCGTGTTGCGGGTTGCCAGCGTCAATGAATGCACCAGAGCAGTCGCGGCGATTAGTGCATCAAGCTGGGGACGCGGGTCGGGAACGTGCAAAGCCCCTGCGATGCGAGCAATTTTCTCGTCAATAGCAAGAATTCGCCCGTTAAATTCCCTGATCACCGTCTCTTCAAGCCACCTCTCGAGGATTTCGGCGCGTAACGGATCGCGCTTGGCAAGGAGCTTGATGCCTTTCACGATTTCATGAACCGTGATGATGGAAATAAAGTTCTATCCCGATGGCGTTTCAAACGCCCATCGTGCCACATTCGGATCAGCCTTTCCGGCAGAAATTTTTCGTGTCTCCGAGATCACGGAGGTATCAATGAGATACATCAGTCAAATTCCAGCGGTGGCATCGTCTCGCGCTCGACGGGAATGTCGAAATCGATCTCGTCGGCCTCCGGATGCGCCAACGCCTCGGCGAGGCTCTTGTGCGAACCGGACAAGGTCCGATACGTATCAATATTGAGCAGCACATGCGCAGGCCTGCCCCGGTCCGTGATGATCACGGGCCCAAGTGCTGCGGCATGTTTCGCCTCGCTGACATGTTGGTTGAATTCACGGCTCGTGAGAACGGTTGTTTTCATCGCCACCTCCAATAATGTAGCAACGTTACTACAATGATGGCGTTTCTTCAACATGACTCCACCCGACCAAAGTGTGAGCCTTCCTTCCCTTGCAGGCGCGCGTCTCCCTCGTCATAATGGTATGGAAAAGGTGGTGAGAACCGCTCGCGTCAACATGAGGATGAATGTCGGCCAATAGCCGCGCATTCACGGTAGGGAGAGAGACATGTCCGAGAAAGTGTATCCGGTGACACCCGAATGGTCGAAGCGCGCCCACATCGACAATGCCCGCTACCTTGAAATGTATGCCGCCTCCGTCAAAGATCCGGCGAAATTCTGGGGTGAGCATGGCAAGCGCATCGACTGGATCAAACCCTACACGCAGGTCAAGAACACCTCTTACGCCCCCGGCAATGTCCATATCGAATGGTATGGCGACGGCACCACCAATATTTCGATGAATTGCATTGATCGTCATCTCCCGAAGCGCGCCAAACAAACCGCGATCATCTGGGAAGGCGACGACCCGAGAGACAGCCGCCACATCACCTATCAGGAACTGCACGACGAAGTCTGCCGCTTTGCCAATGTCCTCAAAAGTCACGGCGTCAAAAAGGGCGATACCGTTACGATTTACATGCCCATGGTCCCCGAAGCCGCTTTCGCCATGCTGGCCTGCACGCGCATCGGTGCCGTGCACTCGATCGTTTTCGGCGGATTCTCGCCCGACTCCCTCGCCGGGCGGATTGATGGCTGCAAATCCAAAGTCCTGATCACCGCCGATGAAGGTCTCCGCGGCGGCAGGAAGGTTCCGCTCAAGGCCAATGCGGACGAAGCCCTCAAGCGCGTCCCGGGTCTTGTTACGACTCAACTCGTCATTCGTCGCACGGGTGGCGATGTCCATATGCAGGATGGGCGCGACTATTATTACGACGTCGAGGCCGCCAAGGCTGAAACCCAGTGCAAGCCCGAGGAGATGGAAGCCGAGGCACCGCTCTTCATCCTTTATACCTCAGGGTCAACCGGCGCACCAAAAGGCGTCGTCCATACAACCGCCGGTTATCTCGTTCACGCCTCAATGACGCATGAATATGTCTTCGACTATCACGAAGGCGATATTTACTGGTGCACCGCCGATGTCGGCTGGGTCACCGGCCACAGCTATATCGTCTATGGCCCGCTCGCCAATGGCGCGACGACCCTGATGTTCGAGGGCGTCCCGAATTATCCCTCGCTCTCCCGCTTCTGGGAAGTTATCGACAAGCACAAGGTCAATATTTTCTACACCGCCCCGACAGCGATCCGCTCGCTCATGGGTGCGGGCGAAGAGCCTGTCAAAAAGACCTCCCGCGCGTCGCTGCGTCTGCTCGGCTCGGTCGGCGAGCCGATCAATCCCGAAGCATGGGAATGGTATCACCGCGTCGTCGGCGATGATCGCTGCCCCATTGTCGATACATGGTGGCAGACGGAAACCGGCGGCATTCTGATCGCGCCGCTCCCCGGAGCCACTGCTTTGAAGCCCGGTTCCGCCACCCGCCCGTTCTTCGGCGTGAAACCCGAAATCGTCGACGCCGACGGCAAGGTGCTGGAGGGTGCATGCTCCGGCAATCTGGTGATCACCGACTCATGGCCCGGCCAGATGCGCACCGTCTATGGCGATCACAAACGGTTCATGGAAACCTACTTCGCGACCTACCCGAACAAATACTTCACCGGCGATGGCTGCCGCCGCGACGAAGACGGCTATTACTGGATCACGGGTCGCGTCGATGATGTCATCAACGTCTCCGGCCATCGCATGGGCACGGCAGAGGTTGAAAGCGCACTTGTCGCGCACGAGCGGGTATCGGAAGCCGCCGTTGTCGGCTATCCGCATGACATCAAAGGACAAGGTATCTATGCCTATGTCACCCTGATGACCGGTACCGAGCCGACTGAAGCACTGCGCAAAGAGCTTGTCGCTTGGGTCCGCAAAGAAATCGGCCCCATCGCCTCGCCTGATCTCATACAGTTTGCGCCCGGCCTGCCCAAAACCCGCTCGGGCAAAATCATGCGCCGCATCCTGCGCAAGATCGCGGAGGATGATTTTGGCAGCTTGGGTGATACGTCAACGTTGAACGACCCGACCGTCGTCGATGATTTGATTGCTAATCGGCAGAACAAGCGGGGGTAACATCGCCTCAGGTTCGACAATTCGTTTCAACCCGATGGAACAATTGCCAAGCTCAAGAATTGAATGGCTGTCTCCGCGCTGTCTGGAGCGCCCCCTTCTCCAAGTGGCGCGGAGCCGCCTCCGTCTGTCAAGCATCATTTGACTGGACGAATAGGGCGCAGTACCTCTGGCGCTATGTTCAATTTAGAGCGAGTTTGATCTGATGGTTACATCGTCCAAAGTCACGCCCGTCATTCTTTGTGGTGGTTCCGGGACACGGCTTTGGCCTGCATCACGCGATTCTCTCCCCAAACAATTCATTCCGCTTCTGGGATCGCTTTCCACTTTTCAGGCAACCTTGCGGCGCGTGGCTGATCAAACCCTGTTCTCCCGCCCCCTCATTGTGACCAATCAAAAATTCCGATTTCTTGTCGAAGATCAGGCAAAAGCCGTTAACATTCCGATCGATATCCTTCTCGAGCCGATGGGTCGCGACTCAGCACCCGCCATTGCCGCAGCTTCTGTCGTTTTGCAGGAGAGTGCCCACGGCGATCTCGCGCTCATCCTCGCAGCCGATCACGTGATCAACGACACGGCCGGCTTTATCGCCAGCGTGCGAGATGCCATCCCTGCCGCCGACAATGGCGCCATCATGATCTTCGGCATCGTGCCGGGCTTCGCCTCGACTGCTTACGGGTATGTTGCCACGGGAAAAACCATTAACGGAGCCGCTCTTTCTGTCTCGAAATTTCTCGAAAAGCCCGACTCAGCAAAAGCGGAGGAACTTGTTTCCGCCGGCTGCCTCTGGAACAGCGGAAATTTCCTGTTTCGTCCGGACGTCATGCTGAAAGAACTCGCCACCTTCGAGCCCGAACTCTTCACGGAAGTGACCGCCGCAGTTGCGAAACTTGAATTGGATCTCGGCGCCCGTTTGCTCAATGCGGACGCCTTCGGTCGCGCGACAAAAATCTCCATTGATTACGCCGTTATGCAACGGACAGCACTGGCGGGTGTCGTCAAGGCCCGGTTCGACTGGTCGGATATCGGCACATGGGGTTCGCTCTGGGACGCCTCGCCCCACGATGAAAACGGCAATACGACATCCGGCCCGGTCGAGCTACTCAACACCCGCAACTCTATTGTCCATGCGGAGAACGTTCTCACGACGCTTGTCGGCCTTGAAGATGTTGTGGTGGTTTCCACCCGCGATGCCGTCCTCGTCACAAAGCGCGATGAGTCAGGCCAGATCAAAACCTTGGTCGACGCACTGAAGGCCAAAGGACGCTCCGAGGCGACCGAGCACCTGAAAATGTACCGCCCATGGGGTGCCTATGAGCGCATCGATATAGGCCGTCGCTTTCAGGTCAAGCGGATCACGGTCAATCCGGGCGGCCGCCTCTCATTGCAAAAGCATTTTCATCGCTCGGAACATTGGGTTGTTGTAACCGGTACGGCCGAGGTCACCGTCGGCGATAGAGTCCTCATTCTGCACGAAAACGAGAGCACCTATATCCCGCTCGGAGAAGTCCATCGCCTCGCCAATCCGGGTAAAATCCCGCTTGAAATCATCGAAATTCAAGTCGGTGCCTACACAGGCGAAGACGATATCGTGCGGATCGAGGATACCTATGGAAGGCATTAGTCAGGAAACGCTCGACAATCCTGGCTATTCGGGGCACTCTCAATGCATTGATTTGTCGTGTGATTGGTCTCGGATTTCGTCGTGACGCAAACCATTCTCGTCATCGTGCATCAGGCGCATTCTACGCCTGGACGCGTGGGTCAGTGGCTCAGACACAACGGCTACACTCTCGATATACGGTGCCCTTTCATAGGTGCTCCGTTGCCAAAGTCCCTTTCGTCCTATGCGGGCGTCATTGTCTTTGGAGGCCCCATGAGTGCCAATGATGGCGAACCGTGGGTGTCGGAGGAAATCGTCTGCATTGAACGAACATTATCGGCCAATATCCCCTATCTCGGCATTTGCCTCGGAGCCCAAATGCTTTGCCGGGCACTTGGTGGCACCATCACGGCGCACCCCAGAGGAGAAGTCGAAATCGGATATTATCCTATTCAGCCGACAAAAGCGGGGATCAAATTCGCCACTGGTATCGGGGCGGCTTGGCCCGGCCATGTCTACCACTGGCACCATGAAGGGTTCGATCTCCCAAAGGGAACACAATGTCTGGCGTCGGGAAACGCCTTCCCCCACCAAGCCTTTTGTGTAGGCAGCTCTGCCTATGGCATTCAATTTCACCCCGAAATCACCTACGCTACGATATGCCGTTGGACGACCACATCTGTTGACAAAATGAACCATCCCGGTGCCAGAGCACCACAGGATCATCTCGCCGGCTGGTATCAGCATGACAGAGATGTCAATCAATGGCTCGAGGCGTTTCTCAATCATTGGGTCAGAAACTCGATCCGTTTTTCCGTATAAATTGGCGTATCATGTCGGACACCTTTTATCGCGCTCGCATCCGAAAAATTTACTGCGCAATCATCTCACTTGCCACAGCCTTCACAGCAGGAGCCATCGGCAATATCGCCACCATCCCGAGTATTCCAGGTTGGTACGCGGGACTAGTCAAACCGTCGTTCAATCCACCCAATTGGATATTCGGTCCGGTATGGACACTCCTTTATCTGATGATAGCGATTGCTTTTTGGCGGATTCTCATCGGAGACCCGACGCGGAAAAGTCGTCGCAGCGCGATCATTTTCTTTGTTGCCCAGATGGCCTTTAACGCCGGTTGGTCTGTTGCATTTTTTGGAATGCACAATCCAGCTCTCGCCCTCGGAGTAATCGCAATACTCCAGATCTTGATCGTGCTGACAATCATGAAATTCCTGAAGATAGACCGCATTGCCGGAGCACTGTTGATCCCTTACGCTCTCTGGGTGGCGTTTGCGATGGCGCTCAACGTCGCCATCGTCCAGCTCAATGCCTGATTAGGCTTTTTCGACGACGCCAACAAATGGCAATTCGCGGAAGGAATGAGCAACATCCATTCCGTACCCGACTACAAAAACATCGGGGCACTCGAAGCCGACAAAATCAGCTTCGATCGAAACAGCGCGTTTGCCCGGTTTTTCCAGCAGACAGCAGGTCAAGACCCGCGCACCGCGCGCGGCCAGCAAATCCTTGGCGAAGGCAATCGTACGTCCCGACTCTAGAATATCGTCAATCAGAATTACATCTCGGTCACGCACATCACTTTCGACATCCTTCAATATTGCAACCTGACCGGAGGAAACCGTCGCATCCCGATAACTCGATAGATGCATGAACTCGACCTGCGGCGTCAGCCCGGCATGGTGCAACGCTCGCATCAAGTCTGCGGCGAACATGAAACTTCCCTTGAGGATCGCGACAATCAACAAATCCTTCGGCTGCCGCGCAGCGATTGATAGTGCTATTTCCGTATTTCGCTTGGCGATCGATTGTTCATCAAAAAGAACAGTGACACGGCGGTGAGTCGGCATGAAAACCCCGAAAGAACTGTTTGGGGAACTTCGAATCAAGAACCCGCAGCTCCAAATATTACTTGGTGCCGAAGCGAATAGCTACCTCTTTACTTTCCGATGGTGGTGAATTCAGGACTGCCTTGAACGGGACCGGTGTACCCGGTGTTATCGTTTCCTCAGGCGGATCAATGGTCCATTTGAAAATTTCCTGCTTCGTTTCCGAAAGAACAACAATCTCGATCGGAGGCACGGGACGCGCCTCGGAGCGCTCAGATATAATTTTTCCCTCGATTCTCAAAAAAGACATGCCTCGTTCTTCCCAGAAGTCAGATTTCAAATCAGTAAACCGCAATCCGTCGAATTTATCGACAGTCAACGCACTCGTCATATCTGCAAGCGCCTGACTGACCTGTTTTCGAACATCGGAAATACTCAATGCGACGACACCAATCGCAAAAATTCCTGCTACAATACCGCCAATTTTGACCGCACCTGAACGAACGCCAAATCGCGATCCTGATGTGCGCCGCTCAACCGAATTAGCTGCATTCGCTGCCGCGAGTTCTTCAGCACTCAATTCCGGCTCGCTCATTCGCAACGTTGTGTCGAGATCAAGTTCTTCCCCAAGATCAAAAGCGTCCGGCATCGCGACCCAATGTGTCTTGCAGGCCCCGCAACGAACAGACCGCCCAAGCGTACCAATCTGATCGGCACGAACGAGATATGAGCACGAGCATTTTGGACAGATAACCAACATGGCGAATCATATAGAATGTGAAAAATAAATAAATTAGCTTCAACTCATACTTCATTTTCGAAAGTTAGCAAAGGTGGAACCTACGGTGCACGCGCACGAGTACGAGTACGAAGGACGTAAAGACCTCGTCCGTTTCGAGAATGTTGGTCTCCGTTACGGCATGGGGCCGGAAATCCTCAAGGATATCTCATTCTCGATAGCGCCGCGTTCGTTCCAGTTTGTGACGGGGCCTTCCGGAACAGGCAAAACAACATTATTGCGCTTGATTCTGCTGTCATTGAAACCCACGCGGGGGCTTATCTCGTTATTTGGTCACGATGTCACCCAGTTGAGTGCGCAAATGCTGACAAGATTTCGCAGACGCATGGGCGTTGTGTTTCAGGATTTTCGTTTGCTCGACCATCTCAACACATACGAAAACGTTGCGCTACCACTTCGTGTACAGGGGCGATCTGAGGCAAGCTATCGAAAGGAAGTCATCGAACTGCTTCAATGGATCGGACTCGGTGATCGGGTTCAATCTTTTCCATCCACGATGTCCGGAGGTGAAAAACAACGTGCAGCGATTGCTCGAGCGCTTATAGTTCAGCCGGACATTCTGCTGGCGGACGAGCCAACTGGAAATCTCGACAGTGTTCTTGCCCGGCGATTGCTTCGTCTCTTTGCCGAACTGAATCGCTCCGGTACTTCGATCGTCATTGCGACCCACGATCTTGCGCTGATGGATCAGTTTGACGGCGTTCGGCGTATGGTTCTTGGTGGCAACAGGTTGCATATCGATGAATAAAGAGCACCTCGAACGCTTTCTGATTGGCACACTCAAGAGATCCTTTGATTTACGCGATTTGCTTCGTTCAATTTCGAGGAAACGGGCTTTGATTCCTCAAGCCTCGACGATGTTCGGCTCACTCTTTGCCGTTATCGCGATCATGGCTTTCCTTGCAAGCGTTACGGCCATTGTCGCCATTCACGTTGCGAATGTATCCGAGGGCTGGCAAGAATCGGTATCGCAGGAGATCACCGTCCAAATAAGGCCGCTGCAGGGAACCCCCTTCGAAGCGGAAATCAAAAAGGCCGCCGATCTTCTCCGCGGAACACCCGGCTTTCAGGACATATATGTCTCCTCGAAGGCCGAGTCCGAAAAGCTTTTGGAACAATGGCTTGGAGACGGTCTTGACTTCGACCAGCTGCCGGTTCCGCGCATGATCACGGCGCAAATTGACAAAAAATCACCCGCTAATATCGACGCATTGCGGCGAGCCTTGACGGAGGAAGTCAAAGGCGCAAGCCTCGATGATCACCGTGCATGGACTGAGCGTCTTTCGGTAATCGGTCGCTCGTTGCTATTGGTAACATTGACGATCTTCGGCCTTGTGATTGCCGCGGGCGGCTTCGCTGTAGCCTTTGCAACTCGCAGCGTCATGACGAGTAATCGTGAAATCATCGAGGTACTGCATTTTGTGGGCGCCAGCGAAAGCTATATTGCCCGACAGTTTCAAAGCCATTTCTTTTGGATCGGCATTAAAGGCGGCATGACCGGGGTCGTTGCATCCCTCACACTTTTTCTAATGCTTTATATTATGGTAATAGAGTCAGTATCCTCCCCGGGCCGAGCGGAAATGGTCGCAATCTTCGGCAGTTTTTCGCTCAACCTGACTGCGGTCATCGTAATCATATCAATCGGGGCATTGATGGCCTTGGTTACTGCGCTCGTCTCTCGATTGACCGCACATCGAACCATTCGCGGATTTGGTTGAATGAACTCAATCGGCCCAGCCCTAAACTCGTACTTGCCGGTCAGTCCACAATGAGTCATTTGGGACGCTGTTTGTCCGTATCCTGAGTGAGATGATGATGTCATTACGTTCGCTTGTGTTCATGGTCACCTTCTACCTCAGCCTGATCGTATGGATGATCGCAGGACTCCCGGTACTCATCCTTCCGCGTCAATACATGGTGTTCTTTGCGCATTGCTGGAGCCGATATTTTCTCTGGCTATGTCGGGTTGCAGGCGGTTTGAGTGTGGAAATCCGTGGTCGTGAAAACATCCCCTCAGGACCTTTACTGGTTGCATCTAAACATCAGTCTCTTTGGGAGACGTTCGCGCTGCTGAGTCTCTTTAGCGATCCGTGCTTCATCCTTAAACGCGAACTTGCTCTCATCCCGTTTTTCGGTTGGTATTTGTTCAAATTGCGGAACGTTCCCATCAACCGCAAGGCTGGTTCAAGAGCCCTTGTCCAGATAATTCGCGCTGCACATAAGGAAATCCGTGTCGGTCACGGCCGACAGATCCTCTTTTTTCCTGAAGGTACGCGCCGCCCGCCAGGTGCTTCGCCAGAATACCGGCATGGAATTGCGCAAGTGTATTCCGGTCTTGATGTTCCATGCTTGCCAATCGGATTGAACGCTGGCCTGTACTGGCCTAGACGCTCGTTGAAATTGAGAGCAGGCACAATCATCGTTGAAATTTTGCCCCCAATACCCCCCGGGCTGGATCGCGCAGTGTTTTTCGCGCGAATGCAGGATGAGATAGAGCGCGCATCAAACAAGTTACTTGCCGAAGCCCAGACAACGTTCGGCGGAACGTCCCGCACCCACCATGCGGATCTGCGGGAACAAAACTAATCCAGACCCCTCGCCTCTTCAGGGAGCATAATTGGAATTCCGTCCCGGATCGGAAAAGCCAGTCGCGCCTGCCGGCTGATCAGTTCCTGCCTTTCTGGATCATACTCAAGGACACCCTTGGTCAGCGGGCAAACCAGAATATCCAGCAATTTCCGATCAATCCGGTAACTCTTTTCCAAAGATGTCTCTCGGACGTCAATCATCAGATCAACCTATTGTAACGGCGCATCGGAGCCATCATCACGTCTTGCCAACTCGATTTCGGTGATTGCCACGAGCAGGTCAGCCCGCGTCTTCAGATCTTCCGCCTCAAGCAAAGCCTGCTTCTCGCGCGGGCCAAACGGTGCCATCATCGAGAGTGCATTGATCAGCGCCTCGTTCGGCGCCGCGTTGATCCCGCTCCAGTCAACCGACAAATCATTGACCGCTACGAAATCCTTCAACGTCCGGATTACTGCTGCTCGATCTACGGAGTCTTCACCGGCGCGCGCCTCGAAATCGAACAAAAAAGGTTCAAATGTAACCCGACATTGCCGGTATGGCGTCAGCACATCCATTTCTTCAACAATCTTGAATCGCGACACACCGGTCAGAGATACGAGATACCTATTGTCACCCGTCTCGGCAAATTGCGTAATCCGACCAACGCAACCCACCCGACATAGATCGGTGCCGTTCTGCCGGACACTATCATCGAAAATCGGTTGAACCATGCCTATCACTCGGGAGCTTCTGAGTGCATCATCGATCATTGCCATATAACGCGGCTCGAAGACATTCAAAGGTATCTGGCCACGCGGCAAGAGCAATGCTCCAGGTAACGGGAACACCGGTATCGCCTCAGGCAGATCGGAAGGACCCCGATAGGTGATGTTCATATAAGAAGCTCCACTTTGGGTTGCACTCGCATTACTGAACTAACGGAACAACACGGCCGATAGTTTCCTGCGACCCGCCTTCGTATTCTCGTCCATTGCACCCCAGACATCGAAGAACATCACCAATTGCTTGCGCGCCCCGTCATCCTGCCAGGTACGATCACGCTTGATAATTTCAATCAGTTGGTCCGTTGCCGCTTCCCGCTCGCCTGCCGCCGCAAGCCCGAGCGCAAGGTCGAAACGCGCCTGATAATCAGCGGGATTGGCCGCAACAAGCGCCTGTAACGCGCCAAGATCACCCAGCGATGCCGCCTGCTCAGCAATATCGAGCGCATTTTTCACCGCCATGATCACAGGGTCGGAATCCTTGCCTTCCGGCACAGCCCCGAGAAACTCTTTGGCGGCATCGAAGTTCCCCTGCTCGAGATTGATCTTCGCCATCCCCGCCAACGCGACGAGATTGCCCGGATCCTGAACCAGAACAGCCGAATACACACCCGCCGCACCTTCAAGGTCCCCCTCTTCATGAAGCGCGGCAGCGCTCTCGATCAGCGGCTCAAGGCCATTCTCGTCAATCGGACCAACAAGGCGCTCGATAAATCCCGTAATCTGGCTCTCAGGCAACGCACCGACAAATCCGTCAACCGGCTGTCCCTTCTGGAACGCAATAACCGCCGGAATCGACTGGATTCCCAATTGCCCTGCAATCTGCGGATGATCGTCAATGTTCATTTTAACAAGCGCGACTTTCCCGCCCGCCGCCGCAACGGCTTTCTCGATAATCGGCGTCAATTGCTTGCAAGGGCCGCACCAAGGCGCCCAGAAATCCACCAGAACAGGCCGCGTCATCGACTCGGCAATCACATCCTGCCTGAACGTTGCGGTCGTCGTATCTCGTGAACCGGAGGCCTCGGCCCCGCCCGAACCATTCAGCGACATCTTGATCCTCTCCTTGCCGGTCATGCCCGGCCCTGTTTACGCGAACGCCCTACCCATCGTCTAACAGATAAGGTTGCATGACGGTTCCGACACTCCCTCTCGGGAAAAGACTCCGCCGCCAACACCTTAAACCGCATCCTCCGGCACAGCACCGACCTGCGCAATCAACGGTTCATGTCCTGTCTCCGTCAGAAACCGGATCAGATCGACACGCTGGATTCCCGTCGTCATCGTATTCACCAACGGGTGCACATTGATCCGCTCATGCGCCATCAGCCGCTCGTCCAGCACCACCTTCACGCGCTTCTCACGATCATTGATCACCGCAAACGGCGTTACCGATCCCGGTTCGACGCCCAGAACCTCGCCAAGCACCTCCGCCGAGCAAAACGTCACCCGTCCCTGCCCGCCGATCACCTCATGGATCGTTTTCAGATTGATCTGCGTACTCTCGATTGCGGAAATCAGAAATAACGAGCCCTTCTTGTCCTTGATGAACAGGTTCTTGATGTGGGCGCCGGGTATTTCCCCGCGCAACCGCTTTGAATCCTCCACCGTGAACATCGGTGGATGCTCGAGCGTATCGATCTTGATCGCAAGCGTTGCCAGATAATCAAAAAGCTCGGCAGGGGTCACGCGCATCGGAAAATCTCTTGAAATGTGTTCCGCAGGAGGGACAAACGCAGGTCGGGCACGTGAAGCGCCCGTTTCTGCATCCGCTTCTAGCCTTGCCGCGCGCGTGTCGCAAGCCGACGCTCACCAAATCATGGCCCGTCCGTGACAAAACGCTGAAGCATACGCTCAAAGAGTGTTGCATCCCGCCCCGACTTGAGGCATATAGCCCGCACGGACGATGTCAGTGTCGTTTGGCGGAAACGGATGCGGGTGTAGCTCAGGGGTAGAGCACAACCTTGCCAAGGTTGGGGTCGAGGGTTCAAATCCCTTCGCCCGCTCCAGTTCCGCAAAATTCTCAGATTAATAGCTCGTTTAAGCTTTGTATTGTGTGCCCGGAACTCCCGGATCATTTTGCATGATTGTTGCGGCAAGTTGAGGGTTGTAATGAGCACCTTGCCCACGTTTAAGAAGACAATTTCTGGTTGAAGTAGCTTGAAATCCGCTGTTTCATACATAAGTCAGCGTTGATCGGACCGGGCCCCTCTGGTGTGTCGTATCTATGCGTCATGCGATGTCGGACCGCATCAGTTACGTCGCAGTGCGACCGGCTGAGCCGATTACCGCCGTTCTCCTGCGACACGATTTGGACCTGAGAACGGAGAACTGATCATGCCGCATCCCCACAAATCCATGTCATGCCCGATTTGCGACGTTGCCCTCACCATGAGTGAGCGGCAAGGCATCGAAATCGACTATTGCCCGCAATGCCGGGGAATCTGGCTGGACCGTGGCGAACTTGACAAAATCATTGAGCGAAGCGCCAAGGAGATGGCACCGCAACTCCCACCGCAACATCACGCCGCGCCCGCAGCTCCCTCCTATGCCCCGCCGCCCTATCCACAGCAGAACTATGCGCCACAAAATTACGGCAGCAAGGGCTATAAGCGGCCTAAATCATTTCTGGAAGAACTGTTCGATTAATCGGCGCGCAACAGGAAACACGTCACGCGCC
>JBJTDR010000039.1:0-9972 GCA_046092445.1 Hyphomicrobiales bacterium | reverse complement strand
AATCCCTCCAGTTACAAGCCAACCTCTCCTCCGCAATGGTCGAAGTCTTGATCCCGCAAGATGACACAGCCCTGCCGCCGGTTGCCCTCAACGCCGCGCTTATCGCCAACATAGAGTTGAAGGCGCCCTCTTGCGCGAACGGATGCGACATCGCAATCCTCCGCGTCGAGCGCGATGATTTCAGCCGCGAAACCGTGCAGCACCAACTCCCCGTTCTCGAAAGCTGGAATATCCGCCCCGCCCTCCTCACCTCGCATGGCGGCACAACGCTACTTCAGGATTTCGGCGTCAAAGGCAAATTCTACGAAGTCCCGCGTGAGCAAGGCACCATCTTCAGCGATCTCGCCGTTGTCGTCCGCCGTCAGGCCGAGGCCGACCAGAAACAGAGCCACGCCTATCACGCCGATTTGCTCCAGCGCCTTGGTGTCGCGGGCGTCTGGTCCTATTTCCCCGCCGATCCCTCGCACTATTTCGGCCCGCTCAAATCGGATTCCAGGCGCCCATTGCCGCCGCTCACCAAAACCTATGAAGGCCTTTACAACGTCCCCCGATCCACTCTCGAAAATTACGACCGCACCTCCGCCGACACCTTCGCGCGCGACATAGCACCCTTCGTTCCGGGCTTGAGCGAGGCTCAGCGCAAGGCACTCTATTGCGGACAAAAGTGCGACAGCGCGCAAGGCGATGCTCTTGGTCTGCTCGTTGCCTCAAGCCTTCAACTGATCCGGCACGGCGATCATGTCGAGCATTTCTGGTACACACATTTCGGCTCGGCAGGCTCGGATTTTATTCACACGATCGCTGAGCCCTTCACTCCCACTGTCCTCGATTGGCTCCGGCAACTCTCCAATCAGGTCTATAATTTCGACGGTACTGTTCCCGCAAACCAGCGTGTCTGGTCTCCGCCCGCCACCACATGGCTGCGCTACCAGATGCTCCGCGCCCATATTCAGGAGCACGTAACCGCATCAACCGATGGCAACAGGATCACCATCCAGTCATGGCGTGACCCTGTCACTGGCCAGACTATCCCGGACCTCCATTCCGGCACCCGCGATCTGCATGGCCTCACCCTCTATGTCCGCTCGCCCGATCTCGCGCGCGTGTTCGTTGACGACACCGAAATCCGCACATTCACCCGCAATGCGACCGACGAAACGGGCCAGCCCTCGGTCACGATTGTCGATGACAATTCCCCGACCACCATCATCGATAGTGTCTCATTGGCCGACAAGGGCGACGTCGCCATGACTGCCGGCAGCCATACCGAAAGACGCGCCGGCACCGACACGCCGGAACTTCGCAGCGGCTTTATCAGCCTCACCGCCGACAAGAACGGCGACGCAAAGCTCGTCTTCAAACCGTCCCGCCTCGATCTCTATAATTCCACCCATCTTCATGTCGCCTATCGCCGCGCAACCGGCACAACAAAACCCGGCCAGATGACACTCTCCCTCCAGATGGAAGACGGCGGCGAAATTATGGTGCGCGAAGGCGATGCGCCGCTCTTTGAGGCCTCCACCGCAAGCCAATGGCTCATTCCTCAGGCCGGATTAGGGACCAACTGGCAGCATGTCACCTTGAACACCGCCCAACTCACATGGCCGGAAATTCGCGCAACCAATACCGCATGGAGCCGCCCGCCGCTCCCCGTCGGCCGCGTGAAAAGCATCACACTTTCCCTCGAAAACGCCGCGCCCGGCACCATACTCGATCTCGGCGATCTCGAAATCCTGCGCCCCATGGGCAATGGCGGCGCTCCCGATCGGCGCAAACTCGTCGCAGGTCGCGTCGTCAATTCCCGAAATATCGGCCTGCCCGACATCGCCGTGGAAGCACACTCCAACACTGTCGGTCTGATCCGCACAAGGACCGATCAAGACGGCCTGTTCGCCTTCCGCCGACCCAAAGGCGAGCGCCTCGCGATCCGCGCAAAAATTGGCAGCCAGTCCTGCGCGATCCAGCAGGGCCGCCTCGTCGAAATCAGCAAGGATGAAGCCGAGTTCGATATCAATTCCGGCGATTGCGGCGTTAAAGTCTCGGCGCGCTGAGTTCTCCGATCCTCATTCAACGCTCCTAGAATTCGCAGCTGCAATCAGTCCGCAACCAGAGCGCGAAGCTCCCCGAGTGGATCGCGCTTTCCGCTCTTGCTACCGCTACGGAATATTGCTTAACTTGCCGCGTCATAATCAGACTACCAACGGGGAGGTTATACCAGTGAGTGCAATCAAATCAGGGTCAATCAAAACCAATGACGGCGTCCGAATCAACTATCTGGAGGCCGGATCAGGCAATCCGCTCGTCATGGTTCCGGGCTGGTCGCAGACCGCCGAGCAATTCAAACACCAGATCAACGGCCTGAGCGACAAATATCGCGTCATCGCGGTCGATATGCGCAGTCACGGCCAATCGGAAAAGTCCGCCCGCGGCATGCGTATTTCGCGCCTCTCGAAAGACCTTCACGATCTCATCCTCGCGCTCGATCTGAAAAACGTGACGCTGCTCGGCCACTCCATGGGGTGCTCGGTCATCTGGAGCTATGTCGATCTCTTCGGAACCGACCGGATCAAGAAATTCGTGTTCGTCGATCAAGGCGCTTTCCTCACCGCAAATCCGAATTGGGATGATCAGGCCAAGCAGGAGTTCGGCGCGCTCTTCGATGCCCCGTCGGTTGTCGCCACCGCCAATGCGCTCTCGGGGCCCGATGGCGTCCCGACAACCCATGGCTTTATCGGCGGTATGCTGACCTCCGCGATTTCCGCCGAGGACAAAGCCTGGATCATTGCTAAAAACCTGGAAATGCCGCGCGATCACGCAGCCGACCTGCTCTATAATCACTGCCATCAGGATTGGCGCGACATTATCCGCAGCATCAACCTGCCAACCCTTGTCATTGGCGGACGCGTCAGCCTGATCAATTGGAAATCGCAGGAATGGATCGCAAACCAGATTAAGGGCGCGAAACTCGAAATCTTCGAGGAAAATGAAGGCGGCCAGCATTTCATGTTCATCGAGGGCGCGCCGAAATTCAACAAGATTGTCGCCGACTTCATCGGCTGACCATACACGCGACAAACAGGAGGCCGGGAAACCCCGGCCTTTTTCTTTTCTCGTCACAAACTTGCGCTCAGAGCTGCACGCCCTTGGTCAGCGCTCCGTCGATCACGAGAGTCGTGCCCGGCGTGAATGACAAGGCAGGGCTTGTTGCATCGCCAAAAAATTCATTTCCGCCTCCTGATAGCCGTCATCAGACACCCTCAATCGGACAGGATCATGAAACGCAATATACGTGCCACGAGGCACCGGTTGCTCGGTATTCACCTCGATAACACAATTTCTGCCAGAGCGATGCGTATTGACCTTGCACGAGATGTTTTGCAGACTTTCCCCGATGACACACTCTTTGCCCAACCCTTCGACAATCTCTCCACGGTAGTTTGAGATGCGTGCATGGCTCCGCTCGTAGGAATTATCGCAAACCCCGTGTCAGCAAGCGACATCCGGCGCGTGGTAGCGAATGCTTCGACACTTCAGGTCACGGATCGCGCCAATATTGTCTTGCGCGTTCTCTCGGCTCTGGCTTCCTGCGGGATCACCAATGTGCTGATGATGCCGGAGAAGAGCGGGATCCGCCGCCACATCACGCGGGCCTATGAGCGCGCAGCCAATCTGAAGGAAGATATCTTCCCGCAACTGGACCATATCCGGATGGATATCACGTCGACAGTTGAAGACACCTTGCTCGCAACCCGGAAAATGCGCGAGGCCGGTTGCGTAGCCATCGTCGTTCTGGGTGGTGACGGCACGCACCGTGCTGTTGTCTCGCAATGCGGGGACATTCCGATTTCAGGCATTTCAACGGGCACCAACAACGCATTCCCCGAACATCGCGAACCGACGATCACAGGCCTTGCAACCGGCCTGGCCGTCAGCGGAAAAATCCCGGCCAACGTCGCCTTTCAATCGAACAAGCGCATCGACATCGGGATCGGCGAAGCAGTCCGTGACATCGCGATCGTGGATGTCGCCATTGTCACCGAGCGCTTCGTCGGTGCAAAAGCGCTCTGGAAGCCGGAGAATTTCCGCGAACTCTATGTCACCTTCTCCGACCCCGAAGTCATCGGCATGTCGGCGATTGCAGGATTGCTTGAACCGGTAAACCGGGACGATCCTGACGGCCTCGCAGTCAAAATCGTCCCAATCCATGAAGCGAGGACAATTCTTAAAGTCCCCTTCGCTCCGGGCATTATCGGTCCCATCGGCATCGGCTCGTGGCGAAGACTGAAAGCCGGCGTTCCGGCGAAGCTTGATTTGCCAGCGGGCACAATCGCGCTTGACGGAGAGCGCGAACTGGCTTTCGATCAGTCGGACGATGTGTCGATATCGCTTGTCAATAATGCGTTCAGAACGATTAACGTGTCTGCCGTGATGCAGTATGCGTCCAGAAACGGCTTGATGCGAACAAGCTCCGCAATCACCGGACCGGGCCGATAACTATCAAACAGGAGGAATATCGATGACCAACAATCCGTTCCCGCTTCCAAAGGAAAAACTTCTGGAAGCATATACGAAGATGAAGAGAATCCGCGAGTTCGAAGAGCGGCTTCACGTCGAATTCGCCAAGGGCGACATTCCGGGCTTCGTGCATCTTTATGCCGGCGAGGAAGCCTCGGGCACCGGCATCATGATGCATCTCGAAGACAAGGACCGGATTGCATCGACCCATCGCGGCCACGGGCATTGCATCGCTAAGGGCGTCGATATCAACAGCATGATGGCCGAGATTTACGGCAAGGCGACGGGCTCCTGCCGCGGCAAGGGCGGCTCAATGCACATTGCCGATCTCTCGAAAGGCATGATGGGTGCTAACGGCATTCTTGGTGCCGGCGCACCTTTGATTTGCGGCGCAGCACTCGCGTCAAAATATCGTGGCGACGGTGGCGTTGGCATCACCTTTTTCGGCGACGGCGCATCGAATCAGGGCACAGTGCTCGAGAGCATGAACCTTGCGGCGGTCTGGAACCTTCCGGTGATCTTTGTCGTCGAGAATAACGGATATGCGGAATCGACCTCGATTGATTATGCCGTTGCCGTCGACTCATATATCGACCGCGCGGCAGGCTTCGGCATTCCGGGCGTCACCGTCGACGGAACCGATTTCTTCGCCGTCCACGAAGCTGCCGGTGAAATTATCAGGCGTGCGCGTGAGGGCGGTGGTCCCGCCTTCCTCGAGTGTAAGATGGTCCGCTTCTTCGGCCATTTCGAAGGCGATGCCCAGACCTACCGCGCTAAGGGCGAAAATGAAGAGAACCGTGCCAACAAGGATTGCATCAAAATCTTCCGAAGCAGAGTCGGCGGTGCAGGTGTCATTTCAGAGACGGAATTCGACAAGATCGACAACGAAATCATGCGTGAAATCGAAGAAGCGGTCCAGAAGGCCAAGAAGGATCCGTTGCCTGCGGCCAGGGAACTGTTGACCGACGTTTATGTCAGCTACTGAGCAGGACCTATCGCAGTATACAAATTGAAGGATTGATATAATGGCACGAAATTTAAGCATGAAAGACGCTATCAACGAGGCATTGGACCTCGAAATGCGGCGCGACCCGACCGTTATCCTGATGGGTGAAGATATCGCGGGCGGCGCGGGCGCGCAGGGTGAACAGGATGCCTGGGGCGGCGCCCTCGGCGTTACGAAGGGGCTCATCGGAAAACATGGCGCAAACCGCGTCATGGACACACCGCTGTCTGAATCCGCCTATATCGGGGCTGCTATCGGCGCGGCAGCGTGCGGAATGCGCCCCGTAGCCGAACTGATGTTCATGGACTTCATGGGCGTCTGCTTCGACCAGATTTTCAACCAGGCAGCAAAATTCAAATACATGTTCGGTGGTAAAGCGGAAACGCCGGTCGTTATTCGCGGCATGGTCGGCGGCGGGTTCCGGGCGGCTGCGCAGCATTCGCAAATGCTGACCCCGCTCTTCACCCATATTCCGGGCTTGAAGGTAGTCTGTCCGTCGAACGCCTATGACGCAAAGGGCCTCTTGATCCAGTCGATCCGCGACAATGATCCCGTGATCTTCTGCGAGCACAAGAACCTTTACACGCATGCCGCGGATGTGCCTGCGGAATCCTACACGATCCCGTTCGGCGAAGCGGCAATCTCGCGGGAAGGCAAGAGCGCGACGATTGTGTCCTACGGCCTCATGGTTCACCGCGCACTTGAAGCGGCGGAAACCCTGGCGAAAGAAAAAATCGACGTTGAAGTCATCGATCTCCGGACGCTCTCACCGATCGATCTCGACACGGTGGTTGAATCAGTCGAGAAAACCGGCCGATTGGTCGCAGTGGACGAAGCCAATCCACGCTGCTCGATTGCGTCCGATGTGATCGCAAGCGTGACGGAGCATGCTTTCAAGGCTATGAAATCGGCTCCGCGGGCAATTACAGCGCCGCACACCCCGGTTCCCTTCTCGCCGGCGCTCGAAGATCTCTATATCCCGAGCGCATCGGCAATCGCTGAAGCCGTCCGTGGAACGATGAAGTAATCAAGGGTACCTCATAATGTCAGACACTCGGATCAAGATGGTCGTGATGCCCAAATGGGGTCTCTCGATGTCGGAAGGCAAGGTCGTCAAATGGTTTGCCGAAGAAGGTGCAAAGATCAATGTCGGGGATGAACTTCTCGAAATCGAGACGGAAAAGATCGCCAGCGCGGTTGAGGCAACCGAAGCCGGGACCCTTCGCCGCATCGTTGGCGAAGCTGATACCGTCTATCCGGTCAAGCAACTCCTCGCTGTGATCGCCGACGACTCAGTGAGCGATTCAGAGATCGACGCGTTTCTGGCAAGCTATGTTCCGCCGGCTGTCGACGAGGAGGGTGAAGCCGAGAAAGACGCCTATGAGTATATCGACCTGCCGATCGGCACGGTCCGCTACGCAAGATATGGCAATGGCGGCAAAACTCTTCTCCTCATTCACGGCTTCGGTGGCGATCTCGACAATTGGTTGTTCAACGTCAATACCTTGGCAGAAAGCCATACTGTCTATGCGGTCGATCTTCCCGGCCATGGACGCTCGGTCAAATCCCTGACCGATGCCTCTTTGGCCGGACTGTCAAAGTTCGTGCTGGAGTTCATGGACGCGCTTTCCATCGACTCGGCCAATCTCGTCGGCCATTCGCTCGGCGGCGCGATCGCCATGAAGACAGCGATCACCGCACCGAAGCGGGTGAAGACCATCACCCTGATCGGCTCGGCAGGTCTCGGCAACGAGATCAACATGGGCTACATTGACGGCTTCATCGGCTCCGAGTCCCGGCGCGAGATCAAGCCGTTTCTTGAGGAGCTGTTCTTCGACCGCTCGCTCGTCGGGCGCCAGATGATCGACGACATCCTAAAGTTCAAACGTCTCGACAATGTGACCGGCGTTCTGCGTCATCTGGCTGACACCGTCTTTAAGGGCGGCCATCAGGCAGAAAAGCTGGGCGATGCCGCCGCGGCGTCCGGTGTTCCGATCCTCGCCATTCATGGCACAGACGATCACATCATCCCGGCGGCACACACCGAGACCCTGAAGGGCAAAGCCAGTGTCCACGTCATGGGTGACGCCGGCCACATGGTCCAGATGGAGAAATCCAAAGAGACAAACAAGCTGATTTCCGAGCACATTCACTAGATCGGAAACCGCAAATTCCAACGTTGGAGACAAGGGCGGTAATAAGGGGTGGACATCCTGCCTCTGTTACCGCCCCTTTTCCATGCTGTTACCATCCAACGCGGTCCAACGTTGGAGCAATGCCTTTACGGCGCCTGAATTCGGTGGCAAGACGTTGGGAACTCGATCCGCTTCACGCTTCCATCATGTCGATGACGTCGGATAAGCCTCTTGAAAACCAAGCTTTATCAATTATTTATGGATAACGACATGACGATGATCTCCCCGCCGAACTCCATTGATGCCATGCAGGATCTGCTCCGGAGCGGCGATTACATCCCTGATCGTTCCCTCTCGACCGTTCTCTTCCTGGCCATCAAAATGGGCCGCCCCATCCTCCTTGAAGGCGAGGCCGGCGTAGGCAAAACCGAGATTGCAAAAGTCCTCGCAAGTACATTGAATCGCTCACTTATTCGCCTTCAATGCTACGAAGGACTAGATGTCTCCTCCTCCGTCTACGAGTGGAACTACGCCGCCCAGATGATGGCCATCCGCCTCTCCGAAGCCGAGGGCGGCGTCGACCGGACCAAGCTCGAGCAGGACATTTTCTCCGAGCGCTATCTCGTTCGCCGCCCCCTCCTTCAAGCGTTGACACCGGACGTTGCCGGCCCCCCCGTTCTCCTGATCGACGAGCTCGACCGAACCGACGAAGCATTCGAGGCTTATCTCCTTGAAATATTAAGTGATTTTCAAGTCACTATCCCGGAATTCGGTACCGTCAAAGCACCCTATCCTCCCATCGTAATCCTCACCTCGAACCGAACCCGCGAGATCCACGACGCCCTGAAGCGCCGCTGCCTCTATCACTGGGTCGACTATCCAAATGCCGAGCGCGAGTTGGAGATTCTGCGTGCAAAAGCCCCGAAATCGCCTGAAAAACTCTCCCACGAGATCGTTTCCTTCGTCCAAGCCATCCGAAAACAGGATTTGTTCAAGGTTCCGGGTGTCGCCGAAACGCTTGACTGGGCCACAGCCCTCGTCGAACTTGATGCCGTCGCCCTCGATCCGACCCTCGTCTCCGACACGCTTGGTGTGCTTCTGAAGTACCAGGATGACATCCAGAAAATGCAGGGCTCCACTGTGAAAGCCATGCTCGACGAGGTCAAATCAGCCGCCAATGCTGTCCGGATTTAACGAGGATCTCACTTCAATATGACCGGAAAACTATCTGAAAACATTACCTATTTTGCTCGCGCTTTGCGCGACGCCGGGCTTCCGGTCGGCCCAGGAGCAATCATCGACGCGGTAGAGGCTGTTGAAGCGGCCCATATCGGCACCCGCGTCGACTTTTACTGGACGCTCCACGCTATTTTTGTCAAAAAACATGAACATTCCGAGGTTTTTGATCAAGCTTTCCGAATTTTTTGGCGCAGAAAGGCCCTAATCGAGAAGATTATAGCCACGCTCTCCCCCTTCTCTCCCGTCGCCAAGGATGACAAGCCCCAGAAGAAGGAAGCCGGTGCCCTTCGTGCAGCCGAAGCACTCCTGAAAACCAAGCCGGACGTACCACCTCCGGAGGAGGAAGAAGTCGAGTTTTCAGCCAGATTGACCATTTCCGAGCGGGAAGTCCTTCAAAGCAAGGATTTTGCGCAGATGACGGCCGAGGAAATCGCCAAAGCCCGCCGCCTCATTGATCGTCTCGAACTGCCCGATGACCGCCGAAAAACCCGCCGTCTGGTTGCCTCGACCCAAGGAAAAATGATCGATACACGCCGCACCTTTCGCCGCTCGCTGAGAAATGGCGGCGCCGCGATCGACCTCGCATGGCGTGCGCCTGTTGAAAAGCCACCGCCACTCGTCGCCATCTGCGACATTTCCGGTTCAATGGCGGACTATACGCGGCTATTTCTTCATTTTATTCATGCACTTACCGACAAGAGGCGGCGTGTTCACACATTCTTGTTCGGCACCCGTTTGACCAATGTATCCCGCTCACTCCGCCATCGCGATCCGGATGAAGCGCTCGCCCTGTGCTCGTCCCAAGTGCAAGATTGGTCTGGCGGCACCCGTATAGGCACGAGTTTGCATCGGTTCAATCGGGAGTGGTCCCGCCGCGTTCTCGGCCAAGGCGCAACCGTCCTTTTGTTCACAGACGGACTGGAACGCGATGATACGGATGAATTACGGCTGGAAATCGATCGCCTGCACCGCTCCTGCCACAAGCTCGTCTGGCTCAACCCCCTCTTACGCTTTGACGGCTTTGAAGCCCGCGCCAGCGGTATCCGGGCAATTCTGCCTCATGTTGACGAATTCCGG
>JBJTDR010000038.1:0-12136 GCA_046092445.1 Hyphomicrobiales bacterium | reverse complement strand
GTGACAACATTTATGCAGCCGCAGTATGTCTCTTCAGTTTTGTTGGAGATATCCCGCAAGCCCGAGCAGGCAGTCAAAGTGGACGACCTTGACCAGCCATCGAGTTTTGATGATCGTGAGTTCTATCAAACTCAGTATTCGTTGCTTGAAGCGCGATCGCTTGCTGAAAGTGTCGTTAACAGGTTCCGGCTGTATGATGACCGGGCATTTTTCACCGAATTCGGGGTTGACCCGACTGACAAGGAGTTCCTAAAGGACGCAGCAAACGGCACCCCCGAGCAGCAGCGAAAGAAGCGGTTCGACGGTGCGGTAGAAATTCTGAGCAAACACATCATTGTTGAGCCTATTCGGAATTCTCGCCTAGTTTCCGTGAGTTTTGTAAGCCCTGACGCGGCGCTATCGCAGAGGATCGCAAATGCTTGGGCCGACGCGTTCATCCAAAGCCAATTGGCAAAACGAAATAAAGCAGCCTCGTACGCAAGAACATTTCTGGAAGGCCGACTCGTAGAACTTCGGCGGCGTCTCGAGGCTTCGGAAAAGACAGCTGTTGATTTTGCGATCGCGAACAGGATCATCACAATCAGCTCTTCCGAAACCGGGGAGGGAGGCACGTCACGTATGGATCGATCGCCTGAGGACGATTCGATCTTAGCCCTCAATGAGGCATTAGCCCAAGCCAAGGTCGAGCGCGTGCGCGCGGAATCGAAACTGCAGCATGGTAGTGCGCGACAGGGGCATGATAGCTCGAACCAGCTCCTTGCAAGCCTTCGCCAGAAGAGGGCTGAGTTGGCTGCTGAGGTGGCCAAGCTGAGCGTTCAGTACACTCCAAAGTACGGAGCAGTAAGGGCGGCGCAGGGCCAGTTGACTGCAATCGACAATGGTATAAGACAAGAACTGGCGCGTCTCGATTTCCAGATTTCCGATGGTGTCCGCGAAGCCAGGGTGCGTGAAGCGAGGCTAAGCGAACAACTTGAAAGAGCCAAGCGCGTGCGGTTAGAGGCTAAGGCCAAGGAAAATCAATACGCCATCTACCAGCGCGATGCCGACACCAATAGGCAGTTGTATGAGTCCCTGCTGCAACGTTACAAAGAAATCGGCGCGGCGAGCGGCGCAGGGATCAGCAGCGTTGTCGTAATTGACAGCGCGAAGTTGCAGGTGGAGCCTTCAAGCCCAAGATTGGGCTTTAACTTGTTGGTTGCTTTTGCGCTTGGTCTGGTCGTCGCGGCGCTTGCTGTGTTTATTCTCGAACATCTCGACGAGCAGGTCAAGGAGCCCAGCGAAGTTGAGCGCTTGCTTGAACAGCCCTTGCTTGGCGTTGTTCCGCTCACTGATGGAACTCCCTTCGACGATCTGCAACTTCCCCGTTCTGAACTGACGGAGTCGTATGTTTCGCTTCAGGCCTTGCTGCAGGTCTCCACTCAACATGGCATACCACGCAGCATCGCGGTGACGAGTTCACGACAGGGCGAAGGAAAGTCAACGTCGTGTTTTGCGATTTCGGAGGTCTTGGCGCGATCCGGTCGGAAGGTGGTGCTGGTTGACGCCGACATGCGCAAACCATCACAACACCAGCTCTTAGGAGTTAATAATCAGCAAGGCACCAGCAGCTTTCTGTCAGGCGACGATAATCTCGCGCATCTTATCAAGAGCTCCCATAGGGAGGGTCTATCAATTATTACCTCGGGGCCGACGCCCCCGAACGCAGCTGAGTTGCTAATTGGTTCGCGACTATCGGAGTTGGTGGAGAGGCTTCTTGAGACTTTCGACCACGTAGTGATCGATTCTCCGCCAGTTCTCGGTCTTGCAGACGCTCCGCTAATTGGAAATGTTGTGGAAGCTGTCATTTTCGTGGTGGAGTCATCTGGCCCTCGATCGAACTTGGTGCGTGTAGCCCTACATCGCGTATTCATCGGGGGCGGGAACGTTTTGGGAGTCTTGCTCACAAAGTTCAATGTCAAGAAGGGCGGCTGGGGGAGCGCCTACGGCTACGGCTACGGCTACGATGCCAAAGACACTGCACTTTAAGTCATCCCGACGGCATCCATGCCAAATCATAAACACATAGTATGGTACCGTACGCGAACCGCACTAATAGGTGTTCTTATTCTAGGGTATGGATTTCTGAATGTACAATTAGGTCTTGCTAATGTCTTTTCCAAGGTTCGTCCCGACCTCGCTACATGCTTGCTTTCTGGGCACCCGATCGCGTCCGAGATGAGAAGATCGGCGTTACTGGCTCAAAGAATCGTCAGCCGGTCGCAGAAGGCGGAAGTCGAGCGTCTCGCACGTGCAGCATATCGCTTGGCTCCGACCGACGCCGCCGCGATACGCAGCTTGGCGATGGTTGCTCAACTCGACGGACAACCGCAGAAGGCTGACCAACTCTACCAGAAGGCGTTTCAACTAAGCCGCCGAGATTTCCCGACAAACTTACGAATGATCGTGATGGCCGCAGAAAAGGGAAGGCCACACGAAACCTTACGCTACTACGATGTCGCGATGCGGACAGCACCAGCGGCCAAAACGTTACTCATGCCAAGTCTCGCGAACGGATTTCGCGAGCGATCGCTTCGCGCACCACTTTCTGCTTTGGCGCGTTCCAATCCACCGTGGTTCGATGCCTTCGCGCTTTGGATGATCGATCGGCACCTATATCCGGAGGAACTTGCGACCGTTTTGATCGGCGCGAAAGAATCTGAGACAGCGACGAATCCAGACGTTAGAGCGCGCCTTCTCCAGCTGCTGGTCGCCGAGGGCAAGCTTGCGATCGCCTCATCTTGGTATAGTTCATTTACTCTGTCGGCACACCAACCGGCAGGGAACAGTGTTGATTTCACGAAAGGAGGCGGCTATCCCCCTTTTGACTGGTCTGTGGCCAATTCAAACACCGAGAGTGAGGGCTTCGGCGCCGAACTTGACGGGAAACGGCTACGCTATTGGTCCGATGGTGGGGCGGGATTGGTCGCCCAGAAATTAATCAAATTGGCCCCAGGGCAGTATCGCTTAGCTGCGCAACAAGTCGCACCCACTCCCAACTTTTCGCAGATAATGGTCTCGCTCTCATGCTGGAAACGAGGTAATACCATCACCCAGCTAACGCTGATCGGCCACTACGCTTCGCAAGACTTCATCGTCATGGAGCCTTGTCTGGCCCAATGGGTCAACGTTTCCGTGGGATACTCGATCTCGCAGCAGAGCGGGGGCGCGCTGGATCTACAAATCACTCGGATGGATCAGGTAAAGTAGAAAATTATGACATTTGGCGTGGTCACAGTCAATTACAACAACGCTAATCTCACGCGTAATCTAATTGAGTCTCTCGCTCAGAGAGGCGGTGTGGAGCATTTTGAGATTGTAGTTGTCGACAATGCCTCTCAAGAGGAGGATCGAAAGCTCTTGCAAGAAGTTCAAAATGATCATCCTTGGGTTAGGCTAGTCATGAGTAATGACAACGTCGGATATTTCCCCGGCCTTAATCTCGGCATCGAACTTCTGCGCAATGAAACCAAACCTGTCAATACGATCATTGTATGCAATAATGATATCGAATTCCCAGCCGAGTTTTTCCAGACGCTCGAAAACCTTGCAGCCGACACCCTGTCAAAATTCCCGATAATCTCGCCAAGCATCGTAACCCCCTTGGGCCGGCACCAGAATCCACATGTCATATCGCACATTTCCACGCTGCGGTATCTGGTGTGGAGGATATATTACTCCAACTACACTCTGGCGCGAATTATTCATAGATTGGCGATCGCTACTGCGTCGGCCACTGCACGCCGAGATTGTGAGCAATTCTACACAGGAAGAATCATCGATCAAGGCTACGGGGCATGCTACATTTTGACTCCAATGTTCTTTCGACACTATGAGAAATTATGGGCTCCCACATTTTTGATGGGAGAGGAATTTTTTCTATCAAGGCAAATAAGGGCGATTGGATCTTCTGTATACTATGATCCAAGAATTCGCGTAACACATCTTGATCACAGAACTGTCGGAACACTTCCTGAAAAGGAGATTTGGGAAATAGCCCGGCAATCATTTAAAACATATAGAGTTTATAAGGATTACTATGGGTGAAATTCCGATCCTTTATGAGCACCTAAGCGAACAACCATATCAAGTTTGCCGTCGATGCGTTATGGATACAAGCGACAGATCCATCCGGTTCGATGAAACTGGGCTCTGCGCCTATTGTCAGAACTTCGATCTGAGTATTGTCCCAAGATGGCAAGATATGCAACGCGACAGCCGCCTATCTGAGGTCGCCACAAAGATCCGAGCGCAGCGCGGCGGTCGGGCCTACGATTGCATAATCGGCGTGAGTGGCGGACTTGATAGTTCGTATACAGCTTATCTCGCAGTCCGAGAGATGAAGCTGCGGCCATTACTGTATCATGTGGATGCAGGTTGGAACACGGCACAAGCTGTGCGCAATATCGGGTGTTTGGTTGATGGGCTTGGCGTGGATCTTCACACAGATGTCATCGACTGGGAAGAAATGGCTGATTTGCAATCGGCATTCTTGCATGCGCAGGTTGCGGATCAGGACATGCCTCAGGATGTCGCTTTTTTTTCCTCCCTTTATGGATTCGCCAAGAAGGAAAACATCAAATACATCCTGACGGGCGCAAACTTTTCGACAGAATGCATCCGAGAGCCGGAAGCATGGGGAGCCTATCCCGGCATTGACAAACGCCTTATCAAGGACATTCATAGACGGTTTGGAAAGCGCGCGCTACGCACGTTCCCAATTGTCGATATTCTTGAATATCGCCTTTTGCACAGATATCTTTACGGGTTTAAGATTGTCAATCCGCTCAACCTGGTTCCATTCGACAAGGCCGCCGCAGAGGCGACCCTTTCGCGTGAGTTTGGATGGAGTCCGTTCCAGCACAAACACCATGAATCGCGGTTCACCCGCTTTTTCGAGGATTACTGGCTCCCGAGAAAGTTCGGGTTTGACAAGCGCAGGGCCCATTTCTCCAGCCTGATTGTGACTGGACAAATGACACGTGAGAAAGCGTTAGTGCGCTTAGAAAAATCAGAGATGGATGATTTATTTCAGGAGAATGAGTTAAAATACATAGAAAAAAAGTTGGGAATGGCAAGTGGCGAATTGCAAGTCCTATTTAACACTCCATCCGCTTCTGTCCGAGACCACAAGAACAAGCACTTGTTGATAGCGGGAGCTTGGCGTCTTTTACGTTTTATTGGTCTTGAGGAGAGATTGCTGCGATGATTTGTGTCTTAGATTACGGGATCGGGAACGTTGCGGCCTTTGTGTCTATTTTTGAGCGCCATGGCTTGCCTGTGGTGCGGGCACAAACTGTCGATGACTTGTGTGGCGCTGAGCGTATCATCTTGCCCGGAGTTGGCACATTCGACCGTGCGATGACTCAGTTCAACGCCAGTGGAATGCGGGAAAAGGTGGACGACCTTGTCAACCGCAAAAATGTCCCTCTACTCGGCGTGTGCATCGGAATGCAGATGCTAGCCTGCCAAAGCGAAGAGGGGCATTTTCCGGGACTGGGCTGGATTCCTGGAATTGTGCGTC
This sequence comes from Hyphomicrobiales bacterium, assembly GCA_046092445.1. Taxonomy (GTDB): domain Bacteria; phylum Pseudomonadota; class Alphaproteobacteria; order Rhizobiales; family Beijerinckiaceae; genus CAIUPE01. Next base: position 6,576 of record JBJTDR010000038.1, on the reverse strand, counting down.
GGATTGTGGTGAGATCAGACGCACGCAGATTGCCTCACATGGGCTGGAATGAAGTGCGAGAAATCCATCCTGGGCCATTGATGCAGAATATCAATCCTCTCGAATTATACTTTCTGCATTCTTATATTTTTGAACCCGACGATTATGAATACGTGGATGCCGTAGTTAATTACGGCACGGATTTACCTTGTATGATATCACAGAAAAATATTTATGGCGTACAGTTTCATCCTGAAAAGAGTCACTCTGCAGGAGTTAAAATGCTTTTAAATTTTGCCAGCGAGAGATTACCTTGTTAAGAGCCAGAATCATCCCAACATTACTGCTTGAGAATGATCGTTTGGTTAAGACGACATCATTTTCTAGCCCGCGCTACATTGGCGATCCCCTAAACGCGGTGAAAATATTCAATGAAATGGAGGCGGATGAGATTTTTGTCTTTGACATCGGGGCAACCCCGTCCGGGAAGGCTCCCGATCTGACCGCGATTGCCCGCTTGGCCGAAGAGTGCCGCATGCCCCTGTGCTATGGTGGAGGTATTGCAAGTGTTGATCAAGCCGTCATGTTAATCTCCCTCGGTGTGGAGAAAATTGCCCTTGGAGATTCAGCACTCAAGCGACCTGAATTGATTACGGCGATCGCTCATGAGGTCGGCTCGCAGAGCATATGCGCGGTACTTGATGTCAAGACGAAGTCCAATCGCGTCGATTTTGAGGTTATGGCACGGCGGGGAACGCTACCAACCGGCCTGGAGCCGGTGGCTTACGCCAAAAGGTTGATCGATCTCGGGGCAGGAGAGGTCATATTTAACTGCGTTGATCACGATGGAGCGCGGAGCGGTTACGCCCTCGATCTTGCGCGACGTATCGCCGATTCCATCGATACTCCGTTCACTATGCTGGGTGGTGCTGGCTCCCTCTCGGACATACGAGACTTGTTAATGCAATGCGGTCCTATCGGCGCTGCTGCCGGCAGCCTATTCGTCTACAAGGGCCGTCAGCAGGCGGTTCTCATCAACTATCCAACCCAAACCGTTCGGGAGCAACTCGCCTTGAGCGCACACTCAGGAATCGCGGAATGATGTCTGTTTTGTCAAACGATAATCGCAGAGCCACATTTCAAGGTGCAACGTTACTCATTACCGGGGGTACAGGTTCCTTCGGCGGGACCCTTGTCGAACATCTGAAAGACTTTCCATTCAAGGAAATACGAATATTCAGTCGTGACGAGAAGAAGCAGGATGACATGCGGCGGCGGCACAACAGCAGCGCCTTGAAGTTTTTTATCGGGGATGTGCGTGATCCCCAGAGTATCGCGCCCGCCATGGATGGGGTCGATTTTGTCTTTCATGCTGCGGCCCTCAAGCAGGTCCCATCCTGTGAATTTCATCCGCTCGAAGCGGTCAAAACCAATGTTCTTGGAACCGCCAATGTGCTCGAGGCCGCCTCACGATACTGCGCATCGAGGGTGGTCTGTCTGAGTACAGACAAGGCCGTGTACCCGATCAATGCCATGGGCATCAGCAAAGCTCTGATGGAGAAGGTGTCAATCGCCAAGGCGAGGGTCCAATCAGGTGGTGGACCGGTGATCTGTACAACGCGTTACGGCAATGTCATCGCTTCCCGTGGCTCCGTCATTCCTCATTTCATTCGCCAAGTGAAGGCGGGGTTGCCGATTTCGATTACCGACCCGCAAATGACACGCTTCATGATGTCTCTTGATGATGCCGTAGAGCTGGTGCTCTATGCATTCGAGCGGGGCACCAGCGGCGACCTGTTCGTGCAGAAGGCACCAGCGGCCACGATCGGAGAGTTGGCGAAGGCCGTTCTGGAGCTACTTGATCGCCCGGGGCATCCGATGGAAATTATCGGCACACGCCATGGTGAAAAATTGTACGAGACTCTGTTGAGTCGTGAGGAGCTAGTTTTCGCCCGAGATCTCGGAGAGTACTATTGCGTGTCACCAGACATGCGCGACCTGAATTATGAGAAGTATATAAATCGGGGGGAGGAGGTAATTTCACGGGGCGAGGATTACAATTCGCATAACACAAATCGCCTCAACCACGCCGAGCTGGTAACGTTGCTGCGCAGTCTTTCATCAGTACGCCGATTGGTTGCCGACTCGATGGAGGAGTTAGATTGACATGCGTGTTCTGGTTACTGGTTCCGCGGGGTTCATAGGCAGCAATCTTCTTGTTCATCTTCGACAAAAAGGCGAGTTCGATATCCGTACTTATCAGCGGGGTCAGGATTTAGCTCTTCTTGCTCGAGAAGCCCGTCAGGCGGACGTCATCGTTCATCTTGCCGGCGCCAACCGACTTGATCAAGGACAGGATTTCAAGCGCGACACTGTTGACCTCACTCGTGCCCTTTGCGATGCAGCTCGACGTGCAGATAACCCGGCCGCGATCTATTTCGCCTCATCTCGTCAAATAGGCAATGGTTCTCATTATGCGGCCAGTAAGCAGGCGGCGGAAGCGGCCCTGCAAGAGTACGCAATAGATACTCGAGCGATGGTTGGCATCGACAGACTGCCAAACGTGTTTGGGAAATGGGCGCGCCCCAACTACAACTCAGTATTTGCGACGTTCTGTTACAATATTGCCAGAGGCCTTCCGATTCGCTGCGATGACCCCGAGGTTGTTGTCGAGGCCGTCTATATCGATGATCTGTGCGAGTCTATTTGCGCCTTCATTCGCTCTGCGGCAGATGGTCATGGTGATGTGTTAATTGGAACGTACCCGGTACATTCTATCACTGTCGGGGAGTTGGCGGATGTCATCAGCGGAATCAGGGATGCACGGGAGGCCCTGATGACTGACCGCGTGGGACATGGCTTCATTCGCGCTATCAACTCGACCTATCTGAGCTATCTTCCGCTGAAAGATATCGCTCTCCCGCTGAAGTGCTATCGGGACGCGCGTGGCGCGTTTGTCGAGATGCTGAAGACTCCCGATTGTGGGCAGGTCTCTTTTTTCACTGCCGGGCCCGGGGTTACAAGGGGGGGGCATTATCATCATACCAAGACTGAAAAATTCCTGGTTGTGCATGGCAAGGCTCGATTCCGTTTCAAGCATATGCTCACGGGGGAGCGGCACGAGTTCGAGGCTGACGGCCAAGCCCCAACGGTAGTCGACACAATCCCTGGCTGGTTGCACGACATCACGAATATCGGTTCGGAGGAACTGCTGGTTCTCCTATGGGCAAACGAAATCTTCGACCCCTCGCGGCCGGACACTTTTGCGAGTAACCTAGAATGAATCTCCTGAAAGTTGTCACGGTCGTCGGGACGAGACCGGAGTTGATCCGGCTTTCGCGGGTTATTCCGGCACTGGACCGCGTGTCGAAGCATGTTCTGGTCCACACCGGACAGAACTACGACTATGAGCTAAATGAGGTTTTCTATAAGGATTTGAGCCTTCGGCGCCCAGACATCTTTTTGAACTGCGGAGGTGGCAGTGCGGCCGAGGTAATCGGACGCATCATCACCTCTGTTGACGAGGTGTTGAACCAAGAATCGCCTGATGCCCTGCTTGTACTGGGCGATACCAACAGCTGCTTGGCGGTCATAGCTGCCAAACGAAGGCATATCCCGGTCTTTCATATGGAAGCGGGAAATCGGTGCTTCGATGAGCGAGTGCCCGAGGAGATGAACAGAAAAATCGTCGATCACGTAGCTGACGTAAACTTGCCTTACACCGCGATCGCGCGTGAATATCTGCTGGCGGAGGGGCGACCTGCGGATCGCATCATCGTGACAGGGAGCCCTATGCGCGAGGTGCTCGATTTCAATCGAAATGGCATCGAAAGCTCCGAGATTCTGGGTCAGCTCGACCTTTCGAGAGGAAACTATTTTCTGGTTAGCGCGCATCGTGAGGAAAACATCGAGCCACAGGGAGCTTTCGAACGGCTCACGGGTATTCTCGACGTAATCGCTGACCATTTTGGCATACCGGTGATCGTCTCTACCCATCCACGGACGCGCAATCGCATAGATAGGGCAGGCCGAACTTTCCATTCTGGTGTGCGCTTGCTGAAACCGCTCGGCTTTCATGACTACGTCCATTTGCAAATGAACGCGCGCGCCGTTTTGTCGGACAGCGGGACCATTAGTGAAGAGGCGGCAATCCTCGGTTTCAATGCTCTCAACTTGCGTGAAGCGCACGAACGTCCGGAAGCCATGGAGGTCGGCACCCTTATCATGACCGGGCTTGATGGCGACCGGGTTCTGCAAGGGATAGCAGCGCTTGAATCGCGAGAACCAGATGTGTCAATGACGCCTGTGCGCGACTACGAGGCTGGTAACGTTGCCGAAGTTGTTGCCCGTGCGGTTCTAAGCTACACCGATTATGTCAAACGCACGGTTTGGCGTGAAATTGGCTAAGCTCATGCGGATTCTTATCCTGACACAATGGTTCGATCCCGAGCCGACCCTAAAGGGACTGGCGTTCGCCAACAGCTTGGTTGCGCGTGGACACATGGTGCATGTAATCACTGGGTTTCCTAACTACCCTGGCGGAAAACTCTATCCGGGGTTCAAGATCAAGCTCCTCGAGCGAGAGGTTAGGGGGAATCTGGAGATCTGGCGTGTTCCGCTTGTTACAAGCCACAGTCACAGCAGATTCGGCAGGGTGGCGAATTACCTGAGCTTTATGATAACCGCCTTTGTCGCGGGTATGTTCGCGACCAAGCCGCAGGTGATCTATGCCTATAATCCGCCATTGACTGTGGGGTTGACTGCGGTGCTAGTCTCACGGTTGCGCCGCGTTCCGGTTTTGTGTGACGTACAAGATCTCTGGCCAGATACCCTTCGCGCAACCAGCATGGTGGTTAACCCATGGATTTTGCGGATTGTCGATATCATCTCTGTTCGAGTATACCAGGCGATGTCTCGTATCAGTGTATTGTCGGAGGGATTCCGGCACATCCTGATCGCGCGCGGCATCGCCGATACCCGTCTGCTGTATATTCCCAACTGGGCCCCGCCAGAGCTGGAGGGTTGTCCTACGCCTAAGCCCAGCAACGACGGTAGGCCGCTACTAGCGTTGTTTGCCGGAACGATGGGCAAAGCACAAGCGCTCGAAAGCGTAATTTTGGCCATCGATCTGGTCAACCAAGACGGAGCACTTGTTGAACTGGCTCTCGTTGGCAGCGGTATTGAGAAGGAGAACCTTAAATTATTTGTGGACCGACAGGCAATCCCACGCGTCCGGTTTCTGCCCCCTGTCAAGTTGTCCGATATGCCACCGCTTCTAGCGGCGGCGGATATCTTGATCGTTCATCTCGCCGATGATCCACTGTTTGCGATAACCGTGCCTTCCAAGACGCAGGCCTATCTCGCTGCTGGGCGCCCGATCATTATGGCGGTGCGCGGAGATGCTGCACGAATGATCACGAACGCGGAAGCAGGAATCTGCGCCGATCCATGCAACCCCACGTCAATCGCAGATGCGCTGCGCAGACTTGCACTAGCTTCAAGTGCTGAGCGAGACAGAATGGGTCGGAATGGTCGAGAATTTTATGACGAGTATCTGCATTCGAGCGTCGGTGCAAAGCGCTTTGGAGAAGCGTTGGAGGGCCTGACGGCATGCGGCTGAAGCGGGCGTTCGATTTGGCCACAGTCTTTTCTACAGCACCGCTATGGTTGGCGGTCGCGGCGCTCGTGGCGGTGGTTGTGCGGTGGCAAATGGGAAGCCCCGTGTTTTTTCGGCAACAGCGCGCGGGCATAGGAGGCAAGACATTCTGGTTAATCAAGTTCAGATCCATGCGCGAGGTCAATGGGCACGACGGCCAGCCGCTTCCTGATGCGGAACGCCTCACCCGGTTTGGCAGACTCTTGAGGTCAACCAGCCTTGACGAACTCCCTTCGCTTTATAATGTATTGATCGGCGACATGAGTCTGGTCGGACCACGACCGCTGCTCATCGATTATTTGCCGCTCTATTCCGTTGATCAGGCCCGCAGGCATGATGTTCTTCCGGGACTCACTGGATGGTCCCAGATAAATGGCCGGAACGCCTTGACGTGGGAGCATAAGCTGGAACTCGACGTGTGGTACGTAGACAACCGCAGTGTCTGGCTCGATATTAGGATCCTATTGCTCACCGTCACAACAGTTTTCCGTCGGGAGGGAATTTCAGGTTCGGGCGAAGCCACCATGGCTAGATTTACCGGATCGAGCTGATAGAGGGCGGAGCGTTGATGGTACGCTAAACAACGCCAAGCGAGAACAGATAGGGATCAGGCTGGTCGCTTGATGCCGAGACACCGCATTTCCCGGTAGATCGTCGATCGTCCGATACCGAGTTGGCGGGCAGCTTCTGTCGGGCTTACCTGCGCCTCTACTAGTTTGATTGCGGCATCGACCTTGCTCATGTCAAGCGGCTGTCGGCCAGGCCGTTTGCCTTTGGCCCGTGCGGCGGCAATGCCGTCCTTAGGGTCCAAACTCAATCAGCCTCTTGAAAATCGGCGCGCACATTGATTCAGGGATTCTCCGCTGAAGCAGGAGGCCTTTGGAGATGTCGCGTTCGTTGTTCTGGCTGTCGGATGAAGCATGGGCGCAATCGAGCCTCAC
>JBJTDR010000037.1:0-32005 GCA_046092445.1 Hyphomicrobiales bacterium | reverse complement strand
GGGCTCCAGAAGGTCTCGGTATTGAACCAATCCCTCCTGAAAAATAATCGACTCGAAATGACCCGATTGATCGGAAAGCGAGAGAATGCCCATCTTGTTCCCGGTTCTGGTTCGCCGCTCTGTGCGATCAAGGACGGTTGCAGCCAATTTTCCGGCAGTCGCACCATTTCTTACGGCTCGGGAAAATTCCAGCCAGCTCTGAACCCGCAAACGGCGTAAAATCCCCGAATACTCATCAAGCGGGTGACCAGAAAGACAGAAACCGATGGCGCCATATTCCCTTTGAAGCCGGTCAGCGTTTGACCAAGGCTTAAATGCTCCGACGCGCAAGGAGTCCTGTTGTCCAAGGCTTCCGAAAATATCCGATTGTCCCACCGACGCAGCGTCCTTCGTGCGATTAGCTTCCGCCATAATCGCGTCGATGGACGCCGCACAACGCGCCCGATCCGGCTCGATCTCGTCCAGCGCTCCCGCCGCAATTAAACTCTCTAGAGTTCTCTTGTTGAACAAACGAGGATTAATCCGGCGCGCAAGATCAGAAACATCCTGAAACGCCCCCTCAATCCGCGCAAGAACCAAACTTTCAACCGCCTGACGCCCCACCCCTTTGAGCGCAGCGAGTGCATATCGAATGCAGGGTTCGCCGTCACGACCGGGGTGAACCTCGAAGGTTACACCCGAGCGGTTGATAGAGGGCGGCTCCACCTTGAACCCTAGTCTTTGCACTTCTCGCCTGAATTCCGAAAGTTTATCCGTATTCGACAGATCAAGTGTCATCGACGCCGCCATGAATTCGAGCGGATAGTTAGCTTTCAAAAACGCTGTTTGATACGCGACGAGCGCATAGGCGGCCGCGTGACTCTTGTTGAACCCGTAATCCGCAAACTTGGCGAGCAGATCGAAGATCGAGTTTGACGTCGCCTTGTCAAGACCGCGCTCGACGGAGCCAGAGACAAACCGTTCTCGTTGAGCATCCATCTCCGATTTGATCTTTTTTCCCATCGCACGACGGAGTAAATCCGCTTCGCCAAGCGAGTATCCCGAAAGGATCTGCGCAATCTGCATCACCTGTTCTTGATAGATGATGACGCCGTAAGTCTCTTTCAGGCAGGATTCGAGCTTTGGATGAATGTAATCGGGAATTTCATGCCCAAGTTTACGCGCGTTATAGACCGGAATATTCGCCATAGGTCCCGGCCTGTAGAGTGCCACCAAAGCGATGATATCCTCGAAACGGTCAGCACGCATTTCGGCAAGCGCTTTTCGCATACCGACGCTTTCCAATTGGAACACACCGACGGTTTCGCCACGTCCGAGCATGTCAAAGGTCTTCTTGTCATCGAGTGCGATCGACTCGAGTGAAATCTGAACGCCGCGCGCGCGGACCATTTGTTCGGCAAGGCTCAAAACAGTCAGCGTTTTCAACCCGAGAAAGTCGAATTTCACCAGTCCTGCCGGTTCGACCCATTTCATGTTGAACTGTGTGACCAGCATGTCCGATTTCGGATCTCGATAAAGCGGTACCAGCTCCTGCAAAGGCCGGTCGCCGATGACGATACCTGCAGCGTGGGTCGAGGCGTGGCGATGCAACCCTTCGAGAACCAAAGCTACATCGAGCAACCGTTTGACAACGTCCTCCTGTTCCGCTGCTGCGCGCAGCTTCGGCTCCTCGGCAATCGCCCTTTCAAGCGTCACCGGATTAGCCGGATTTTGCGGAACAAGTTTGGTCAGCTGATCGACTTGTCGGTAAGGCACCTCGAGCACACGGCCGACGTCCCTGATGACACCCCTCGCCTGGAGAGTTCCGAAGGTGATAATCTGCGCGACCCGGTCTGCACCATATTTGTTCTTGACATAGCGGATCACCTCGTCCCGTCGGTCCTGGCAGAAATCGATATCGAAATCCGGCATCGAGACACGATCCGGATTCAGAAACCGTTCAAACAGAAGTCCGAATCTCAGAGGGTCGAGATCGGTAATGGTTGTTGAATAGGCGACAAGCGACCCCGCCCCCGATCCGCGGCCTGGCCCCACCGGAATACCCTGTGCCTTGGCCCATTTGATGAAATCGGCGACAATCAGAAAATAACCCGGATATTTCATGCGCTCGATCACGCCGAGTTCAAAGTCCAGACGCGCGCGATATTCATCTTCCAACAAACCCGGTGCCGTCCCGTGCGCCGCCAAACGCATCGAGAGCCCCTCTTCTGCCTGTCTACGTAACTCGCGTGCCTCGCCATCTGTTCCCGTCATTTCATCAGCCGAAAAACTCGGTAGAATGGGCTTCCGGGTTCTGGGGCGAGTCGCACATCGGATGGCAATTTCAATCGTGTTGACGAGCGCTTCCGGTAAATCCGCGAACAGCTCCACCATCTCGGCTCTGCCCTTGAAAGAGTGTTGCGGCGTTACCCGTCTGCGGTCCGGATCCGAAATCACACGCCCTTCCGCAATGGCGAGCAAGGCGTCGTGTGCACCGAACTGATCTTCGCCCGCGAAATAAGCGCAATTTGTTGCTACGATTGGAATCGACAAACGATAGGCCAAATCAAGCATCATTTCTTCGATGCGCCGCTCCGTATCAAGACCATGACGCTGGAGCTCAACGTAGAGCCGGTCGCCAAAAACCTCAACGAGACGCCTCAGCCGCTGCTCGGCAAGACTGCCCTGTCCATCCCGAAGCGCCTGATCAATAGGTCCGCTCGGCCCGCCGGTCAGGCAGATCAATCCGTCGTTCCGCGCGAGGACTTCACCAATTCCGATCAAGGGCGCATCAGCCGAACGGGAGTCGAGAAATGCCATCGACGAGAGATTCATGAGATTGGAATATCCCGCATCACTTGCCGCGAGCAGGACGATTGAGGGACGTGGCGCAAATGTCGTCAGCTTGGGCGCATGGCCATCCGCCATCTCGACGGATAGTTGAATGCCGACAATCGGCTGGATACCGGCGCCAGCCATTTTCTCCGAAAATTCAAGTGCACCGAACAGATTATTGGTGTCTGTCAATGCAAGAGCTGGCATCTGATCTGCCAGAGTCAACCTCTTGAGGTCTTCGATCCTGAGAGCGCCTTCCAGAAGCGAAAAGGACGAGTGCACATGAAGGTGCACGAAATCAACGTTTCCCAAAACCCGACTCACGGCACGGCCTCCTCGTTCGATACGCCTTCTTCGCCGGACCCGCACGTCACGTCCAGCCCCCTGCATCGGGAGGCATGTGTTTATCCTTGCATTCCACCGGCCCAGAGCATGATCGCTGTGAAAAATGTTCCGAGCGCAGCCAATTCCAGAATGTCTTCGATGAGAGAGAGAAACATGAACTCCTCCTGTGTTGAACGATATTCAATTATGTTCATGTTTTGTTCTTTTGCAAGAAATTGCAGCCGACAGTTAAAAACAGAACGAAACAGCGTTAACGAAAACTTTCAATCCAATTCAACGATGATGCCCTCGGACAACGTCACGCGGCGATCCATCCGGGCGGCGAGCGCGAGATTGTGAGTTGCAATTAGGGCCGCGACACCGCTCACGCGCGCCAATGTCAGGAGTGTCTCGAATACTCTCTCCGAGGTCGCGGGATCCAGATTGCCGGTCGGTTCATCGGCTAGCAGAATTCTGGGACTATTCGCAACTGCGCGCGCAATCGCAACGCGCTGCTGCTCTCCCCCTGACAATTCGGCCGGCAGATGAGTCAGTCTTTCCCCGAGTCCGAGATATTCCAGGAGCTCGGCTGAGCGTGACCGAGCCTCCGTGCGATCGAGACCGGCAATCAATTGCGGTATCATCACATTTTCCAGCGCCGTAAATTCAGGCAGCAAATGGTGCGACTGATAGACAAAACCAAGTTGCGATCGCCTCATCGCTGTTCGCTCCGCATCCGACAACATCGACGTCGCCACAGAAGATAGATACACCTCACCCGAGGTCGGCTTCTCCAGGAGACCTGCAATCTGGAGCAACGTCGATTTTCCTGTCCCGGAGGGTGCAATCAATGCAACGGTCTCGCCTGGCCAGACCGCAAGATCAACACCGCGCAAGATATCAAGTGTCCGTTCAGCATCGCGGAACTGGCGGGTCAGTTTCCACACAAGGATCGCCGGTATCGGCAGGGAACTCGCGCCATTTGATCCGTTCTCACTCATAACGAAGTGCCTCCACTGGATCGAGCCGTGCCGCACGCCATGCCGGATAAAGCGTTGCGATCAGCGACAATAAAAGCGACATCCCCACCACGCACATCACCTCGTTCGGATCGACATCCGACGGCATCCGGCTCAGAAAGTAGAACTCAGCCGGAAACAATGTCGATTGCGTGAGACCGGACAGGGCACTCCTGATCGCTTCAACATTCACCGCAACACCCAGTCCGAGACCGAAACCCGCGAGCGTGCCAAAAAAACCGATCGCAGTTCCCGTTACCAGAAATATGCGCATGATCGCTCCCTGCGTCGCGCCCATCGTCCGCAAAATTGCGATATCCGCGCTCTTGTCCTTCACGAGCATGATCATACCGGAGACGATGTTCAACGTCGCGACCAGAACGATCAACGTCAAAATCAGGAACATCACATTCCGCTCGACCTGCAGAACACCGAAAAACGTCCTGTTCCGCTGCCGCCAATCCGTAAGGAAGAGCGGCCGATCGATCGTCGCCATGATTGCCTTTTTCGTCGTGTCAATTCCTTCCGGATCATCGAGAAAGACTTCAATCGCACTCACATCCCCCTCTCGGTTGAAATAGGCCTGTGCTTCCGCGAGCGGCAGATAGACGAAGGCCGAGTCAAATTCGGACATGCCGATCTCGTAGATCGCCTTCACCGGATAACTCTTGATCCTTGGCGCCGTTCCGAAAGCGGTTTGCGGTCCGCGCGGAGCCGTCAGAGTCAGTGTGTCGCCCGCCTGAATATAGAGCTGATCCGCCAGGCGGCGTCCGATGATGACGCCTGAACCCGCATCAAAACCGGCAAGGGTCCCGCTTTTGATGTTCGCCGAAATCGCGGGAACACGTGCAATGTCGCCCTCTCTCACGCCGCGCACGAGAACGCCTCCCGCCCCGGCCGGCGAAGAAGCCAAGGCCTGCCCTTCAACGAGGGGAACAGCAAATCTAACCATCGGGACACGCTCAAGCGCCGACGACAATTCGGCGAAATCAGTCAGAGGCTTATCAATCGCGCCAACGAAAATATGCCCATTAATCCCGACAATCTTGTCAAGCAGCTCCTTCCGGAATCCGTTCATAACCGAAAGCACGATAATCAGCGTCGCAACCCCGAGCATAATGCCCAGAAAGGAAAATCCGGCAATCACCGAGATGAACCCTTCCCGCCGCCGCGCCCGCAGATAGCGCAACGCGATCATCCACTCGAAACCCGAAAAAGCACGGGTAGCGGCGCGAGCGTTAACAGCTGAGACCTTGTCGCTCTCCATACCCGTCAAACCGCAAGCTTAGCGAGCACATCGTCAACTGTCAGCAATTCTCGCTCCCCAGTCGCTCTCCGCTTCAGTTCGACTTTACCTTCAGCAAGCCCTTTCGGCCCCACAAGAACCTGCCACGGCAACCCGATCAAGTCGGCGGTAGCAAACTTTGTCCCGGGCCTTTCGTCACGATCATCATACAGCGCATCAAGTCCGCGCGCCGAGAGCGAACGATAAAGCGTCTCGCATGTCGTGTCCGTATCCGAATTACCAACCTTCAGATTCAGAATACCAACATTGAAGGGCGCGACGGAATCTGGCCATATGATCCCATTTTCATCATGAGACGCCTCGATCAGGGCAGCAACAAGACGCGAGGGCCCAATCCCGTATGAACCCATATGAACAGGACGCTCCTGCCCGTCGGGGCCCGTCACAGTTGCCCCCATAGCGTCCGAGTACTTCGTGCCGAAATAGAAAATGTGCCCGACTTCAATGCCGCGCGCCGAGATACGGCGCTCCGCGGGAATTGAAGCAAACGCAACCTCGTCATGTTTTTCGGACGTCGCCGCATAGGGTGATGTCCAGTTGCGGAAAATCGCACCAAGCGCTTCAGCACTGTCAAAATCAGTATCAACTGAGGGCGTTGGCTGATCCAACACCGCTTTGTCCGCAAAAACTTCACTCTCGCCCGTTGACGCCAGAATGATGAATTCATGACTCAGATCGCCGCCAATCGGCCCCGTATCAGCTTGCATCGGAATAGCCGTCAGCCCCAAACGGGCGAACGTCCTCAAATAGGCAGCGAACATCCGGTTGTAGGAATGCCGTGCGCCCGCCTGATCAAGATCGAAGGAATACGCGTCCTTCATCAGAAATTCGCGGCTCCGCATCACACCGAAGCGCGGGCGGACCTCGTCACGAAACTTCCACTGGATGTGATAGAGGTTGAGCGGGAGATCCTTGTAGGATTTAACAGTTGCCCGAAAAATCTCGGTAATCATCTCCTCATTCGTCGGACCGAAGAGCATGTCGCGCTCATGCCTGTCTTTGATCCGCAACATCTCCTTGCCATACGCATCATAGCGCCCCGACTCGCGCCATAAATCAGCGGATTGGATCGTCGGCATCAGAAGCTCGATAGCGCCCGAGCGGTTCTGCTCCTCCCGCACAATCGTATTGATTTTGTTGAGAACCCTCAACCCGAAAGGCAGCCACGCATAAATCCCGGCGGACTCCTGCCTGATCAACCCGGCACGTAACATCAACCGGTGCGAGACAATATCCGCCTCTTTCGGTGTCTCACGAAGGATGGGAAGAAAATAGCGGGAAAGACGCATCGCGGGAGCCTCATGAGAATCAGCATCAGTACAACTGAACACGCCGATGTTTGAACCGTATCGCGAGCAAAAACACAAGCAAGGGAAAGCTGCACGGCCCGGATGCGGCATAAGTGCGAACACATAATTCGAGAATTATCATGATGACAAACACGATAACTTGAGCTAGAGAATCATCGGCTTCCGGCGAGCGTCAAAAAGAGCGCGCCCGGTCCAGGTCTTGGGAGGAGCATCATTTGCTGCTTGCGCGCATGGCGGCGGTGGCGACGAAGGTCCAGAATATACGATGAATGAGACACAGATGAAAGGCAGGGCGCAAGCTCTGCCTTTTTCATTCACCAATCAACGTTCTGAATGAAGAATTGCAGCAATACCGAAACGGGGATCGCGACGAGCGTGGTTGCGACAAGCTTTTTGAGCAGCAGAGGTTTCTGGGGTGCGCCCATGTCCGTCCCGGGTACGAGGAAACTCGAATCTGTACCGCTGACCTCATCACGGTTTTTCACCCCGAAAGGTAAGACCGCAAACAAGACAATCCACCAGGCAATCAGATAGATGGCAATTGCCGACACAACTGGCATTCGGACCTCCACTTCATGAAAATCGGACGGCTCACGCCTGTTCCAGCTCGATCAGTACGCCGTTGAAATCATTTGGATGCAAGAAAATCACCGGCTTGCCATGCGCACCGATTTTCGGCTCTTTACTCCCCAAAACCCGCGCACCCTTCGCCAACAATCGGTCCCGCGATGCGCCAATGTCTTCAACCTCATAACAGAGATGGTGAATGCCGCCTTCAGGGTTGCGTTCAAGAAATCTGGCGATCGGACTTTGATCGCCGAGGACACCGAGCAGCTCGATCTTCGTATTCGGCAAGTCGATGAACACGACAGTTACGCCATGTTCGATTTGGTCCAAAGGTTCAGAAACCGATGCTTCAAGCATATCTCGATAAAGCGCACAGGCCACAGCAAGGTCAGGCACCGCTATCGCCACATGGTTCAACCGCCCGATCATAGCACCTCTCAAACCATCACAATCTGAACGTGACAAATCGGCTTTTTGCCCCAGCGTTCATTCACAGTGGCACGAACCGCCCGCTCAACGGCGTTCTCGACAAAATCGGGATCACGCCGCTTGGCCCGCGGCAGGTGATCCAACACCGTGAATACAGCGTCCTCTATGACATCTTCGAACAGGTGACCATCCCGCGTCAATTGCGGAATTCCGGTAACCGCGAAGGCAGGCTCGCCCGTCAACTCGCCCTGGTGAGTCATCGCGATCGAGATCGAAACCACGCCGCCGAAACCGAGTTTCCGTCGCTCGGAGATTGCGGGGTCGCCCGCTGGTACCAGAATCTCACCATCCTTGTAAATCCGGCCATGTGCCAATTGGTCTATGATTGCAGGCTTATCAGGCGCAAACCGAACCAGATCGCCATTTTTCGGCGTTAATACCTGCGGAACACCGAGCGACAGCGCTAGTTTCTTGTGTTCGTGAAGATGAAGCGCCTCGCCATGGGCAGGAATAGCCAATCTCGGCTTCACCCATTCATACATTTGCTCGAGTTCGCCACGCCGCGGATGCCCGGAAACATGCACGAGCGCGGTGCGATCAGTAATGACCTCCACACCCTGCTGAACAAGACTATTGACGATCCGGCCGACCTCCCGCTCATTTCCCGGGATTGTGCGTGACGACAGGATCACTTTGTCTCCCGGAGACAATGTCACATCAGGATGCTGATCCTCGGCAATCCGCGCCAATGCCGCGCGCGGCTCGCCTTGACTACCTGTCAAAAGCGCGATCACCTTGTCCCGTGGCAGATACCCGTAGGTTTCCGATGTCCGGAACTCGGGCAATCTTTCAAGGTAGCCGCATTCAGTCGCCACCTGAATCACGCGGTCCATGGCTCTGCCGACAGCAATCACTTCCCGGCCCGTCATCTTGGCCGCTTCCGCAACCGCACGGATGCGCGCCACGTTCGAGGCGAAGGTTGTAACCGCAACACGGCCCTTTGCCTCTCCGATAATCTCTGCGAGCGTTTGCGCCACAGTGGTCTCGCTCTGGCTGATGCCTTCGCGCATCACATTCGTCGAATCGCAAACCATTGCCAGCACGCCTTCGTGGCCCAACCTCCGAAGCCGTGCTTCATCCGTCGCCCAACCCACATAAGGCGTCACATCGATCTTCCAATCGCCTGTGTGTAAAACGGTTCCAAGTGGTGTCCGGATCGCAAGTGCCGTCGATTCAGGGATCGAATGCGCAACCGCGATAACCTCGACGTCAAACGAACCAAGCGCAAGATGATCGCCCGGCTTCATAATCTTGACCGAAACCTTCTTCCCGCCACCGTTGTTTTGGCGACGAATATCGAACAACCCTGCCGCAAATTGCGTCGCGTAGACTGTAGGTTCCCCAAGGCGCGGCCAGAGCTCCATCAGTGCCCCGATATGATCCTCATGCGCATGCGTGATGATGACGGCCTTCAGCCGGTTCCGCTGTCCCTCGATAAAGCTCAAATCGGGCAAAACGAGATCAACGCCTGGAACTTCATCGCCGGCAAAACTGATCCCGCAATCAACAAGGATCCATTCCCGCTTTGCAGGTGGTCCGAAGCCGTAAAGCGCCGCGTTCATTCCGATCTCGCCGAGACCGCCCAAGGCACAAAATACAAAATCTTCTTTGGGTTGGACCATCCGGCCCCCCTTTCTCGTTCATTTCAAAATAGCCTGGCGCGTTCGGCGCCCGGTCGGAAAAACATCCCCTGCCTCGATCCGGACAGTCTCACCGTCCTGATCGAGCAACAAACACCCGTTCTCATCAAGTCCCGAAAAAATCCCGCGCCGAACAGCTCCATCATTCTTGATCTCGACAGGCGCATTCATGCCCATCGATCGTTCAATCCACGCAGCTCTTATTTTCGGAAATTGCGTCCCGTTTTCAAACACATCCAGCCAGTTTTTGAATGCTGCTGTTAAATTGCCAAACACAATTTCAGCACTGGTATCAATCCCGAGGTTACGCAGATCCGTCGCCGGATAGGGTGTGTCTGACGGATGATGAGACACATTGATGCCGCATCCTATCACAACTGCAAAAGACCCGTCAGATAAAAGCGTTCCCTCGATGAGAATACCCGATAGCTTCGCGCCATTCGCCAGAACATCGTTCGGCCATTTCAGTGCCAGCAGATTCCTATCGACGCCACTTGCTTCCACAGCACAATAGATCGAAAGGGCTGCAACAAACCCCAACTGAAAACCAGTCGCGGCAGAACACGGGTTCATCAGCGTCAAAGAAGCATAGAGGTTTCCCGGTGGAGACTTCCAGACGCGCCCATGCCGTCCCCTGCCCTTGTTCTGCTCACCGGCAACGATCCAATGGTTGCCCGATCCGCCAGAACGGACCCGCTCCATCGCAAGGTCATTGGTTGACCCAACAACCTCGAAATAGTCAACGCTGAAACCGTCTTGATGTACAAAGCCTTCAACCACGTCAGAACAGCGATTGCGCAGCTGCAACAGCGCGCGTCACGAGTGGCGCAGGATAGAACCAGAAAGCCAACACGAACACGCCCGAAACACCGACTACAAGCCGAATGGCAGCTGACATCGGCAAAAACGGTGCCTTTGCCTCGTCGAAATACATGATCTTCACAATCCGGAGATAATAATACGCACCGATGACACTGGTTACAACACCGATAACGGCAAGCGCATAGAGCTTCGCCTCAACAGCGGCAACAAACACGTACCACTTCGCAAAGAACCCGGCCAAAGGCGGAATACCGGCCAGCGAAAACATCAGCATCGCCAAAATAAACGCCATCATCGGATGTGTTTTTGAGAGGCCCGAGAGATCATCAATATCCTCGACATAGCCACCTTCGCGCCGCATGGCGAGCACGCAACCGAATGTTCCGAGCGTTGTAATCAGATAGATCGCCATATAGATCGCTACACCCTCGACACCCCCGGCAGTTCCGGCCGACAAACCAACAAGTGCGAAACCAACATGCCCAATCGACGAATAGGCCAATAGGCGCTTGATATTCTGCTGCCCGATCGCAGCAAATGCACCAAGCCCCATCGATGCAATCGCGATAAACACGATGATCTGCTGCCATTGTCCGGTAATGTGCGGAAATGCCTGTTCAACCACGCGTACCAACAACGCCATCGCGGCAATCTTGGGAGCGGCAGCAAAAAAAGCCGTCACCGGTGTCGGCGCGCCTTCATAGACGTCCGGCGTCCACATATGGAAAGGAACAGCTGAAATCTTGAAGGCAAGACCTGCGAGAATGAACACCAACCCGAAAATCATGCCAAGCGAAGTACCATCTTTCAATACGCTCGCAATCCCGCTGAATGAAACGCTGCCCGTCATACCGTAAACAAGCGACGCGCCATAAAGGAGCATACCTGACGAAAGGGCGCCGAGAACAAAATACTTCAACCCTGCTTCAGTCGATTTGACCGAGTCACGGTTAAACGAGGCCACCACATAAAGCGCGAGGCTCGACAATTCGAGACCGAGATAGAGCGCAATCAGATCCCCCGCCGAGATCATCAGGAGCATTCCAAGCGTCGACAGTGCAACGAGGATCGGGAATTCAAACTGCTGCGATCCTGTGGCCTTAAGATAATCACCGGAAATCATCAGCGTAACCGCCGACCCGATCAGCACCGCAATCTTCATAAATCGCCCGAAACTATCGGAGATGAACGCTCCATTGAACGCAGAAACGGTCGCGGCATCTTGCGTTGCGATCAGCACGCCCACAAGAGCAAGCATTAAGAACGCCAGCGTGTTGATCAGCCCGAACGACTTCTCCCCGCGATAAGCGCCAATCAGCACAAGAGCCAACGCCCCAGTGGCGAGTAGTATCTCCGGGAGAGCAGGTGCGAACTGGGCGAGCGTGACAGTGGCAGAAGACATCGAACCAAAACCCTATTGTAGCGCCAGCGCCAGATGCGCCGCGTCAAATGCCGTTTGCGTTGTTTTGAGAAGCGCCTCGGTCGGTGCCGCAAAGACATCGAGAACCGGACCCGGCTTGATGCCCAAATAGATCGTCAGGATCAGAAGCGGCGCGAGCAAGCCAGTCTCGCGAGGCGACAAATCCTTGATTGTCATGAGAGAAGGCTTGTCGAGCGTGCCGAACACAACGCGCGCATAGAGCCAGAGCGCATAGGCCGCCGAGAGAACCACACCCGTCGTAGCAACAAAAGCGACCCATGTATTGGCACGAAACGCACCGAGCAAGGTCAGAAACTCTCCGACAAAACCAGACGTTCCCGGCAATCCGACATTCGCCATCGTGAACACCATGAACGCAATCGCATAGAGTGGCATGCGATGAACAAGCCCGCCATAAGCCGAAATTTCGCGCGTATGCATCCGGTCATAAACGACACCCACCGCAAGGAACAACGCGCCGGAGACAATCCCGTGGCTCACCATCTGGAACATAGCGCCCTGAATACCCTGAGACGTCAGCGTAAACAGCCCCATCGTCACAAACCCCATATGGGCCACTGACGAATAAGCGATCAGTTTTTTGATATCTTCCTGCATGAGGGCCACGAGGGACGTATAAACAATTGCGACAACCGACAATGCGAACACAAACGGCGCAAAATAAAGCGACGCCTCGGGGAACATCGGGATCGAGAATCGGATGAAACCATACCCGCCCATTTTCAACAAAATCGCCGCCAGAATGACCGATCCTGCCGTCGGCGCCTCCACATGCGCATCCGGCAGCCAGGTGTGCACAGGCCACATCGGCATCTTCACCGCAAAGGAGGCAAAAAAGGCGAGCCACAGCCATGTCTGCATCCCGGACGGGAATTTGAACGCCAGAAGGCTCGGAATATCCGTCGTGCCGGCCGTCCAGAACATCGCCATAATGGCGACGAGCATGAGAAGCGACCCAAGGAGCGTGTAGAGGAAAAACTTGAAGCTCGCATAAATCCGCCGCTTGCCACCCCAGATCCCGATAATCAGGAACATCGGGATCAAACCCGCCTCGAAGAACAGATAGAACAGGACAAGGTCGAGAGCCGAGAAGACCCCGATCATCAGCGCTTCCAGCACCAGAAACGCGATCATATATTCCTTGAGTCGCTTCTCCACCGAAACCCATGACGCCACGATGCAGAACGGCATCAGAAACGTCGTCAAGAGGATGAACGGCATGGAGAACCCGTCGACACCGAGCTTGAAACGGATTGTCTCTGAGAGCCATTCGCCCTCTTCCACCAATTGGAATGCCGCGCTCGACGGGTCAAACCGGCCCCATGCAACAAGCGACACGATGAATGTGATCAACGTCGCAAACAGCGCAATCCACCGGACATTGTTTTTCGCAGATTCGCTTTCGCCGCGAACCATCAACAGTGCCGCAACGCCCGTCAATGGCAGGATAATCAGAGCGGAAAGAAGATGAGACATCAGTGCGCTCCCCCGAACATATACCATGTAATCAGCGCCGCGACGCCCATCAGCATAGCAAAGGCATAGTGATAGAGATACCCCGTCTGGAACTTCACTACGATGGCCGTCACATTCCGAACCCGCGCCGCAATCCCGTCAGGCCCCATCCCGTCTATCACGCGGCCATCACCCTTCTTCCATAATTGGTATCCGAGCCATTTCGCCGGACGCACGAAAAGAAAGTCATAAAGCTCGTCGAAATACCATTTGTTGAGCAAAAATCGGTACAGAATGGGCTGGTTTGCCGCCAATTGCCCCGGCAAATGCGGATGCCGAACATAGAAAATATACGCCACGACAAAACCTATGATCATCATCACGAGCGGCGCATTTTTCACCCAACGCGGCACATCGTGAATAGCGTGCAGAATATGGTTGTTCTCACTTGTGAACAGCGCACCCTTCCAGAATCCGTTATAAGCCTCGCCGAGGAAAACCCCGTAAAACACATAGCCCGCCAGCAACGCCCCTGCCGCCAGAAGCGCCAATGGCACCAGCATGGTCAACGGCGATTCATGCGGCTCATGGGCATGGTGATCATCCGCCGCATGCCCGTGGTGATCCGAATGTCCCCAACGCGCACGGCCGGTAAACGTCATGAAGAAAAGCCGCCACGAATAGAACGACGTCATGCACGCGGCCAACACCAGCAGGATGAATGCATAACTCTGCGCGCCGCTCTGCGACGCATAGGCCGATTCAATAATCGCATCCTTCGAGAAGTACCCCGCCGTCAGCGGGAATCCGGTAAGTGCAAAGGTCCCGATCGCCATCATAGCTGCTGTAAACGGGATCTTCTTCCAAAGCCCGCCCATATGGCGGATATCCTGTTCATGGTGCATCGCATGGATCACCGATCCGGCTCCCAGGAACAGCAACGCCTTGAAGAATGCGTGCGTGAAGAGATGAAAAATACCCGCCGAATATGCTCCGGCACCAAGCGCCACAAACATGTAACCAAGCTGTGAACACGTTGAATAGGCAATCACACGCTTGATATCGTTCTGAACGAGGCCAACGGTTGCAGCAAAAAACGCGGTCGTCGCCCCCATGATCATCACAAATGTGAGCGCTACGGGTGACGCCTCGAAAACGGGCGAAAGACGAGCCACCATGAACACGCCCGCAGTCACCATCGTTGCCGCATGGATCAAAGCAGATACCGGCGTCGGTCCCTCCATCGCATCCGGCAACCATGTGTGGAGAAGGAACTGCGCCGATTTACCCATGGCCCCCATGAATAAGAGCAAGCAGATAATCGTCGCCGCATTCCAGTCCACGCCAATGAAATGCACCTTCATCGTTGCGATCTCTGGAACCCGCGCAAAGACGGCGTCATACGAGATCGAACCCGTCAGCACGAACACCAGAAATATACCGAGAGCAAAACCAAAATCGCCCACACGGTTTACAATAAACGCCTTCATCGCAGCCGCATTCGCCGTCGGCTTCTGGAACCAGAACCCGATCAACAGATACGACGCCAGCCCGACGCCTTCCCACCCGAAGAACATCTGCACCAGATTGTCAGACGTCACCAACATCAGCATCGCAAAGGTGAACAGCGACAAATACGCGAAAAACCGTGGCCGGTTCGGATCCTCGTGCATATAACCGATCGAATAGAGGTGAACGAGGGACGAAACTGAATTGACGACCACCAGCATCACTGCCGTCAGCGTATCAACCCTGAGCGCCCAATCAACCACCAACCCGCCCGAGGCAAACCATTGCCCGAGCATGATCCGTTCGGCACCATCGCCATATCCGACGCGCATGAACACGATCCACGACAGCGCTGCCGAAATCAGCATAAACGCCGTTGTGACAATTTCACTGGCGCGCGCCCCGATCATGCGGCCAAAAAGACCCGCGATGAGAAAGCCGGCCAGTGGGAGAAAGACGAGTGCCTGAACCATGAAATATCTTGCGGAATTAAACCGCTCAGCCCTTCATCATATTGATATCTTCAACCGCGATAGAGCCGCGATTGCGATAATAGACCACGAGAATAGCAAGCCCGATTGCCGCTTCGGCCGCTGCAACTGTCAAAATCAGCAGCGCGAAAACCTGCCCGATCAGCGTGCCACCAAACGTCGAGAAAGCCACGAGATTGATATTGACCGCGAGCAGGATCAACTCGACCGACATGAGAATGACGATCACATTTTTTCGGTTCACAAAGATGCCGAACACGCCAAGCGTGAACAGGATAGCCGCGACCGTCAGATAATGTCCAAGACCGATCATGTTCGCGTCAAACTCCCTGTCCGAAAGGCATTTTTTTAACTTCGATAGCCGTATCCCGCGTCCGCGCTACCTGATCCGCAATATTTTGACGCTTCACGCCAGCCTTATGGCGCAAAGTCAGAACAATCGCGCCAATCATCGCAACAAGCAGAACAAGCCCGGAAATCTGGAAATAATAAACATGCTCAGTGTAAAGAACCCGACCGAGTGCTTCCGTGTTCGAAATCGACGGGTCCGTCTTTGCAAGCTCTAATTTAGCACCTATCGCTTTCGGACTCATCACATAGATCGTGATCACCATGGCGAGCTCGATGAAGAAAATCAGCCCCAACGTTGCTCCAAGCGGCAGATAATTCAGAAAACCCTGCCGCAACTCGGCGAAATCAACATCGAGCATCATGACCACAAACAAGAACAGCACCGCGACCGCGCCGACATAAACGACGATCAAGATCATTGCCAGGAACTCGGCGCCCATGAGCAAAAACAGCCCTGCTGCATTCACAAACGCCAGGATCAGGAACAGCACCGAGTGCACAGGATTGCGCGACGAGATCACCATGAAGGCGGACCCCACCATCACAATGGAAAACAGATAAAAAAATCCCTGAGCAAAGCTCATCTCGACCGTCCCCGAATTACCGAAATTTTGTCCCTGCCTGTTGAGGCACCCCTGCGTCGCGCCTCTGTTCTCTTAACTCCGCGCCCAAAAGCATGAGTCCGTCTATATCCACCCCTTCACCGCAACTCAACCGGCTCAGCGGTAAGGTGCGTCCATCTTGATATTCCGCGCGATTTCCCGCTCCCACCGCGCGCCGTTCTCGAGTAGACGGTCCTTGTCGTAGAACAGTTCTTCTCGGGTCTCTGTCGCAAACTCGAAATTCGGCCCTTCGACAATCGCATCGACCGGGCACGCCTCCTGACAAAACCCGCAATAAATGCACTTTGTCATATCGATATCATAGCGGGTCGTACGCCGCGTCCCGTCGTTCCGACGAGGCCCGGCCTCAATCGTGATCGCTTGAGCCGGGCAAATCGCTTCGCACAATTTGCAGGCAATGCAACGCTCCTCGCCATTCGGATAACGGCGCAAGGCATGCTCACCTCTGAAACGGGGAGAGACCGGATTTTTCTCGTAAGGATAATTGATCGTTGCTTTCGGCTTTAAGAAATAGCGCATCGACAACGCAAACGCAGCGACAAACTCTTTCAGCAACAACGCATTGGCAGCCTGCCCAAGTCTCATTAGAAAACTCCGCCAAAAGAAAGATGTAAAAACAAAACTTCCGTCATGGCGCCCATCCCGTAAACTGCAACACGCCGGCAACGGCAACAACCATGAACAATGAGATCGGCAGAAACACTTTCCAACCCAGACGCATCAATTGGTCGTACCGATAGCGCGGGACGAATGCCTTCACCATGGCGAACATGAAAAAGACGAGGCACACTTTGAGCACAAACCAGACAACACCCGGCACCCATGTGAACGGCACCACCTGAAACGGAGGCAACCAACCGCCCAAAAACAGGATCGTCGTCAGCGAGCACATCGTCACAATCGCAACATACTCGCCAAGCATGAACATCATATACGGGGTAGACCCATATTCGACCATGAAGCCGGCAACAAGTTCGGACTCAGCTTCCGGCAAATCAAACGGCGGACGGTTCGTTTCGGCCAAGGCAGAGATGAAGAAAATCACGAACATCGGAAACAGCAGCAACCAGAACCACCCAAGCATCCCGTATTTGCCGTTCTGCGCTTCGACAATATCGGACAGGTTCAACGAACCCACACACAGAAGGACTGTGATGATCACGAAACCGATCGAAACCTCATACGACACCATCTGAGCGGCTGAACGCAGCGCGCCGAGAAACGGATACTTCGAATTCGACGCCCATCCACCCATAATCACGCCATAAACACCGAGCGATGACACGGCAAAAATATAGAGGATGCCGACATTGATATTTGCAATCGCCCATCCGTCCGCCACCGGCACCACGGCCCACGCGGCGAGTGCGAGGGTTGTCGTCACAAGCGGCGCCAACAGAAACACGCCCTTGTTCGCACCCGCCGGAATAGTTGGTTCCTTGAGCACAAATTTCAGCAGGTCCGCGAAAGACTGCAGCAATCCGAACGGTCCGACAACGTTCGGACCACGGCGCAATTGCACCGCTGCCCAGATCTTGCGGTCAGCGAGCAGGATAAACGCAACAAACACCAGCAGTGCCACGAGCAGTCCCACACTCTTCAAGAGCGCGATTGCGACCACCCAGCCCCAGCCATTTGCCATCAATTCGGTTTCCATCACCCGCTCTCCTATTCAGCCGCCAGCGGGATACGAGCTTTAGCAAGCGCCGAACATGCAGCCATCGTCTTGGATGCCCGCGCGATGAGG
The DNA here is from genome assembly GCA_046092445.1 of Hyphomicrobiales bacterium. GTDB lineage: Bacteria > Pseudomonadota > Alphaproteobacteria > Rhizobiales > Beijerinckiaceae > CAIUPE01. The sequence continues at coordinate 14,097 of JBJTDR010000037.1, read as the reverse complement.
TTTGTCAGATAAAAATCCGTCACCGGCGAGCGGAACGCGTCCTTGCCAACTTTTCCGCCAAGACCCGCCAGAACATCAATCGCTCCGGCATCGCTCCCCGCAATTCCGTTGATCGCTGCAAAATGAGGATACTCTGCAAAAAGCGACTTTCTCAACTGCGAAAGAGAGTCGAACGACAACGCTTTCCCAAGCACCGCAGACAAAGCCCTGAGAATAGCCCAGTCCTCACGCGCCTCGCCAGGCGGGAACGATGCACGATTGGTCATCTGCACGCGCCCTTCGGTGTTGACGTAAAGCCCCGATTTCTCGGTAAAAGCCGCCCCCGGCAAAATAACATCAGCCCGATGCGCGCCTGCGTCACCATGTGTGCCCTGATACACAACAAAGGCACCTTCCGGCACAACCACCTCGTCAACACCCAACAAGAACAGTACATCCAAAGCACCACTCTTCAGCATTGCAGCAGTATCAAGTCCGCCCTCGCCCGGCACAAAGCCCAAATCGAGCGCACCAACCAATGCCGCTTCCGTGTGCAACACATTGAATCCATTCCAGCCGTCTTTAACAACGCCCAGTTTACGTGCCGCTTCCGCCAACATTGACAGCACAGCAGCACCATCAGCACGATTCAACGCACCCTGACCAACAACAAAGATCGGCTTTTGCTTGCCAGACAGCGCTTTCTCGACAGGCTTTGCGAAACTGTCAGGCCCTGCACCGAGATACTCATACGGGTAAGTCAAATCAGCCTGTTCGCCGACGACACCAATAAACACGTCGCCCCGAACATAACGCTTCCGGATGCGGGCGTTCAAAACAGGCGACTCAAGCCTTGGATTTGAGCCAATAATGATAATCGCATCCGCGTCTTCAATGCCCGCAATCGTCGAATTGAACACATAACTCGCACGCCCATGCTTCGGGTGCAGCGGTGATCCCGGGAAGCGTGCGTCAAGATTGGAAACGGCAAGACTGTCCATCAAAGATTTCAGCGCAAACATGTCTTCGACAGCCGCCAATTGTCCGGCCAACGCCCCGATACGGGCGGGCTTTGTCGCCTTCACCTTGTCCGCAATCGCCGCAAACGCCTCCTGCCACGAAGCCGGTTGCAACTTGCCATTCACACGAATAAACGGCCGGTCAAGACGCTGCGTTTTCAATCCATCAAAGATGAACCTTGTCTTGTCCGAAATCCATTCCTCATTTACCGCCTCGTTCAAACGCGGCAAAATGCGCATCACCTCTGAACCGCGCGAATCGACACGGATCGCGGCACCGGTCGCGTCCATCACATCGATGGACTCTGTCTTCGTCAGTTCCCAGGGACGCGCCTTGAATTCGTAAGGCTTCGACGTCAACGCACCAACCGGGCAAAGATCAATAATATTACCTTGCAATTCGCTGGTCATCGCCGCTTCGAGATAAGACGTAATCTCGACATCCTCGCCACGTCCCGTCAGGCCAAGATCAGTAACTCCAGCCACTTCCGTTGAAAACCTCACGCAACGCGTGCACTGGATGCAACGCGTCATCGTCGTCTTCACAAGCGGCCCGATTTCCTTGTCCTCGACCGCCCGCTTGTTCTCGGCAAAACGGGATGTGTCGACGCCATACGCCATCGCCTGATCCTGTAAGTCGCACTCGCCGCCCTGATCACAGATCGGGCAATCAAGCGGATGGTTGATCAGCAGAAATTCCATAACGCCCTCGCGGGCCTTCTTCACCATTGGCGATGTCGTCAACACCGCTGGCGGTTCGCCATTCGGCCCGGGACGCAAATCCCGCACATTCATCGCACATGAAGCAGTCGGCTTGGGCGGTCCACCCTTCACTTCCACAAGGCACATGCGGCAATTGCCCGCGATCGAAAGCCGCTCGTGAAAACAAAAACGCGGCACTTCCGCGCCCGCCGCCTCGCACGCCTGCAACAGCGTATACTCGGCCGGAACGTCAATCTCAGTGCCGTCGATGATGATCTTGCTCATAAATTTCTCTTACTCCGCCGCGCCAGCGAGATCGAGAGGTCTCTCGATACGATCCATACGATCCTCAATTCTATCAACACGACGTATTATACCCACGAGACTTTCTCCAACGCTCGTCAAGCGGACTTTAATCATGTGAACGTTCTCGGCAACACGATCAAGCTTCTCGTCAATCCGGCGAAGAAATTTCAGTGTGAGATTTTCTGGTTCGTCAGCCATACCCAGTGCCCTACTCCGCAGCCATCATCGGGACAGGATCAGAATGCGGATTGGCCGCATATTGATCAATCCGTTCTTCAATTTCATGACGGAAATGCGCAATCAAACCCTGTATCGGCCACGCCGCTGCATCACCCAAAGCACAAATCGTGTGGCCTTCGACCTGCTTGGTCACTTCCAGCAGCATATCAATTTCTTTTTTCTGCGCCCGACCTTCGGCCATGCGCGTCAGAACGCGCCACATCCAGCCCGTACCTTCACGACACGGCGTACACTGCCCGCAACTCTCGTGCTTGTAGAAATAGGAAAGCCGCGCCACCGCGCGAATAATATCGGTGGATTTATCCATCACGATAACGGCAGCCGTCCCGAGCCCCGAGCGCAGTTTTGAGAGACTGTCGAAATCCATCGGCGTATCAATAATCTGCTCCGCAGGAACCATCCGGACCGAAGAGCCCCCCGGGATTACCGCTTTCAGATTATCCCATCCGCCCCGCACCCCGCCGCAGTGCAGTTCGATCAATTCGCGGAACGTGATACCCATCACCTCCTCGACATTGCACGGCGTGTTCACATGGCCGGAAACACAGAACAGCTTGGTGCCGACATTGTTCGGATTGCCCATCGACGAGAACCAGCCCGCACCGCGGCGCAAAATTGTCCCCGAAACTGCAATCGATTCGACATTGTTGACCGTCGTCGGATAGCCATAAAGCCCCATATTGGCAGGAAATGGCGGCTTGAGCCGCGGCTGTCCCTTCTTGCCTTCGAGACTTTCGAGCAGCGCCGTCTCCTCGCCGCAAATATAGGCCCCCGCGCCATGATGCACATAGAGGTCAAACGGCCAACCATGCACATTGTCCTTGCCGATCAGTTTCGCGGCATAAGCCTCGTCAACCGCCTTCTGAAGTGCAATACGCTCGGCAATATATTCGCCCCGAACATAAATATAACAGGCATTCGCCCCCATCGCGAACGACGCGATTAAACACCCTTCCACCAGAAGATGCGGATCATGCCGCATAATTTCGCGATCCTTGCAGGTGCCAGGCTCCGACTCATCGGCATTCACGACAAGATAATGTGGCCGGCCATCCTGATTCTTCGGCATAAACGACCATTTCAGCCCCGTCGGAAAGCCCGCCCCACCGCGCCCGCGCAGGCCCGACGCCTTCATCTCATTGACGATCCAATCCCGCCCCTTGTCGATAAAGAGCTTCGTTCCGTCCCAATTGCCACGCTTTTGGGCGGCTTTCAGGTCAGCGCCATGAAATCCGTAGAGATTGGTAAAAATGCGGTCTTTGTCCTGCAACATCGTTCAAAAACCTCTCATTACTGCACGGGAGCTTCGGATAGATCGAGACGCCGTTCAATCCTTCCGATCCGGTTGTCCATCGTCCCTGTCGTCTCGTAAACATTGCCAATATCGACCTGAACCGCCTGCAACTGGATCCGCATCGGTTTCAGCTCGGCCCGAATTTCCCTCTGCCCGTCCTCTATGACACCGAGGCGCACCTGAATCTGCTTCAGCACTTCATACATCAGCTCGTTGGTCACCGCTGTCATACTGTCAACCTTTCGCCGCTTCGGCAGCTGCAGCCTTGGCCGCCTCAGCCAGCTTAACAGCTTCCGCCGCAGCAATCGCCTTCATGGCCTCGTCCGCCTCGAACCGCGCCTTCCACGAACCTACAACCGAGCCGTCATAGAGCATCGGATCCGTCAATGTTTTTGCACCCGACAAAGGCTCCGAACCCCTGCGACCATTCTGTGGCCCCACCTTCACCGGCCGACCTGCCGCGAGATCATCAAGCAGCTTCCCGAAACTCTCTGGCGTCAAGTCCTCGTAATAGTCATTATTGATCTGGGCCATCGGCGCGTTGCAGCACGAGCCTAAGCATTCAACTTCGAGCCACGCGAAATTACCATCCGCCGATACGTGGCGCTGTTCGCCAATTCGCTCTTCACACACCTTGATGATTTTTTCCGCGCCATTCAGCCTGCACGGCGTCGTCCCGCACACCTGGATAAAATGCTTTCCGACCGGCTCCAGATTGAACATTGAATAGAAGGTCGCAACTTCAAGCACGCGAATTTTCGCCATGCCGAGCATCTCGCCGACATATTCAATCGCCGCGCGCGGCAACCAATAGTGATGCTGTTCCTGCGCGCGCCACAATAGCGGGATCACGGCAGAGGCTTGCCGCCCTTCGGGATATTTTGCGATAACCGTTTTCGCCCAGGCGAGATTATCCTGCGAGAAGGCGAAACTAGCGGGTTGAACCGCATCGGGTGCGAGACGACGAACGGCCATCAGAATTCACTCATTTTTAACAAAAAACGCGTCATCAGCGATCAACCTCGCCAAACACAATATCAAGTGACCCCAGCACCGCCGAGACATCGGCGAGCATGTGCCCGCGGCACATGAAATCCATCGCTTGCAGATGCGCGAATCCCGGCGCCTTGATCCGGCAACGATAGGGCTTGTTGGTACCGTCCGAGACAAGATACACGCCAAATTCACCTTTGGGTGCTTCGACAGCGGCATAAACCTCACCAGCCGGCACCTTGTATCCCTCAGTATAGAGCTTAAAGTGATGGATCAGCGCTTCCATCGAACGCTTCATCTCGCCACGCTTCGGCGGCACAACCTTGCCGTCCTTAGCCGCAATCGCGCCCTGCCCTGCCGGTTCACGCAGCTTCGTCAAGCACTGGCGCATGATTTTGACTGATTGCCGCATTTCTTCCATGCGAATGCAATAACGGTCATAATTGTCGCCGTTTTTACCCACCGGAATGTCGAAATCCATCTCTTCATAAAGCTCGTAAGGTTGCGACTTGCGCAAATCCCACGCAGCACCCGAACCGCGCACCATCACACCCGAAAATCCCCACGCCCAACATTCATCAAGTGATACGACACCAATATCAACATTGCGTTGCTTGAAGATCCGGTTATCGGTCAGAAGCGTTTCAAGGTCATCACAAACACGGATGAACGGATCACAAAACGCTTCCATGTCATCGATCAATGCAGCCGGCAGGTCCTGATGCACGCCACCCGGGCGGACATAGGCCGAATGCATTCGGGCACCCGAAGCGCGCTCATAAAACATCATCAGTTTTTCGCGCTCTTCAAAGCCCCAGAGCGGAGGCGTAAGCGCGCCCACATCCATCGCTTGCGTCGTCACATTCAGCAAGTGCGACAGCAGCCGTCCCACTTCCGAAAACAGGATCCGGATCAATTGCGCCCGCCGCGGCACGGAAATCCCCAGAAGTTTCTCAACCGCAAGCGCGTAAGCATGCTCCTGATTCATCGGCGCGACATAATCGAGCCGGTCGAAATATGGCACCGCCTGCAAATACGTCTTCGCCTCTATCAGCTTCTCTGTGCCGCGGTGAAGCAATCCGATATGCGGATCAACGCGCTCGACGACTTCGCCATCAAGCTCCAGCACAAGACGCAGCACGCCATGGGCCGCGGGATGCTGCGGTCCAAAATTGATACTGAAATTACGAAGCTGATGCTCGGTCATGAAATGGATTCCAGCGAATAGCGAATAGCGAGTAGCAAAATGGGGAAGCAGGTCATGTTAAGCTTCTCCCCTCTACACGTTTTTGCAAAGCGCGAATGAGCGAACGTAACATTTTACCGATCCGATCGGATTTGGTCAGCAAACTGTCAGATGTGTCCGAAACGAGTAACCCAACACGTTGTGCCAAAATAACATGCGTTTCCAATTCTTTAAGTGGGCCCTGCGCAACACGCAAAGACTGTGCGAACGAACCAGTATGCTCGCGCCCATGCCCCTCAGCGATATTTGCAGCAACCGATGCTGCAGCTCGTCGAATTTGCGATGTCATTCCGTACATTTCATCTTTCGGAAACAATTTCGTCGCCCGATAACATTCTTCAGCCAAATCCATCGAATTTCGCCAAACCGCGAGATCCTGATACGACTTTATCTCATCATCAGCCACATTCTTGGTTCCAGCCCCTGTTCGCTATTCGCCACTCACTATTCGCCTATTTCGCCTTTTCATCACCGGGCAGAACATAATCCGTTCCTTCCCATGGCGATAAAAAGTCGAAATTTCTGAATTCCTGAACGAGTTTCACAGGTTCATACACAACCCGCTTTTCTTCATCGTCGTAGCGCACCTCGACAAACCCGGTCAGCGGAAAATCCTTGCGCAGCGGGTGCCCCTCAAAGCCGTAATCGGTCAGAATACGCCTAAGATCGGGATGCCCCGTGAACAATACGCCATAAAGATCGTAAATTTCCCGTTCGTACCAGTTTGCCGCCGGGAACACGTCTATGCCTGAGGGGATCGGCTCGAACTCGTCGGCCTGAAACTTCACCCGTACCCGCATATTATGCTTCGGCGACAAGAGATGCCATACGACATCGAAACGCTTCTCGCGCGCCGGATAATCCGCGCCGGCAAGATCGGTGAAATTCTTGAACAGAAACTGCGGGTCGTCGCGTAAAACGGTCAAGACCTCCGTTAGCGACTTGGCATCTGCTTCAATGGTCAGTTCACCAAAATTCACCGTCTGGGCCAAAATCTTGCCCGGCAACGCCGATTCAATAGCAAGCGCGAGGTGTGTCAGTGCTTCACTCACGAGGCCTTCTCCAATTCCCGGACCTTCCGTTCAAGCGCTTCGAGACGCTCCTCAAATTCACCCGTCAGGAGCCGACTCAAGAGCGTATCCGCCGTAAGTGCCTGCTTAAATGACGTTTCGCTCTGCTCAACTCGATCAAGTCGCGAAATCACCTGTTCATGGCGTGTTGTATTTTCGATCCGCATTTCCCAAAGAAGCGGCAGAGTCATGTCAGCTTGCTCAGCCATTTTTCAACTCCCTTCCCGAACCTAATACACGAGGAATAGTCAAAGCCTCTAACGTTCAATCGTTCCGACACGCCGGATTTTCTTCTGCAACAGCAAAATACCGTAGAGCAGCGCTTCAGCCGTCGGCGGGCACCCTGGAACATAGATATCCACAGGCACAATCCGGTCGCATCCGCGCACCACGGAATAGGAGTAATGGTAATAGCCTCCGCCATTCGCGCAGGATCCCATCGAGATCACATAACGCGGTTCCGGCATCTGGTCGTACACCTTGCGAAGCGCGGGAGCCATCTTGTTGGTGAGCGTTCCCGCAACGATCATGACATCCGATTGCCGCGGCGAAGCGCGTGGTGCAAACCCGAACCGCTCGACATCATAACGCGGCATGGAGAGTTGCATCATCTCGACCGCACAGCACGCCAATCCGAAGGTCATCCACATCAGCGAGCCAGTGCGCGCCCATTGAATCAAATCGTCGGTTGATGTCACCAAAAAGCCTTTGTCGCCCAATTCCGCATTGATCTCGGAAAAGAACGGATCATTGGCACCAATCGGCTCGCCCGTCGAAGGATCAATAATCCCCCTCGGTTTCTCGGCAACAAGCGTTCCGCTGTGAGGCGTCAATCCCATTCGAGCGCACCCTTCTTCCATTCATAAATAAAACCGATTGTAAGAACACCCAGAAACACCATCATCGACCAGAACCCGAACAACCCCACTTCCTTGAACGCAACCGCCCAGGGAAACAGGAATGCCACTTCAAGATCAAAAATGATGAACAGGATTGAAACCAGATAGAACCTGACGTCGAATTTCATGCGCGCATCATCAAACGCATTAAAACCGCACTCATACGCCGAGAGCTTTTCCGCATCGGGGCTCGCATAGGCGACGGCAAAAGGTGCCACGAGCAATGCAACGCCGATCCCGATAGCGACTGCGATAAAGATCACGAGGGGCAGATATTCAAGCACAAACCCCGGCATGGGATGTCTCCGGAAACATCGATAACGGTATCGGACAAGCCCGACAGGCTGGAAACTCGCCTGCTTTGCATGAGGCCGCAAATCACCGGGACGCAGTTCGAAATCCCGGACACTGGACCATTCAAGACAGGCGGGAAAGCCTTAACCCAGTCACTTGTGCAGCGCAAGATCACAAAAAAGCCGCATGGTAACTCGGTAACAAATACATTATTAAAACATCAACAACCGGATTGATGTGGTCAAGTTTGTACTCGAAACCTCAATGGGTGCCAGTTCGACGTCAAAACCAGCTTAACCGACTATTCCGATCATCTTACCGCAGGGAGATTTTGGATGAGCAATCAGATCGATTTGAGAGGCCGATATGCGGTCGTCACAGGCGGAGCCCAGGGCATCGGCTATGCGGTAGCAAAGCGCCTGACCGAATCGGGAGCAAAAGTTGCCCTCTGGGATCGCGACGAATCACTGGCACGCGAGGCTTCGACCGCACTGACCGGTTCAATTGTGGTTCAAGCCGAGCAATCCGATCCGGTTTCAGTGACGTCGGCAGCGGCGCAGACGCTGAAATCGTTCGGTCGTATCGATATTCTTGTCAATAATGCGGGCATATCAGGGCCCGTCATGCCAACCATCGATTACCCGGTTGATCAATGGAGACAGATTATCGACATTGATTTGAACGGCGTCTTCTATTGCTGCAAGGCAGTTGTGCCAAACATGATCGCCAATGGCTATGGCCGGATCGTCAACGTCGCCTCCATTGCAGGTAAGGAGGGAAATCCGAACGCTGCGGCCTACTCCGCAGCTAAAGCGGGAGTCATTGCACTCACGAAGTCTCTCGGAAAGGAGCTTGCCGGTCAGGATATCGCCGTCAACGCGGTAACGCCGGCCGCTGCAAAGACAAAGATTTTCGACCAGATCAGCCAAACCCACATTGATTACATGCTGTCCCGCATCCCGAGGGGGCGGTTCCTGAAAGTCGAGGAAGCGGCGGCGATGATCGCGTTCCTGTGCTCCTCCGATAATTCGTTCACGACCGGTGCCGTATTCGATCTGTCAGGTGGCCGGGCGACCTACTGATCATGTGATTGCTACCTTCCGCGTTTTAACGGCTTCTTCGTGTATTTCGCCTATGTTATTTCGACACGCGGCAAGCTGCCGCCTTTCGGGATATGACGGATGACAACGTTCCAGAGCCTGCGCGGAATAGATGTTCTGGTCACCGGCCATACAGGTTTTACAGGAACGTGGGCCTGCCACCTGCTTCAGATGCTCGGCATCCGTGTGCACGGCTTCTCGCTCCCGCCACCGACTTCGCCGGCAATGTTCGATTTGACAGAAGCGCGAAACTCCCTTCAAAGCCATACGATCGGTGACATAACTGACCTTGAGGCGTTGCAGGCTTGTTTCAGCGAGACCCGACCGAGGCTCGTGCTTCATCTGGCGGCCCAGCCGCTCGTGCTCGCATCCTATCGTGACCCGGTGGGGACGTTCCTTACCAATACCCAGGGAACCGTCAATGTTCTTGAGGCCGCACGTCGGACCCGGGACGTGCGGGGCGTCGTTTGCGTCACGACGGACAAAGTCTACGCAAATGTCGGTGCGGGGCGTCCCTTCGTCGAAACCGATACACTCGGAGGCAAAGACCCTTACAGTGCTTCGAAAGCTGCAGCCGAAATGGCCATTCTCGGCTTTCGACAGCTCCTCGCAGCCGAGGGTCGAGACATGTCAGTCGAGGTCGCCCGCGGCGGTAACATCATCGGCGGCGGCGATTGGGCGGAAAATCGCATCATTCCCGACCTTGCGAGGGCGATAGAAAACGAGACGTCGCTGACTGTCCGCAATGTGAACGCGATCCGTCCATGGCAGCATGTCCTCGCACTGTTGCATGGCTATCTCATATTGCTTGATCGTATCGCACGGAGCGAATCGCATCGTGGTGAAGCCTGGAACTTTGGTCCTGTCGATGAAACCCAAGTCACAGTCGGCCAGCTCCTGCACATGCTCATGGGTCAATGGACCAGCGTGCAGGTCAACGTCCAACATGTCCATGAACAGTGGCAACGAGAGGAAATTCAACTCTCGATCAATTCTGAAAAAGCGCGATCTATACTTTCATGGCAGCCGGTTTGGTCCAACATGCGCGCCGCATTGGAGACGGTAAACTGGTACAAGATCGCCATCACTGAAAAGGCGGGGTTGCTCAATGCGACCCGAAATCAGATATCAGATTACTTCAAAATCTGATTTTCTTGAATTCGTCGAATTTTTTGAAATAAAATTAAAAAAAATTTACTTGATTAGATATATATTTTTTCAAATTTGAATACAAACTTGAAATATTGCGTCAAATTTTCGGTATTTATGATTATATCTCTTGAGAGAATTGCTGATGACTGTTAAAAAGGCTGTTATCCTTGCAGGCGGATATGGAACACGTCTTTCGGAAGAGACCGTGATCAAACCGAAGCCGCTCGTGGAGATCGGTTCAATGCCGATATTGTGGCACATTATGAAACTATACGAACATGCTGGAATTAAAGAGTTTATTATTTGTCTTGGCTATAAGGGATATTTGATCAAGGAGTATTTTTCGAACTATTTTCTGCACCAGTCCGACGTCACGTTCGACTTCTCGGACAACAGCATCGAATTTCACAAGAAACGGTCTGAAGACTGGAAGGTGACGTTGGTCGATACAGGTATTGAAACGATGACGGGCGGGCGGATCCGAAAAATCCGCGAATATATCGGTTCCGAGACATTCTGCCTTACTTATGGCGACGGCGTATCCGATGTAAACATTACCGAATTGATCAAGTTTCATAGTAGTCGCGAAAAAATCGCCACAGTAACCGCCGTCACCCCACCCGGCCGCTTCGGGGCGTTGGAGCTTTCCGACACACATACAGTATCAGGATTTCAAGAAAAGCCCCTTGGTGATGGCGGTCGTATAAATGGCGGTTTTTTTGTGCTGAACGAAAATATATTCGATCTGATTGAAGGTGATTCCACCGTTTTTGAACGGGAGCCACTTGAAATACTTGCCAAGCGCCGTGAATTGACTGCCTTTCAACATGATGGCTTCTGGCATCCGATGGATACGCTGCGGGATAAATCCTATCTCGAGTCATTATGGGCCTCGGGCAGTGCTCCGTGGAAGGTTTGGCCATGATCTCCGCCTTGGAACCCCGTTGCAGAGCTTGTTATGCCTCGATGAAGCTCGTTTTGGCCGATTTGGGGTCAACGCCAGTCTCGAATAACTTTCTCGACCCCGAGGCGCTGAGCCGTGGCGAATTGTTCTTTCCACTCAAAGCCTATGTCTGTCAGATCTGCCGCCTCGTTCAGCTCCCAAGTCAACATACTGCAGATGATCTGTTTCGACAGGACTATGTATACTTTTCTTCTTATTCAAAAACGTGGTTGGATCACGCCAAAGACTACACAACGATGATTATGAACCGCCTCGGTCTCAAAGTTTCCAGTAGAGTTGTTGAGGTTGCAAGCAATGATGGTTATTTATTGCAATATTTCAGAAAAGCAGGGTTCGACGTTTTGGGTATCGAACCCTGCGCATCCGTCGCCCGCGTAGCGCGAGAAAAGCACCAGATTCCAACAATTGAGCGATTTTTTGGTCGCAGCTCCGCGATCGAAATAGCGATGACTCACGGAAAGGCTGATTTAATCGTTGCAAATAACGTATTGGCACATGTTCCTGATATTAACGACTTCGTTGCAGGATTTGAGGTGCTCCTGCAAGATGAGGGCGTAGCGACTTTTGAATTCCCTCACCTTCTCAACTTGCTGGAATTGGTGCAATTTGACACTATCTATCACGAGCATTTTTGTTATTTGTCACTCCTCGCGTGTGAGCCCATTTTTGTGCGTGCGGGGCTGCGTATCTTCGATATTGAGGAGTTAACGACCCACGGCGGATCGCTTCGCCTTTACGCCTGCAAGTGGAACGCGTCGCACGTTACGCGCGAGAGCGTTCAAGCCATGTCAAAAAGAGAAAAATTACATAAATTGGACAAGGATGAACCCTATAAGGAGTTCACGTCAAGAGTCCGCGAGTTGAAGTGGTCCCTGATGTCCTTGCTGATTGATCTGAAGCGGCGGGGACACAGAATTGCGGCTTATGGCGCGGCGGCGAAAGGGAACACGTTACTGAACTTTTGCGGCATCGGACCCGACATGATTGATTATGTCGTTGACCAGTCGCCGTTCAAACAGGGAAAATTTCTCCCCGGTACTCACCTTCCGGTGCTCACGCCCGGGCATATCTTTCAGGACCGCCCCGATTTTCTAATGATTCTCCCATGGAATCTACAAACGGAAATTATCGATCTGATGTCGAAAATTCGTAACTGGGGCGGAAAATTCATAATTCCAATACCCTCGGCGACGATTTTGGATTGAAGAAAGCGTGAAACTCGATAAATCCCCGCTTGACGGTTGTTTTACAGTTCACCTAGAACCACGTTGCGACGAACGCGGATGGTTCAAAAGAACTTTTGATCGCTCGGCATTTCAAGAATTTGGGCTTCCCTCCAGCATAGACCACACTGCTTTATCCTTCAACGCGAAGGCCAAAACGTTGCGAGGACTTCATTTTCAGTCAAGTCCCGCTATGGAAGAAAAACTAGTGCAATGCGTTCAGGGCTCGATTTTTGACGTCGTTGTCGATATTCGCCCAAATTCCCGGACTCTCGGTCGCTGGTTCGGCATCGAACTACAGTCAACGTCCCACATTGCACTATTCGTCGGGAAAGGATTTGCGCACGGGTTTTTGACGCTTCGTGCGAATACACTCGTTTCCTACCATATGACGCAGAAATACGATCCCGCACTTTCACGTGGAATTCGATGGGATGATCCTCATCTGGCAATCAAATGGCCAAAGGCTCCCGCAATGATATCAAAGCATGATGAGAAATGGCCAAATCTTGCTGAAGTCAGCATGCTTGATCTCGATTTTGCAGGCAACAACGAATGAGCATGCGCATTCTCGTCACTGGCGCCAATGGATTTCTCGGACGGCACGTCGTGTCCGCGCTTATAAACGGCAAAACAGAGAAGGAAATTCATGCCGTGCGCTCTCCTTACGGGGCCGATCCCAGAAACCTCCTCGGTAGGTATTTCTGGCACACGGCTGATTTGCTCGATAGTAGTTCAACTAAATTGCTCCTCGAACGAGTGCGGCCGACACATATTATCCACTTGGCTTGGATCACAACCCATGGCGTTTATTGGAACAGTGCCGAGAATTATCTCTGGCTCGAGGCGAGTATCCGCCTTTTGGACGAATTTATTCGACTTGGCGGCCAACGCTTTATCCAGATAGGGACCTGTGCCGAGTATGATTGGTCAGAGAGCACGCTAATCGAGGGAATATCACCAGAACAGCCATCAACTCTTTACGGTCGGTGCAAGCTTGCATTTCATCACGAACTGCTAAACCGGAATGAAATGGGTCTTATCTCGACAGCAAACGGGAGAGTCTTCTTTGCTTACGGACCGTTCGAGAATCCCGCCCGCCTCGTGCCCTCGGCATGCCGCGCGATAATCGAAAACAAAAAAATTGAATTTAATAACTGTTCAATCTGGCGGGACTATATGCACGTCGCTGATCTTGCGACATCAATTGTCTGCTTGACCGACTCTACTCTGAACGGTTCTGTCAATCTGGCTTCTGGGGAGCCAATACGCCTTTCAGCGATGCTCGAAGAACTCGTTTGCATTAGCCAACGGGGCGACTTATTCGTTTACAAGGAACAACCGGAAAATGGAAATAGTCCTCCGATACTGATCGCCGACACGCGCCGAATCCGCAGTATTGGTTGGACTCCATCAATCAGCCTCTATGAAGGCTTGTCGAACACCTATCATTGGTGGCAATCGAATTATACTTAGTACTCGATCAACAGGTGGGGAACCAGACGTCATCGCCATTCAAGTAAAGGAACTGAAACCAAACAATCGAAAGCAGAATGGCCACCCGCGAACAAATCCCAAACCGTTGATTTCAGACTCCGATCGCATCGCTTTTAGTC
>JBJTDR010000036.1:0-14398 GCA_046092445.1 Hyphomicrobiales bacterium | reverse complement strand
CGCGTGGCGGTTGATGCTCAATCCGGAACTGGAGGCGGGCGAGGCCTATATGGACGGGCGGATGACCTTTGACGGCAGTTCGCTCGAGGAGGCTATACATCTGATTTTTGCCAACCTCGGCGTCTTCAATTTCCGTTTTCCGTTCAGCGCCATCATGAATCCGCTCGGACGGATCTGGCGCAGAATTGTGCAATTCAACCCGATGAGCCGGTCGCGACGCAATGTGAAACATCACTATGACCTTTCGGATACGCTCTATGATCTTTTCCTCGACAAGGACCGGCAATATTCCTGTGCCTATTTTCTTTCGCCGGATGACACGATCGAGCAGGCACAGGCACAAAAGAAGCGTCACATTGCGGCGAAACTTCTGCTGAAACCTGGACAGAAAATTCTGGATATCGGTTCGGGCTGGGGGGGACTCGGACTTTATCTGGCCGAAATTGCGAAAGCGGATGTGACCGGACTGACGCTTTCAGACAATCAGCACGCGGTATCGAACGCTCGGGCGCGCGACGCGGGCGTTTCTGACCGCGTCCGTTTCAAGATTGCCGACTACCGGCAGGAGACAGGGCAATATGACCGTATCGTCTCCGTCGGAATGTTCGAGCATGTCGGCGTCAATCATTTCCAGACCTATTTCTCGAAAGTGGCGGAATTGTTGAGAGATGACGGCGTCGCGCTGATCCATGCAATCGGCCGCTCAGATGTTCCGGGGCACACGAATCCGTGGATCAACCGTTATATTTTTCCGGGCGGCTATGCACCTTCGCTTTCAGAAGTCATCCCGGCAATCGAACGCGCGCGGCTGTGCATTACGGATATCGAAATCCTCAGGCTCCACTATGCCGAGACGCTGAAGCGCTGGCGCGAACGGTTCAATGAGAACCGGGAGATTATCCGCGGAATCTATGACGAACGCTTCTGCCGGATGTGGGAATTCTACTTGATGACAAGCGAATATTCATTCCGTCACGGCGGGCAGATGGTTTTCCAGATACAGCTCGCAAAATCGGTTGATCGTGTGCCGATAACGCGCGACTATATCACCGAATTTGAAAACAGCCTGATAGAAGGCCGTTGACCGACCCCGGAAATTCGCCCAATGGATACTCACACCCTGATCGAGAAGATGCCCAAGGCCGAGTTGCATCTCCATATCGAGGGCACGCTCGAACCGGAAATGATGTTCGCGCTTGCACAGCGTAACGGAATTTCCCTGCGCTACGACTCGGTCGATGCGCTCCGCGAAGCGTATGACTTTGGCTCTCTGCAGGATTTTCTCGATCTTTATTACGAGGGCATGTCGGTTCTGATCACCCGGCAGGACTTCTTCGACTTGACCTTCGCGTATTTTGAAAAGATGAATGCGCAGAATGTGCGCCATGTCGAAATCTTCTTTGACCCGCAGGCTCACACGGGACGGGGTATCTCGTTTGATACGGTTTTAAGCGGAATTATCGACGCGTTTGACAGGGCCCGATCCGATTTCGGAATTTCGGCGAAGTTGATCCTGTGTTTTCTGCGCCATTTACCGGAGGAAGAGGCGTTTGTGACGCTGAAGCAGGCGTGCCGTTGCAAGGACCATATTTTTGCAGTCGGACTCGATTCGTCAGAGAAGGGGCACCCGCCTTCCAAATTCGAACGCGTCTTCCGAGAGGCACGCGAACAGGGATTTGTGCCGGTGGCGCATGCGGGCGAGGAAGGCCCTGCGGCGTATGTCTGCGAGGCGATTGAGTTATTGCAGGTGCGGCGGATCGACCATGGCAATCGCGCGCTCGAAGACCCCGCACTCGTTGCGCGGATTGCCCGCCAGCAGATTCCGATGACGGTTTGTCCGCTCTCTAACCGGCGTTTGCAGGTGACGCCTGATCTGAAAACGCATCCACTGAGGGCCATGCTGAATGCCGGCCTGCTCGTGACTGTCAATTCGGATGATCCGTCCTATTTCGGCGGGTATATCAACGACAATTTTATCGCCATCCAAGAGGCGCTTGATTTAAACCAGAGCGAACTTCTGGCGCTCGGGCGCAATTCGCTTATCGCGTCCTTTCTCTCTGATGCAGAGAAGCGGGCAGCACTGGATGTTTTCGACCGGTTTGCGGCAAGCGTTTAGAACCACGCCATTGGACACGCTCTGAAAATCTGATCTATCCTGCCCCATACTTCGGGCGAGGCCTTGCAGGCTGCGCTGATGCCCTTCTTGATGAAACAGGAGCGTCTGTCGTGACGTACCCATTTGCCCGCCCTGATAATCTTTCCATTGCGAATTGGCGGGTTTCACCCTTCAGTCACTGGTCATTCCAGCATGTTCGGGAGCTGGTGCCAACGGCGCGCATCCGGATTGCGCAGGAGACATCAGACAGGAAATATCCCTGCTCGATCAGGAAAGGCGGGATTTCCGTGCCGATCTCGGCAGGACAGACTGTGCCGCTGGAAAAATTTCTGACAGCGACGGAAACGAACGGTTTGGTTGTGCTGAGTGGTGGCCAGACGGTGCTGACATGGCACGCACCGGAATGCGACCCGACAGAGCCGCATCTCTTGTTCTCGGTGAGCAAATCGATTACCGGGCTGCTTGCGGGAATTTTGCAGGGCGAGGGACTTTTGAACGCGGATGATCGCGTGACGACCTACCTGCCGGAAATGGCGGGCTCGGCCTATGGGGATGACTGTACCGTTCGGCATCTTCTTGATATGACGGTGAGCCTTGATTTCGTGGAGGATTATCTCGATCCGGAAAGTCCCTTTGCGCGTTATCGGCGGGCGATGTTGTGGAATCCGGTTGATATGACGCAAGATATGCTCAATCTGGTCTCGTTTGCGCAAACCTTGCAGCGGTTGCCGCATCCGCATGGCGAGCGGTTTCTTTATGCCTCGCCGACGAGCGACGTGCTTGGCGCGGTTGTGCAGCGGGCGGGCGGCAAGCCGTTCGCCGAACTTTTGAGCGAATTACTCTGGCAGAAGATCGGCGCATCGACAGAAGCCTATGTGACAGTGGACCCGCAGGGCAATCCGCGGTCGGCGGGCGGGATTTGCGTGACGACGGACGATCTCGCGAAAGTGGGCGAGGTGGTGCGGATGAAGGGACGCGCCGGGAATGAACAGGTCGTGCCGGAAGGCTGGATCAGCGATCTCTGGATAGGCGGGAGCCGAGAGGCTTGGCTGAAGGGCGGCGAACATTTACTGGGTAACGGCACCTATCGCAGTCAATGGTATCAGGTAGGCGACGCGAATGAATGTCTCTGCGCCATCGGCATTCATGGCCAGTGGATTTATATCGATCCGAAGAATGGCGTGGTGATTGCAAAAACTTCGGCGCAGGCTTTGCCGGTGGATGACGGGGCCGACCGCGACTGCCTCGCAGCGTTCGCGGGTCTTGCAAGGCAGTTTGCAGCGGCGTGATCATCGCATTGCCAACGGGAATAGCCACACGCCCGCAGCCCGGCGCGACGACGGAAAACCAGTCAGAAAGATTTGAATTTTTCCGGAACCCGCATGGGCTCGAGGCCGTTAACACCTGCGTAACGACTTGACGAGGGGGCCTCATGAACACCGCCGAATTTACCTATCTCGATGACATCAAATGGTACCGGATCGAAAGGCGCCTCGAGGACCTTCGCGCGTGGACAAAAATGAAAAAAGTCTTGTCCAATCGTCGCAAACGCCGCGCTCAATACATGATGAAGTTATATGGATTGCGGGCTGAAATAAGCGCAATACGTGCATGAATCAAATCTTTCAATTTTTCATAGATTTTATCGACATGCATCGAAATTCGTTGAACGGCAGTCTGATCAATATTTTCGCAAATGCGCGATTGCTTTTGGAAGATATGCGCTGTACTGGTTTAGCTTGATGCAATTTTTTCAGGGGACGAAATGATCACGGGAACTGTGAAGTGGTTTAACAGCGCCAAAGGTTTTGGATTTATTCAACCGGATAATGGCGGTGCGGACGTGTTTGTGCATATTTCTGCCGTTGAACAGGCAGGTCTGCGTGATCTTCGGGAAAACCAGAAGGTCGGATTTGAATTGATCGCCGACCCGAAGAAGGGCAAGACAAGCGCGGGCAATCTGAAACTGATCTGATCGGGAGACGCGGTAGTAACGATCTACCGTATTTATCCCGCTTGTTTGCCGTGCTGACATTGATGACCGCTTGGCGGAGGCGTCGAGCGGTTTTTGCTGTCCTGCCGAAGGCCAGACGGACATCAGGGCAACTATAGACCTTACCTTACCTCCTCAGAATGGACGCCTCGTTCCCCGAGTGCAGCGCGCATCAGGCGTTGGGTGTAGGCCATTTTGGGCGCGCCGAAGACGGCGTCCGGTGTGCCTGTTTCGACAACTTCGCCGTCTTTCATCACGAGGATGAGATCTGCCATGGCACGCACGACTTTGAGATCGTGGCTGATGAAGAGATAGGCGAGGTTATGCTCGTTCTGCAAATGACGCAGGAGATCGAGAATCTGTTTTTGGACATTGCGGTCGAGCGCGGAGGTCGGCTCGTCGAGAATGATAACTTTGGGCTTCAGAATAATCGCCCGTGCAATGGCGATACGTTGGCGCTGACCGCCGGAGAATTCGTGCGGATACCGGTTGCGCAGAGCGGGTTCAAGGCCGACTTCGGCGAAGGCGCGGGAGGCTCGCTGGTCGCGCTCGCTTGAGCCGAGGCCGGGTTCATGGACACGCAATCCTTCGGTGACAATCTGTCCTGCTGTCATGCGCGGGGACAGCGAGCCGAACGGATCCTGAAAGACGACTTGCATATCCCGACGCAAGGGACGCATTTGGGCGCTGTCGAGACCGGAAATCTCCTGCCCGAACAGGCTGATTTGACCATCTGACGGCAGGAGGCGCAGGAACGCACGCGCCAGTGTCGATTTTCCGGAGCCGGATTCGCCCACAATACCGATGGTCTGACCGCGCTTCAAGCTGAGGCTGACATGGCCGACCGCCTTGAGGATTTTTGGCGACTGAAACAGCCTCTGCTTCAGTCGGAAACCGACCTGTATGTCGCGGCCTTCGAGGATGACGGGCGCGTCAGGTTGGGGCGGGGCTTTCGATCCGCGCGGCTCGGCATCGATCAGCGAGCGGGTATAGGCGTGTTTCGGGGCCGAGAAGAGCGCTGCCACGTCGCCCTCCTCGACAACCTCCCCGGCACGCATGACATAGACGCGCTGCGCCATGCGGCGGACAATGCCGAGGTCATGGGTGATGAAGATGAGCCCCATGCCCAGACGCTGCTGGAGCGCAGCGAGGAGATCGAGAATTTCGGCCTGCGTCGTGACGTCCAATGCCGTTGTCGGCTCGTCGGCGATGATCAGATCGGGGTCATTGGCGATCGCCATGGCGATCATGACGCGCTGGCGCTGGCCGCCGGACAATTCGTGCGGATAGGAGTCGATGCGGTGTCCGGCATCAGGAATGCGGACGAGGTTGAGGAGTTCTAGGGCGCGTTGGCGGGCGGCGGCGGCTCCTAAACCGCGATGTTTACGAATGATTTCGGTGAGCTGATCACCGATAGTGTAGAGGGGATCGAGCGAGGTCATCGGCTCCTGGAAAATCATTGTGATCCGCGCGCCGCGAATGGTGTTCATCTCTCTTTTCGACAGTGTCAGCAGATTTGTGTCGCGATAATGCGCTTCGCCAGTGGCATGGCCATTCTTCGCGAGCAGTCCCATGGCGGCCATCATTGACTGGCTCTTGCCCGATCCGCTCTCGCCGACAATCGCGATGGTTTCGTTCGCGGCAACGGAAATGTTCAGATTCTTGACGGCGTCGACGAGTCCGTCGAGAGTCGAGAAGGAAACGGAGAGATTGTTTGTCCGGAAAATGGTCATGCGCGTCACCGGTCTTTCGGATCAAGCGCGTCGCGCAACCCGTCACCGAGGAAGTTCAAGGCAAACAAGGTGGAGGTGAGGAATAAGGACGGGAAAATGATCAGCCAGCTTGCGCCCTCCATGTTGCGGGCGCCTTGTGAAATCTGGACGCCCCAACTCGACATCGGCTCCTGAACACCGAGACCGAGAAAGGACAGGAAGCTTTCCAGAATGATGACCTGCGGGATCAGCAAGGTGACATAGACGATAACGGGGCCGATGATATTGGGTAGAATGTGGCGGAGGAGAATGCCGGATTTCGGCACGCCGAGCGCTTCGGCAGCCTGGACATATTCCTGACGCTTCACGCTGAGTGTCTGCCCGCGGACGATGCGGGCCATATCGAGCCAGAGCACCGCGCCAACGGCTGCAAACATCAGCATGAAATTGCGCCCGAAAAAGACCACCAGCATGATCACGAAAAAGGTGAAGGGAAGCGAATAGAGGATATCGACCGCACGCATCATGATTTCGTCGATACGCCCACCTAGGAAACCGGAGACCATGCCGTAGGTGACGCCGATCATCATGGCGACGAAACCCGCAAGAAGGCCGATGGCAAGCGAAACGCGGCCTGCCATGAGGGTGCGGGTGAGAAGATCTCGTCCGCTCGGATCGGTCCCGAACCAGAAATTCATCCGGTTCAGTGCAGTCGAGAGCGTGAGGCTCAACCCGTCCGCCGAGCGGTTCACGATCTGCGTATCGCGGAAGCTGTCGGTCCTATCAAGATAGCGGGTGACGCGTTCATCAATGGTCTTGTTCGAACGGACGGTGAGGATGATGCGGTCGGCGTCGTCATGCCACTCCGCAAGGTCAACCCGCGCGCGTTTGAGCGCCTCGCGAAGGCCGGTCTCGATTTCGCTCCGGCGCGGATAGGACTCAAGGCTCGGCGGGACGCGAACATAGCTCTGGTAGATCGTTGTCGGATCATGAGCGGTCAGGCCCGGGCCAATACTGCATAGAATGACGATGAGGACGAGATAGAGCGCGCTGACCGTGGCGGCCCGATTGGCGCGGAGCCGGAGCCACGCATCTCCCCAGAGCGAGCGCCCCTCACTCATAGCGCACCCTCGGATCGACGACCGCGTAGAGAATATCGACGATCAGATTGAATAAAATAGTGAAAACGGCGATCACAATCACGGTGCCCATCACGAGCGTATAATCGCGGTTGAGTGCGGCATCGATAAAATAGCGCCCAATGCCGGGGATCTGGAAAATGGTTTCGACAATGACGGAGCCGGTCAGCAAACCGGCAGCGGCAGGGCCGGCATAGGAGAGAACGGGCAGCACGGCGCTACGCAAGGCGTGGCGAATGATGACGGAGTAATCGGACAGGCCCATCGCACGGCTGGTGCGGATATGGTGGGAGAGCAGCGCCTCGATCATCGATCCGCGCATCAGGCGGGCGATGACGGCGAGTTGCGGCAGAGCAAGTGTCAGGACGGGCCCGACCGTATTGATCAGGGCACCGTCAT
The DNA here is from genome assembly GCA_046092445.1 of Hyphomicrobiales bacterium. Classification (GTDB taxonomy): domain Bacteria; phylum Pseudomonadota; class Alphaproteobacteria; order Rhizobiales; family Beijerinckiaceae; genus CAIUPE01. The sequence continues at coordinate 7,039 of JBJTDR010000036.1, read as the reverse complement.
TCCAGCCACCTATGGGAAGCCAGCGGAGCATCAGGCCGAAAACAAGCTGGATGATCGGCGCAATCACGAAGGTGGGAATGGTGGAGCCTGCCGTCGCGGTTGCAATGACCGCGTAATCCGACGCCGAATTCTGCCGCAAGGCCGCGACAATGCCGAGCGCTCCACCGAGGAGAAGCGCAAGGGTCAGAGCCATGGCACCCAGTTGCATCGAGACGGGCAGGCCGAGACGGAAGAGTTCCGCAACCGAAAAATTGCCCATGATGTAGCTCGGCCCGAGGTCGCCGCGGAGAAGATTGCCGAGATAATGGAGATATTGTGCCCAGACGGGCTCATTCAAATGGAAGAGTTCTTCGAGATTGGCCTTGATCTGCGGCGGAATGCCTTTCTCCATGTTGAAAGGACCGCCCGGCGCCACATGCATCAGAAAGAATGACAATGTGACGATGATGAACAGTGTGGGGATTGCGGTTAATGCACGCCGCAGGGCAAAACGCAGCATGGTCTATTCCCGTATCAACGAGGCAAGCCTGCCCGCGCAGAGGCGCAGGCAGGCAGTCTCCTCAGTTTTTTGTCACATAGCGGGACGGATGCGAATCCATCACGTTCTCGTTGAAGCCCTTCAGCTTGGACGAGACGAGATTATGTGTGGAATAGAACATGAGCGGCAAGATCGAGACATCCTTGACGAGGAGGGCTTCCGCCTCGGAGAGAAGCTGCATCCGCTTTGCGGCATCGGCTTCCGTTGAAGCCTTGTCGAGCAGGGCATCAAATTCCTTATTGGTATATTCGCCATAATTATTGCCGTCGGCGGAATGCCCGAGATTGAGGAAGCTGACCGGATCCTTGAAATCCGCGATCCAGCCCGCGCGGGCGACGTCGAAATCGCCTTTCTGGCCGAGATAGCTGTAATGCGTCTTGCCGTCCGTATTGATCAAGGTCACGTCGATGCCAAAGGGCTTCAGCATTTCCTGAAAGGCGACGGCGGTGTTTTTGTGGTTCTCGGAAGTGTTGTAACGCAGTTCAAGCTTCACGCGCTTGGTGTCGCTGATACCGAGTTCGGTGAAAATTTTCTTGGCTGCATCCTCGCGCTCGATCTGGCTCATGCCGGCGTATTCCATGACGCGCGACTGATAGCCATTGATTCCCGGGGGAACGAGGCCGTAAGCGGGCAGCATGGCGTTGGACCATACTTTTTCAGCGAGATAATCGCGATCAATCACCATCGAGATGGCATTGCGCAGCATTGCGTTTGACCACGGGTCTTTCTTGAATTTGAAGATGTAGTAGTAAGTGCCCAATTGCGGAGTGATGCGCACCTGATCGCCGAATTTCTTCACGATATCGGCGAGTTGCTCCGTGGGAACGTCGTTGTTGGAGTCGAGTTCACCGGCTTCGAAGCGCTTCATAGCGGCGGAGCGGTCTTCAGCAGGGATATAATTGACGACATCGAGCTTGACATCGCCAGCCTCATAGAATTTCGGATTCCTGACGAGTTTGATGCGTTCGTTCGGCACAAATTCCGCAAGTGTGAAGGCGCCGTTTGATACAAGATTCCCCGGCTTGACGAAATCATCGCCAAATTTCTTCACATTTGCAGGGCTGACCGGATACATTGCCAGATGGGTAAGCATTTCGAGGAAATAGGGTGTCGGTCCCTTGAGCGTGACCTGAAGGGTCATCGGATCGAGTGCTTTTGCACCGAGATCCTCGGGCTTGCCCTTGCCGGCGTTGATCGCTTCGGCGTTGAGGATCGGATAGGCCATCGACGCGTATTCGGCGCCCGTTGCCGGATCGAGAAGGCGATGCCAGGCGAAGATGAAATCATCTGCGACGACCGGGCTACCATCGGACCACACGGCGCCGTCACGCAGTTTGAACGTATACACCATGCCATCGGTCGACACTGTCCAGCTTGTTGCGGCACCCGGGATCAGATTGGCGTCGACGTCCTGCACAATCAGGCCGGTGAACAAATCTTTGGCGATATTACCTTCCTCGATCGTGGTGCCCTTTTGCGGATCAAGCGATTGCGGATCGCCATTCGCGCCGCGATTATAGACCATCTCTGCTGATGCGGCGGTGATGCCCATCATGAGCGCGAGCACGCCGATAGCAAGCAGTTTTATTCCTGATTTCATTGTAGAACCCCCTCTTTAACCCTGCATGTCGTTGCATGCCTGTTGCGGATAAGAGTAGCCAATCCCATCCGGTTTGCAACGGAAAGAATTTTATGGGCAGTGCTCCGGCCAGGAACGCGATTGCGCCTCGGAAAATCCGTTGAGTTCATGGCGGTCTCGTGTCAGCATCCGGTTACAAAAAATTGGGGACAGAACATGGATGATCGGCAGTTTGGACAGGAAGACTCCCGTGGTAATTGGGTGCCGGAAAAGCCGATCAGTTACGGGCCGTTCTTTGAGTGGCCACCGAACCCGCGGGCGTTGTTCAAGTTCTTTTTCGGATTTCCGGGATATTTCCTGCCGTGGAATGTGCTTTATGCCGTGGCGGCCCTCCTGATCTGGACCTATCTGACGCCACCACTCGAGACGCTCGCGACATTTTCGCCCGTCTGGGCGGGGATGATCCTCGGGCGGAATATCGTGCTCGCACTGCTTGTCTACGGGGCGTGGCATGTATGGCTTTATGTGTGGCGCAGGCAGGGGACGCAGTTCAAATATAACAAGCATTGGCCGAAGGAGGAGTCGGGCGCGTTCCTGTTCAAGAACCAGACCTATGACAATATGTTTCATACGCTGGTGAGCGGTGTGCCGATCTGGACGGCGTATGAGGTGCTGCTGCTCTGGGCCTATGCCAACCAGATTGCGCCGATGATCGAATTCTCAACCCATCCTGTCGGGTTTGTGGCGTTGTTCTTTCTGGTGCCGTTCATTCACGAGGTCGGGTTTTATTTCGCGCATCGTTTGCTGCACTGGACGCCGCTCTACGAGATCGCACACAAGCTGCATCACCGGAACGTCAATCCGGGGCCATGGTCGGGATTGTCGATGCATCCGCTGGAGCATGTGATTTATTTTTCGACGATTGCGCTGTTTTTCCTGATCCCCTCCCATCCGGTCCATATGATCAACCTCGCCTCGCGCCTCGGGCTTGCGCCGGCGCAGGGGCATACCGGATTTGACCGCGTGATTGTTGGCAACGAGGCGAGCGTGGACACGTCCTATTACGCGCATTACCTGCATCACAAATATTTCGAGGTGAATTATTCTGACGGTATGGTGCCGCTCGACCGCTGGTTCGGCTCGTTCCATGACGGATCGCCCGAAGCCCATGAAGCGATGAAGGCACGACGGATGCGGCGGAGTGCCTGAGGGGGTTTCTGGTAGTGGGCTAGCAATATGCGTAATGACATTGTCATTATTTTGTGCTATCAGTCCTCATTCTGGAGATGAGCATGACAATCATTGCACGCGACACATTGAATATGCGGATTAAGCCCGAAGATCGCAGCCTGTTTGATTGGGCGGCAAAGGCACAGGGCAAAACGCGAACAGATTTCATTCTGGAAGCAGCCCGACGCGCGGCCGAGGAAGAGTTGCTTGATCGATCTGTTGTCCGTGTCGGAGCGGAAGCCTATTCTGCGTTTCTCGACCGGCTCGATAAACCACCCGTGGCCAATGAACGCCTGAAAAAAACGCTTCAGACGAAAGCACCTTGGGAATGATCCTCTCAGCTCCGACGCCGATTCATGCGGAGCACGATACGTCCAATTTTGAGTGCGGCCAGATCAGTCTCGACGACTGGCTAAAACGCCGTGCTCTGGCCAACCATGAGTCGGGCGCATCGCGGACTTATGTCGTTACAGAGCGCAATCGAATTATTGCCTATTTTGCGCTCTGTTCGGGAGCGTTAGCATGCGCTGAAGCGACGGGGAAACTTCGGCGAAACATGCCCGACCCGATCCCGATGGCCATTCTCGGCAGATTGGCGATTGACCAGCAATTTCAGGGCGCAGGACTTGGCCACGCGCTTTTCCGTGATGCGGTGTTCCGGATTTTGTCCGCCGCTGATGCGATCGGCATTCGCGGTTTGATTGTCCATGCGCTTTCCGAGGATGCTGCCAATTTCTACCGCAAGCTCGGACTCGACCCATCACCTCTAACGCCGAACACACTTATGGTAACACTCGCTGAACTGCGCGAAGCACTCTGAAAAAACAGGCTAAAGCGTTCAATCCTCACTCACCCTGCCATTGGAAGACTTCGCAATTTTGCATCCAGTGGCCCGTCATGGCGCTGAAAAAGGTGGCGTGGCCGACGACTGCGATACGCCGGGCTTCGTGCCCGCGGAGCCAGTCTTTGAAATGTTCGACGCGCTGCTGGAAGGTCTCGACGGGCTCGACCGCGAAGGGGCCGACGGAGGCGGGATCATGGTGCCACCAGGGATCGTCGAGATGGTCGAAATCGAAATGGGGGAATTCTTCCGCGAGAATGGTCGGCGAGCGCCCCACATCGGCGGTTGATTCGACGCGCTCGCGATGGCGGCAGGTGACGTAAGTGGGCAGGTTTCGGCCACGGAAGATGAAATTCGCGGTCTGGATCGCGCGGGTCAAGGGCGAGGCGACGACGAGATCGACGTGAAAATCCTTGAGCGCGATGCCAGTCTGGATGGCTTGTTGCTCGCCAAGTTCGCTCAATCGCGCATCGATAAAGCCGGGATCGCGGCCGGTGAGTTCATAGGCTGCGTTGAAGGTAGACTGGCCGTGGCGAATGAGCGTGATGTGCTTCAAGAGGATCGTCCTTTGGGAGAATTACGAACTAACGGTGCGGGTGTAGAGATGATTCTTCAAGTTGAACGGTGCGCAAAACCGGCACGAAATATGCCGGAGCGGCTTCGTGAGAGGCGGTCTTTCGGCGTTAACCGAGTGACTTGAGAAATTCAAGACCGCTCTTCAGGATGGTGGCTTCATCCGCCTGAAAGCCAAAGACCTGGGCTTCATATTCAACGGAACAGGCGCCGGTATAGCCGGACCGGCGGAGGGCGTTGAGGAGGCCTTGGAATTCGATACCGCCCCTTCCCAAAGGCGGGAAGGCGAAATCCGGGAAGCGGCCGCTGCCGTCCTTCATGTGCATATGGTTGATGCGGTCGGCATAGGCGTCGATGACGCGCATCGGGTTCTCGCCCTGCACGATCAAATGGCTGGGATCGAAATTCACTTTGAAATCGACACCGGGCAGATCGCGGATCAGGCGGCCATAATCATCCGCCTCATGGAACAGATGGCCGGCAATGGCCTCTATGCCCAAAGCGACACCCTTGCGGCGCGCATAGTCGGTTGTGCGGGTGACGGCATCGGCGAACCAGCGCCAGTTTTCGGTTGATGACCCGTCGGCGCTTTGCGGGCCTGACAGGATATGAACGATTGAGGTGCCGAGATCGACCGCAAGGTCAGTGCAACCATTGACGAAGGTGATGGCGGCTTCCCGGTGTGCCTTGTCGCCCGACAGCATGAAGATGTGGGCACCAACGCCGATAATCTCGATGCCGCGGGATTTTGCGGTTTCGACGAGGGCGAGGCGATCCTCGCGGGTGGTGGCGGGCGTGACGTGGGGCGGTGCCCACGGCAAGGTCTCGGCGTTGAATTCAATGGCGGCATAGCCAGCCTCGGCCGCCATCGTGATCACCTCTTTTGCGGAACGATCCGGCAGGCCGACGCTATGAAAACAGGAGATCATGCGATGTCATCATGCATAGGTGGGCAGGATGAAGGGGGCGGAGTCGGCGAGCGGCAGATCAATCCAGCCTTTCGACTGCACCGAGAGATAGGCGGCCTGGACGACTTCCTGCGCGCGCAATCCGTCATGACCTGAAATCTCGACCGGATGCTCGCCGCGAATGGCGCCGCAGAAACTCTTCAACTGTTCCTCATAGGGGCTGATGCGCGGCGGCTTGAGCGTGATCCATCCGCCCTCGAAACCTTTCCACCAGGCATCGGGATAATGCGCCTCGCGCAGGATATCGGGAAGATCCTTCATGCTTTTCTCGGTGTAGATGGCGAGCGGCGACGAATTATTCGGATTGATGGATTCGGTGGCGAGATGGAGTGTGCCTTCGGTGCCATAAAGGTCCGTGCCGTCGCCGATATTGGGAGAATAACGGTTGGAGGCCAGAGACCCTCGGGCGCCGTTCTGGAAACGGGTCAGCAGGAACACATTGTCATCAACCTTCTCGTCCATCACGCTATGGGCAAGCTCGGCGACGACACCGGAGAAATCGCCGACAAGATGGCGGGCGAGATCGATCCGGTGGATGGTGAGATCAATGATTGTTCCGCCGCCCGATTGCGCGAGATCATACCGATAACGGGTCATGGCGGGATAGGCGGTGTATTTTTCAGAATAGATCGAGCGCATCTGGTGGATTTTGCCGATAAAACCGGCATCGATCAGCGTTTTGGCGATTTTCACCTGTGTCCAGAAGCGTTGGTTGAACCCGACCTGCAAGACAGTTTTCGCCTGCCCGGCTGCGGCAATCATCGCGCGGCATTCGGCCATGGTGATGGCAAGCGGCTTTTCGCATAGGACGTGTTTGCCATGATTTGCTGCCGCAATCGCGCCTTCCGCGTGAAAGCGGTTCGGCGTTGCGACGATGACGGCGTCGACACCGCCCATGTCCAGCATCTGCTCGAGATTGTCGAAGGCCTTGCCGCCGAAATCGCGGGTGATTGCCTCGGCGCGGGCAAGGTCGGTGTCGAAGACAGCGGCGAGAGTGGCATCTTTCGAGCGGCTGATCACGGGGCCGTGGCTGAGGCGCATAATGGCACCGGCGCCAATGAGCCCGATCCGGATTTGCGGCTTTGTGATTTGTGCCATCGCCCTCGCCCACCCTGCCTCTTTGCCCGAGTTTAGGCATGCGGGGGTGGAAGCGTCAATGAAGTCAGGATGTGCTGTTTTGACGGAAATAAATCGAAAAAATAAAGCCCCCTTGTCACTGACAAGGGGGCTTTCGTGTTCATTATTTCCAAAGTTGGAAAAGCAGATTTTACCGCGAATAGAACTCGATCACGAGGGATGGTTCCATCTGG
>JBJTDR010000035.1:0-14901 GCA_046092445.1 Hyphomicrobiales bacterium | reverse complement strand
GAGAGTGTCGAGGCGGCACCATTCTTCATCCGTCTCGTGAAGGGCATTGTGCGGATTTTGCAGGAGCGGACGCCGGATGGTTACGTCCTGCGGGTTGATCTCCGGTTGAGGCCCGATCCGGCGTCGACGCCGATTGCGATCAGCGTGGATTCCGCCTTCGCCTATTACGAGTCTGTGGGGCAGAACTGGGAGCGGGCGGCGCTCATCAAAGCGCGGCCGGTCGCGGGTGATTTGCCCGTGGGCGAGCGTTTTCTCGCCGATCTTGCGCCCTTCATCTGGCGCAAATATTTCGACTTCGCGGCGATTGCCGATATTCACGCGATGAAGCGGCAGATCCATGCGGTGCGCGGCCATGATGCGATTGCGGTAGCGGGCCATGACATCAAATTGGGGCGGGGCGGCATTCGCGAGATCGAATTCTTTGTGCAAACACAGCAATTGGTGTTCGGCGGCAGACGCCCTGGGTTGCGGGGACGTCGCACGCTCGAAATGTTGCAGGCATTGGTTGCGGATGGCTGGATTTCAAGCGGTGCGCTGAGCGATCTGACGCGGGCCTATGTCTTTCTGCGCACCGTCGAGCACCGGTTGCAAATGGTGGCGGACGAGCAAACCCAGAGGCTTCCGGCGGATGAGAGACATCTGACCCAGTTTGCGAAGTTTTGCGGCTATTCCGGGTTGGCAGCGTTCTCCAAGGCGTTGACGGATAAAGCCCGCCATGTCGAGAAGCATTATTCGCGTCTCTTCGAGGAGGGAGCCGATCTTGCGACGGGCGAGGGAAGTCTTGTCTTTACAGGCACGACGGATGATCCCGAAACGATCGAGACGCTGCGCCGCATGGGATTTTCGGAGCCGGAGCGGGCGGCGGAAACCGTGCGCGGCTGGCATTTTGGGCGACGCGCGGCCGTGACGAGCGCGCGGGCGCGTGAAGCTCTGACGGAATTGGTGCCGCGTCTTCTGGAGTCCTTCGGACGCAGCGCCGATCCGGACGGTGCGATGGCGACGTTTGACCGCGTGCTTGGCGGGATGCCGGCTGCGGGCGAATTGTTTTCAATTCTGCGCGAGCACAAGGCCATTCTGACATTGTTTGCCGCTATTCTCGGCTCGGCACCGCGCCTTGCGGAGATTGTCGCCAATCGTCCGCATTTGCTCGATGCGATTATCGATCCCGCCTTTATCGAACCTTTTCCGGCCTTGCCGGCGCTCCTCACCCGAATTTCCGATGCTGTCGGCCGGAACGATCTCTATGAGGATTTTCTCGACCGGCTCCGCGAAGCTGGGCAGCATGAATTGTTTCTCGTCGGCGCGCGGGCTTTGTCGGGCGCGCTGTCACCTGCGATGGCGGGCGAGAGCTATTCATTGATTGCGGAGGCAGTTCTGCGGATCGCCCTTGAGGAAGTCGAAAGACGCTTCGCGGCGGATCACGGGCGGATCGAGGGCGGACGGATTGCGGTTCTTGGTATGGGACGGCTCGGGTCACGCGAGATGACGGCGACCTCCGATCTTGATCTTATCGTGCTCTATGATTTTGCCGACGGGTCACCCGAAAGCGATGGCGCGCGACCGCTCGATCCTGTCGTCTATTATGGACGCCTGACGCAAAGGCTGATCAGCGCGCTGACCGTGCCGACGCGTCGGGGGACGCTTTATGCGGTGGATATGCGGCTCCGCCCTTCGGGAAACAAAGGTCCGGCAGCGACGCAATATCAGGGATTTTTGAGTTACCATCAGAGCGCCGAGGCGGAGACATGGGAGCATCTTGCGCTCGTTCGCGCCCGTGTCGTTGCCGGTGATCCGGAGTTCATGGACGAGGTGGTCGCGGCGATCCGCACGATACTGTGCCGCCCGAGGGAGCGTAAAGCAGTCTTTCATGATGCGGTTTTGATGCGGGAGATGATTGCCCGCGAAAAGGGTGACGCAGAGATCTGGGATCTGAAACTCGCCCGCGGCGGCTTGCTCGATATCGAATTTCTCGCGCAGGCATTGGTGTTGGTTGAGTCACGGCGACACCCTCAACTGACTGTCCCCGGGACGGAGGCTATTTTGCAGCAGGCCGTGAAGCTGAAGATCTTGAACGAGACCGAGGGCGAAACGCTCAAGACGGCCTATGCCGTGATGCGGGATTTGTTTCAGTGGCAGCGGCTCGCATTGACGGAAGCTTTCGATCCGAAGACGGCCAGCGCGACATTCAGGAAGCGTCTCGCGACGTTGGCAGGCCTGCCCGACTTCAAAGTGCTTGCAAGCCATCTCGCGGAGACGATGGGCGAGGTGAGGGTAATTTTCGAGCGTGTTTTGAGCGGAAAATAAGTGTCGCCTGTCAGGCAGCGACCTCGATCGGGCCGTCGCGGATCGGCAAGCGGACGAGGACCGTCGTTCCGGTGCCTTCTGTCGATCGGACCGACAAGGTACCGCCATGCAATTCCGCTAAGGATTTCGACAGGGCCAGCCCGAGACCGGAGCCGTCGGCCGGCTTGGTCGGGTCAAGGCCCACCCATGCAAAGGGCTTGCCGATATTCGGAAGAATTTCCTTCGGAATACCGCGCCCCGTATCTTCGACAAAGAGGCTGATCGCGCCGGAAACTTCGCGCGTACGGACGGTGATCCTGCCCCCTTCCGGGGTGTATTTCACGGCGTTGCGCAGCAGATGCGACAGGATCCGGGCGATGGAGCGCTGATCGGCAATCAGGTTCGGATCCGCCGCGAGATCCATCCCGATACGGATGTTTTTCGCGTCCGCCTCACTCCTGATCTGGGTGACACTCGTCTCGATGACATCGTTCAGGATCAAGGGGCGTTTATCGATCCGGATACGCCCCGCCTCGATCTGTGACATGTCCAGAATATCGGCGATGATCGAGAGCAGGGATTTTCCACTTCTGGAGATATCGCGGCAATAATCGACGTATTTTGGACTTCCGAGTGCCCCGAACACCTCATTTTCCATCATTTCCGAGAAGCCGAGAATGGCGTTGAGCGGCGTTCTCAGTTCGTGGCTCATACGGGCAAGGAATTCGGATTTGGCAAGGTTGGCGCTTTCGGCTTCCGCTTTTTGCTCGAGATAACGTTCGACGAGTGTCGTGAGCTGCCTTGTCTGTTCTTCGAGCGTCAGCCGGGATCGGCGCAGATCGGAAATCATTGCCGTCAGTTTCCGCTCCGACTCCACATACAGCTCCTCCTGATCTTTGAGCGTCGTGATATCGGTGCCGACAGACACATAGCCGCCATCACGCGTCTCGCGTTCATTGATCTGGAGCCATCGCCCGTTCGGAAGGCGGGTCTCGTAGTTCCGGATAGAATTTCCGCCGCCGGTCCGGTGATGAACGAAGTTTTCCGAAAGGTAGTCCTTCAAGTCTGCATAAGGCGTACCGGTACGCACCATCTCCGATGGAAGATTATGGAGACCCTGGAATTTGGAGTTGCACAGAACGAGTCTGCTATCTGCATCCCACAGCACGAACGCTTCGCCGATCGTCTCGATAGCGTCCCGCAGGCGAATGTCCGCGGTGGCATTCTCCGCATCAGCCCGACGCTGCTCAGTAATATCGACCGTGATACCGATCAGATGGGGTGACGTGCTTTCCGCGTCATAAATGACTTCCGCCCGTGTTCGAACCCATATCCAGCTCAGATCCGCGGCGCGAATCCGGAAAGCCTGGTCCACCGTCGAAACTTTTCCGGCGGCCAACTGGTCCGCGAGCTGAAAGAGATTGCCGTCATCGGGATGGATGAGGCTGTTGACATCGCCGAACGAGAGGACCTCGCCCTTCCGCTCATAACCGAGCATGTCATACATCGAGTCCGACCAAAAGATCATGCCCCGTGCAATATCCCAGTCCCACAGACCGCAGCGACCACGATGGAGCGCGGTGTCCAGCCGGTCACGTACTGTTGCAAAGATCAGGTCAGTCCGTCTGGCCCGCCATGCCTGCCAGAAATAGGCCATTGCCAGCGCCATGACGACGCCGCTCGCAATCGCCAGCATCACGACGAAAGAAAGTGTTTTCCGCTGCCATGCGGCGAGAACGGCCGCCTCAGGTTGAAACACCGCCAACTGCCCGAAAGGTTCGGGCAGTTTCGCCGCCTGAATGATCATCTTCGACAACGCGGTTGTCTGAAGGGTGCCGCTCGAAATATCAGGCAGGCGGCCCTTGAGCACGTCCGGCCGAGGCCATGCCGACAGAATGAACCCCGACTGGTCTGTCAGCACGATGCCAAGGTCGCCGGGTGCAATTTCGGCAGGAATGGCATTCCGGAGGATCAGAACGGGATCATACTCTGTCGAAGCAGGGTCATTCAGGTCGCGTATCATTTCCGATTTCACAAGTGCCGAAATCAGCGCGAGGTTCCGGTTGGCCTGACTGAGGGCGTCATTCCGCGACGCGATCGACTCGAGTGCTGCGAACGTCGCAAGCAGACCGACAAGGATCGTGACCATCATGGGCACCAGATATCGCAGCCACGGCTCGGCTTTCACGATCCGATGATATGTCGGACGTTCGAGTGACTCCGCCATGCCCCGGAGCGAGGTCGCACGACCCACCGTGCTGGCTACGCTTTCACGCGCCATCATGATCCCTTTTGTGATGAACCCGAATACTGCTCCGGGCGACGACCCGATCAACCCTGTTACCGGCGTCATCTGAATCGTGTCAGGGTGATTTGTCTAGGGGGTTAATGAATCGTTTCGAAAAAATTTCTCAATTTTGACGAAAATTGATTCCGGATGGTTAGAGTCCTGATTCCGCGATCAATTTTCGGCCAATGCACGCGTGACGATATCACGCAGATCGGGTGAAAGTCTTTTCAAGCCTGCGATTTCTCTGAGGCATTGTGCGGCCAGACCTCTTCGGTTTGTCTCGAGAGTACGCCACGTCTTCAGAGCGCCGAGGAGCCGTGCGGCAACCTGCGGATTGCTTCTGTCCAGCTCCAGAACGGTATCGCGCAAGAAGAAGTATCCCGTACCATTTGGCCGATTGAATTCGGATGGGTTCGACATGGCAAAAGAACCGATCAGGGACCGAACACGATTCGGGTTCCGCATCGAAAAGCCGGGATGTTTCATCAGGCGCTTGACCCTGTCGAGGGTGTCTTCTTCCGGAATGGCGGCCTGCAACGCAAACCACTTATCGAGAACGAGAGGATCACCGGCGAAGCGCTGCTCGAAATTCGCCAGCGCCCTTTCGCGCGCCTCGCCCGGATAAAGCGACAACACCGACAATGCCGCAAAGCGATCTGTCATATTGTCAGCGGTCGCGAATTGCTTCTCCGCCAGAGCGACGCCCTTGTCACGGACACCTGCGGCAATCAGATCAAGCGCGGCGTTGCGCAGGGCCCGACGGCCGGCGCCGGCCGTTGAGGGCGTGTAGCTCTCGCGCAGGTCGAGGGCGTCATCGGTGGCAACAAGCTGTGTATTCAGCGATTGTCCGACCGCAGCCCGAACCGCCTTTCGACCTGTCAAAATCGCGTCGGGGTGAATATTTATCCCGATATCGCGCGCAATGTCGAGCTCCGTCGGTAACGAGATGATCTGGGCAATGAAGGCATGATCGCGCCCGCTCAGAACGGATCCGAGTGCATCCGCGAAACGCGGATCGACCGGCGCGACGCTCCCCTTTCGTGCGGCCTCGACGCATCGGCGCAGGATAATCATGGCGAAGCTTTGCGCCGCCTGCCACCGGTTGAATGGGTCGCTGTCATATTTGAAGAGATGAAGCAAATCCTCTTCGCTCAGCGCGATGTCGAGAATGACGGGCGCCGAAAATCCCCTCAGGAGAGAAGGAACCGGGCGTTCGGCGACATTTTTGAACGTCAGTGAGCCCGTCAGCCCGTCGAGCACGAAAACGCCGCTTGGCAGAGCGCCTGAGTCGGGCTCGATAGTCATCTCGTTTCCCGCGGGATCAAGCAGCCCCATTGAAACAGGAATGACCACAGGTTGCTTCTCGGATTGTCTCGCGGTCGGAGGTGTTGATTGCTCGAAATCGAGGCGATAGGTTTTGGTCGTCGGCTCGTAACGTTCGAAAACGCGGACCCGTGGCGTTCCTGCCTGGTCGTACCATAAGGCAAAACGATCGAGATTTTTTCCGCTCGCTTCGGCGAAACATGCGATAAATTCCTCGAGCGTCGCAGCCGTTCCGTCGCAACGCCTGAAGTAGAGCTCCATCCCCCTTTTGAAATCCGCGTGGCCGATGAGTGTCTTGAGCAACCGGATCAGTTCCGCGCCCTTTTCATACACGGTCGGCGTATAGAAATTGTTGATTTCATGATAGGAAGAAGGCCGGACTGGATGCGCCAAAGGCCCTGAATCCTCGATGAACTGCTGGGAACGGAGGGTACGAACGTCTGAAATGCGTTTCACAGCCCGAGAGCGCTGATCCGACGTGAATTCCTGATCCCGGAATACCGTCAATCCTTCCTTGAGGCACAATTGGAACCAATCGCGGCAGGTGATGCGGTTGCCCGTCCAGTTATGAAAATATTCGTGGGCGATGATTGCTTCGATGTTGAGATAATCGGAGTCGGTAGCGGTTTCGGCGCTTGCGAGAACATATTTGTCGTTGAAGATGTTGAGTCCCTTGTTCTCCATTGCACCCATATTGAAATCGGACACGGCAACGATATTGAAAACGTTGAGATCATACTCGCAGCCAAACACCTCTTCGTCCCATCGCATCGAGCGGATCAGTGCATCGAGCGCATAGGTTGCACGGTCCTCCTTTCCGGGCTCGACATAGATTCCGAGATCGACGTCCCGTCCTGAACGGGTTGTGAACCTGCCGCTGACTCTGCCAAGTCTGCCACCCACAAGCGCAAACAAATAGGACGGCTTTGGGTGGGGGTCGTGCCATACGGCGAAATGAAAGCCGTTCTGAAGTTTGCCTGATCCGATAAGATTGCCGTTACCGAGCAGCACGGGCGCTTCATCGATCCTTGCGGTGATCCGGGTCGTGAAGACCGACATGACGTCGGGGCGATCCGGATAATAGGTGATCCGGCGGAATCCTTCTGCCTCGCACTGGGTGCAATAGATGCCCGAGGATCGAAAAAGTCCCATCAGCTTCGAGTTGTCGGCAGGGTTCAGACGCGTGACGGTGGTGAGCGTGAAACGGTTCTCGGGCGGCGCGGGAAGCGTGAGAGTCGACGGAGTCAGAACATATTGCCCCGGTGCGAGCGGCTTTCCGTCAAGGGTGACACTTTCTGGAACGAGTTCGTCGCCATCAAGGATCAGCGGACCTCCGGCCCCGACCGGATTGGGCCTGATTGACAGGTGCGCGACAACACGTGTCCGAACATCGTCCAGCGTAATGTCAAGGTGAACACTATCAACGAGATGGGAAGGCACCTTGTAGTCGGCGAGGAGAATTGCGCTTGAGGAGTCGGTTCGCATCGTCTGCCTTCATTCCATCGTTTCCAAACCTATAGCGCGATCGCCGACCGGTCGTCGAGTACCCAATTCATGCTTTCTGCGGCAAAGGCTCGGTATGGCTGACGATCCTGACGATGGCGGGGAATTCGGCACGAACCTGTTGTTCGAGCCGGTCAACCGCTTCATGGACCCGTGTGACCTCGCAATCCTGATCGATCCGACAATGATAATTCACGACGTAGCCATGCTCCGTTTCGCGAACCCGAACATTGTGAATGTCATCTATTCTTCCGCTTGCAAGTGCGTTTCGTGCGAGTGACGCGGCGATTTCATCATGCGGCTGGCCCGCAATTGTCCGTCCGATCAGGCTCGAAACAACAAGAGGCTCGATATGGGTTTCGACTTCCGTTGCATCCCCCAGTTCTTCGCGGATCGCATGTTCCAGATCGCTTGCAACGGCGTGCGCCCTGGCGAGGCTCAGTCGTCCATCGACCTCAACGTCAAGGCTGACGGAGAGCACTCCCGAAATATCCTGTACCGTCACATGGTGGACGGGAACGCGGCGTTTTGCAGCGATCAGCAGAACACGTTCGAGAACCGTTTCCTCGTCGAGCGCTTTCGGCGTTGCGGTAACGGTGACGTTTGCGTCCGCAAAGGCGCTGCGGACCGATGCGACGATGAGGGATTTGATCGCCGACAATTGTTCAAGCGAATTTGTGCGCGCAACCGAGATTTCGATATCGGCAAAAAGCGTCGCACCAACAGGGCGGACCCGGATCGAATCAACGGTGACGACGCCTGAAATATCTTCGATCAGGGCGCGGATGGCCTGCGCGGAACCCGCGGGCGCAGCATCGAGAAGCGTGTCGATTGTCCGGCGGGCGAGTCGGAAGCCGGCAACCGCAATGAAGATCGCAACACCGACGGCTACGAGCGCATCCGCTTGCGGATATCCGAGTGCGACGGCTCCGAAGGCGGCGAGGACGAGTGCGGAATTGATCAGGTCGGAGGCAAAGTGCAGTGCATCAGCCGCGAGTGCCTCGCTTCCCGTCATCTTCGCGACACGGTTCAGCGACCACCACCGCCATGCGTCGATGACGATCGAGGCGATCAGTACGGCAATTGCGAGCCAGTGAACCTCAATCGGCGGGTGACTTGTCCAGAGCCTTCTGACACCCTCGATCGCGACCGCGCCGGAGAGCAGAAACAGGAAGGCGGTCTCAATCAATGCCGCAATCGACTCGACCTTGCCATGACCGTAGTGATGCTCGTCATCCGCGGGTTTGCTGGCGGCGCGGATCGCCAGATACGTCATCGTGGTTGCTGCAATATCCAGCAGGCTGTGCGCCGCATCCGACATCAGTGCGAGTGATCCGCTCGCGAGACCCGCGGCGCCCTTGCCGAGTGTGATCATAGTGCTGGCGATGATTGACCAGAATGCCGCCTTTTCCTTTTCAGATGTCATGATGTCCGTCGTCGCATCGTGCCTGACCAGCCCGGCGTCGCCGAGGAGAAATTCCGTTGCACGCGGCAGAACAGACGTCAATCCTGTAATCGACGGGAGAGATACGGACGGATCAGGCCTTGAACTTCCGTCAATCTGGTTTAATCCTGAAGCGTGGCTTGAACGTTTGGATATCGCACAAACAGGAGATCTATCGTGGAATATCTGCACACCATGGTCCGTATCGGAAATATCGAGGCCGCACTCGATTTTTATTGCACCAAGATGGGTCTCGTCGAAATTCGCCGTTACGAGAACGAGAAGGGCCGTTTCACGCTGATTTTTCTGGCAGCTCCCGGTGATGTGGCGGGGTTGAGCGAAAAGAATTCGCCGACGTTGGAGCTCACCTATAATTGGGACGAACACGCCTATACCGGCGGGCGGAATTTTGGCCATCTCGCCTATCGCGTCGACAATATCTACACCTATTGCCAGAGCCTGATGGACAAGGGCGTGACCATCAACCGCCCGCCGCGCGATGGCCGCATGGCCTTCATCGTGTCACCGGACGGGATTTCCGTCGAGTTGCTGCAGAAGGGCGACGCGTTGCCGTTAGTCGAGCCCTGGATCTCGATGCCGAACATCGGCAGCTGGTAGCCGGCACATTTCGAAGACCGCGACGAGGGAGAAAGACACGATGTCCATTTGTTTGTTCGGCGAGGATGCCGGGCAGCCCGTTCATGAAGTCACGATCCGGTCGAGGGCGGGTGCCGAGGCGAAGATCCTTTCGTGGGGTGCTGTCGTCCGTGATCTCGTAGTTCCCTCAAGAGAAGGCCCGCAACGTGTCGTCCTCGGATTGAACTCGCTCGAGGATTATATTGCCCATTCGCCGCATTACGGTGCCTTGGCGGGGCGCTTTGCGAATCGTATTCGCAATGGCCGCTTCACGCTTGATGGCGAAACATACCAGCTCGATCGGAATTTTCTCGGCAAACACGGGCTTCACGGCGGCAGCGCGGGCTTCGGCAAACGGCCATGGCAGGTCGCCCACCATGATGAGAACTCCGTCACGCTGACGCTCTTTTCGCACGATCGCGATGGCGGGTTTCCGGGCAATCTGACCGTGACGTGTCGATATTCCTTTGTGGAACCGGCCAATCTGCGCGCGGAGATCACGGCGACGACCGACAAGGCGACAATCGTCAATCTCGCGCTCCACTCCTATTACAATCTCGATGGTTCAGCAGATATTCTCGATCATATCGTGCAAATCCCGGCAGATTTTATCTCGACACTGGATGCGGAACTCATTCCGACGGGCGAAATCCGGTCGGTGACAGGAACGCCCTTTGATTTCCGCACACCGCGGGCGGTTCGCTTTGCTGGCGAGGGCGGTGATTTTTTCAAATATGACCAGAATTTCATGCTTTCCACCAGTGGTGGTACGCTCCGCCACGCGGCAACCGTCACTTCGCCCAAAAATGGCCTGTCGATGGAGGTTCACACGACCGAACCCTGCATCCAGTTTTATGACGGCGTGAAGATGAGGCCGCCCGTGCCGGGGCTCGGCGGCGTCATGTATGGCGCGCGGGCAGGGCTTTGCCTTGAGCCGCAGAATGTGCCCGACAGCCCGAATGTTTCCCATTTTCCAAGTCCGGTGCTGCGTCCGGGCGAAGTCTATCGTCAGGTCACCGATTACCGTTTCATCGCGCAGAAATCGTAATTCCCTCTTTGGAATTGTTGTTTTATGGGGCATAATGACCAGCATGAAACTGACGACGCATGTACTTGATACGGCCCATGGCCACCCCGCGGCGGGGATGGCGTTGACATTGACACGTCTCTCGGACGGTGCCGTCCTCGTGCGCGCCAGAACCAATGTCGACGGTCGCGTGGACCATCCTTTGCTGGAGGGGGAGAGCTTTCAGCGGGGAACCTATCAGCTCGACTTTTCCGTCGCCGATTATTTCCGCGGACATGGCGTTGCCCTTTCCGATCCGCCCTTTCTCGATGTCGTTCCGATCCGGTTCGGCATCGCCGATGAGCGGCATTACCACGTGCCTTTGCTTGTCTCCCCGTTCAGTTTTTCAACCTATCGCGGGAGCTGACGGATGATGCGCGGCGCAGTCCGGTTCTTTCGCAGAGGCCAAATTGTCGAGGTTTCCGACCTCCACCCGCGGACAACCCTTCTCGACTGGTTGCGGCTCGAGGAGCGGTCAACCGGCACCAAGGAAGGCTGTGGTGAGGGTGATTGCGGCGCGTGCACGGTAGTGCTGGCGCGGGTGCGCGGCGGCAAGCTGACTTACGAACCGGTCAATGCGTGCATTCTCCTGCTCGGGCAGGTTGATGGCACCGAAGTCATCACGGTCGAGGATCTCGCGAATGGAGCCATCCTGCATCCCGTTCAGGAAGCGATGGTCCGCAACCATGGATCCCAATGCGGTTTTTGTACGCCCGGCATCATCATGAGCCTTTTTGCGCTGTATCAGAAGGGTCAAGAAAGTGTCGATCGCGCAACCGTGAATGATGCGCTGGCGGGAAACCTGTGCCGCTGCACCGGATACCGTCCGATCGTGGAAGCCGCGATCGAAGCCTGCAAAGGTCCGGCAATTGATATATTCTCGGCACGCGCGGCGGAAACGTTCCGGCAGCTCGCGGCGCTGCACGGCAGTGATGATCTCGTCATCGGCTCCGAGTCATGTTTTTTTGCAGCACCATGCACGGAGTCCGCGCTATCGATGCTCATGGATCGCCATCCCGATGCGTGTCTCGTCGCGGGTGCAACAGATGTCGGGCTCTGGATCACCAAGGGCCTGCAGTCACTCGACAAGATCATCTGGCTTGGGCGGGTTGCCTCTTTGGCCGCGCTCGATGACCGCGCCGACGAAATCAGCATCGGCGCGACGGTGACGCATGCGCGTGCTTTGCCCTATCTTGCCGCAGTCGATCCCGATCTCGGCGAAATCGGCCGCCGTTTCGGGTCCACCCAGGTGCGGGCCTCGGGAACCGTCGTCGGCAATATCGCGAACGGATCACCGATTGGCGATTGGCCGCCCGCCTTCATTGCCCTCGGCGCGACCGTCGAAATTCGCAAGGGCTTCACCTCCCGCACCCTCGCGATTGAAGACTATTTCGTCGCATACCGGAAGCAGGCACTCGAACCCGGCGAATTCGTCCGCCGCATCACGATCCGGAAGCTCGGGCCGGATGACCATGCCAGGTTTTTCAAGGTCTCCAAACGCCGCGACGAGGATATCTCCTCGGTGATGGGCGCCTTCCGGATCACAGTCGTGGACGGCACCATTATCGGGGCCCGAATCGCCTATGGCGGTATGGCAGGAACGCCGAAGCGCGCGGCATCGGTTGAAAACGCCATTCTTGGGCGGCCGATCATGGATATTGCCACCTGGCGCGCGGGCTCGACAGCGCTCGAGCATGATTTCGCGCCTCTGTCCGATCATCGCGCGTCTTCCGTCTACCGGATGCAAGTCGGCCGCAACCTCGTGATCAAGGCACTCGCGGAGATTGCCGGCGTTCCCTCGAACTCGACGCGGATATCGGGTATCAGGGAGTCACTCCATGATGTCGCCTGATGCAGCGATCGGGTACGCGTACGAAGAGACCCTGCGCCATATCCGCAAGCCACTCGCCCATGACTCGGCCCGAAAACATGTGCAGGGCTCGGCAATCTATATTGACGATATGCCGGAACCCGAAGGCACGCTGCATATCGCGCTCGGTGGTTCGCCCTTTGCGCGTGGCACCCTGAAATCGCTTGATCTGTCCACCGTCAGAGCGGCGCCGGGCGTTGTCGCCGTCTATTCTGCCACTGACATTCCCGGCACAAATGATGTCTCCCCCGCAATGGGCGACGACCCGATGTTTGCCCGGCATCACGTCGAATTCGTTGGCCAGGTGCTCTTTGCCGTTGTCGCGAAGACACGGGACGAAGCGCGCCGCGCGGTGCGTTCGGTCCATATAGATATCGTTCCCGAGACGCCGATCGTTTCGGTCGAGCATGCCATCGAACGCAACGAGACCGTCTTGCCCGATTACGCCTATGGCCGCGGCGACGTTGCAGCGCGGATAGCACAGTCGCCGCATCGTCTGGCGGATGTGTTCCGGATTGGCGGTCAGGAGCATTTTTATCTCGAAGGGCAGGTTGCGTTCGCCGTTCCCGGCGAAGATTCGGAAATGCTCGTTCATTCCTCGACGCAGCACCCGACCGAAGTTCAGCACGTTGTGGCGCGGGTTCTCGGTATTTCTGACGCCAATGTCACATGCGAGGTCCGGCGCATGGGCGGCGGCTTTGGCGGCAAGGAGAGCCAGGCCTCGCAATGGGCGGCGATTGCCGCGCTCTGTGCGCGTCTCACTGGCAAACCCTGCAAGCTCCGGCTTGATCGCGACGATGACATGATGCTCACCGGAAAGCGCCATGATTTCCGCGTCGATTGGCAGGCAGGCTTTGATGATCAGGGGCGCATTCTCGCAGCCGATATCGCGCTCCTCGCCCGCTGCGGCTATTCTGCCGATCTCAGTCAGGGCGTTGTTGATCGCGCTATGTTTCACGCCGATAACAGCTATTTCCTGCCTGACGTTATGATTTCATCGCGACGGCTGAAAACCAACACCGTCTCGAATACGGCCTTTCGCGGCTTTGGAGGCCCGCAAGGTATGTTGGCGATGGAGCGCGTGATCGATGCGATTGCGTGGAAGACCGGTCGCGATCCCCTCGATGTGCGCAAGGTCAATCTCTACACCGAGGGGCGCAATGTGACGCCATACGGTATGGAGGTCGGGGATTATGATGTCATTCACGCGATGATCGAGAAATTGGAGGCGAGCGCGGATTATAGAAATCGGCGGGCAAATATCGCGGTTTTTAACCGCCAGTCGCCCTTGATCCGCAAGGGCATTGCGCTGACACCGGTGAAATTCGGCATTTCCTTCACCTTGACGCAGATGAATCAGGCCGGTGCGCTTGTCCATGTCTATTCCGACGGCTCCATCCACCTCAACCATGGCGGCACCGAGATGGGGCAGGGGCTCTTTTTGAAGGTCGCGCAGATCGTTGCCGAGGAATTCGGCGTCGCGATGGATCGCGTCCGGATCACCGCAACCACTACTGCGAAAGTGCCGAATACCTCGCCAACAGCCGCCTCGGCGGGTTCCGATCTCAACGGCATGGCGGCGCTGAACGCCGCCCGCGCCATCAAGCACCGGATGATCCGCTTCGCATCCGAAACATGGAATGTTCCCGCTGAACAGATCGCGTTTCGCGATGATCATGTTCTCGTCGGGGATGAGCGGATCGGCTTCGGCGAACTCGCAAAAAAATGCCATCAGGGGCGGATCCATCTGTCGGAGGCAGGGTTCTACAAAACGCCGAAAGTGGTATGGGATCGCCAGAATGCAGAGGGCCGCCCGTTCTATTATTTCGCATGGGGTGCTGCGTGCACGGAGGTGACAGTCGACACGCTCACCGGCGAGATGATCGTGGATCGCGTCGATATCCTGCATGATGTCGGCCATTCGCTGAACCCCGCCATCGATATCGGCCAGATCGAAGGCGGCTTTGTGCAGGGCATGGGGTGGTTGACCACCGAAGAACTTGTTTATGACGAGAAGGGCCATCTGCGCACACACGCGCCCTCGACCTATAAAATCCCCGTTGCGTCCGATATTCCCGCCGATTTCCGCGTCGCACTGCATGATGGCCCGAACCGCGAGGAGACGGTTTATCGCTCCAAGGCGGTAGGCGAACCACCGGTGATGCTTGCGCTTTCCGTCTTCTCCGCCGTTGCGGACGCCGTCCATTCGATCGCTCCCGGAACTCCCGTGCCGCTCGATGCACCGGCAACGCCGGAGTCTGTTTTGCGCGCCGTGCGGGCGTTGGGAGGCGGCGGCGGCTTCTGATGGAACTGTTGGTCTGGGCAAGGATACGGGAAAGTATCGAGGCGGCAGGGCGCGTTGCTCTTGTCACGATCGTTTCGACGCGCGGCTCGGCTCCGCGCGAACCTGGCGCGCGGATGATCGTGCGGCCGGATGGCAGCTTCACCGGAACCATTGGCGGCGGTAAACTCGAATATCAGATCAT
>JBJTDR010000034.1:0-4555 GCA_046092445.1 Hyphomicrobiales bacterium | reverse complement strand
TTGTTTTATTAAAAAATTTCTTTGATTCTATCGAGTTAAATTTCAAATTTTTAAAATCATGTGTGATTTTTTACTTTTTAAATATAACCAATTTGCGTATTGTTTCGATCCAAATTCGTTGACAAATTTTTTCATTCCGATAGTTAGGAGGTGAAACCGCTGAGCATTTTCAGCACAATTTTTCTTCCGGTGCTTCATCAATTAACTTCTAGAGGAAAACCGTCGTGGCTAAAGCGAACACAGTTAAAGTAAAACTTCTCTCTACGGCAGAGACAGGCTATTTTTATGTGACCAAGAAAAATTCGAGAACAATGACCGAAAAGATAACTCAGAGGAAATATGATCCAGTGGCACGAAAACACGTTGAATTTAAGGAAGCAAAAATCAAATGACAGGTTATTTTCGAATTATGTCATTAGCTATGATCAATTCTTATTGCTCCATTTTTACATTGCATATTCTCGGACAACATCCAAAAACTTGTTGATTGAAATTGGCTTCGAGAGATAAGCCTCACATCCCTTACCGAGAATTCGGGCTTCGTCCCCCTTCATTGCGAACGCCGTAACTGCGATGATTGGAATTGACTGTGTTAAGGGGTCTGCCTTCAACCATTCGATTACATCTTCACCTGAGACTTCAGGCAACTGGATATCCATAAGGATCAGATTTGGGCTGTGAAGTTTTGCCAAAGGTAAAGCGTCGGTTCCATTTGAAGTCTT
Organism: Hyphomicrobiales bacterium; assembly: GCA_046092445.1. GTDB lineage: Bacteria > Pseudomonadota > Alphaproteobacteria > Rhizobiales > Beijerinckiaceae > CAIUPE01. Next base: position 3,833 of record JBJTDR010000034.1, on the reverse strand, counting down.
AATCGTCTTGTAACCGTTTGCTTCAAGAAGATCGTTGAACAATTTCATGTTGAGCTCATTATCCTCAACGATCATGATGGTTTTCATTTTGATGATCTCCAGAATTGCCATCCGTTAAAGGACGGACGGAAACGCGCCAAGTCCTTACTGATCATTTCGAAAGCAGACCAGCTTGCCCTGTCTCCAAATATAAAATTCAGCAATAGCGTTGAGCAAGTACAATAAATCAACTAGGGGATTGCTTACCGGTACCCAAACGCCTTAGCTGGTAGGCCGAATTGAGGAAAAGGGCGGAGATAACAATTATTCCGCCGATAATTGTTCTGACATTCGGTACTTCGTTATGTACGAGCCATACCCAAAGCGGGCCAAAAACTGGCTCGGTTGTTCCAATAAGTGCAGCGATTGGCGCTGGTATCAACCGCGCTCCAACAACGAACAGCGACAATCCCAGTCCCAGATTTAGCGCTCCAAATATAAACAAAATCGCTAGATCAAAACCGGGAACGACGATGCGATCAGCCTGAGCGAGAGCAATAACTGACGCCAAGCCGACCCCGAGGATGACTGCTGGTACCATTGGAATTTCGGAATATCGACGAGTCAAAACCGTTGCACTAGCAAAGGAAGCCGCGATCAAAAGCGAAAGCAAATCACCAATAGGTGATATTTGACCACTGAACGAACCCGAAACCATCACAGTCACGCCAAAGATCACAAGTCCCATAGCGGCGAGTGTAGGTTTTGTTACTCGTTCCCCGAAAAATAGCCATGTCGTTAGGGTCGCAATCAACGGTACTGTCGCCTGAACAAACAAAATATTAGCAACAGTCGTGTAATTTAGCGCAACGACAAAAGATATTGAAGCCACGCAGAAGCACCCGGCAACCACAAAACCCGGCCACCGCAAATAGCGAAATTTCACCAAAGTGCCGCCAAGTCCAGCTTGATAAACCACAAATCCAACCAGAAACAGCGTGGCCCAGACAGATCGCCAGAAAACGATTGTCCAAATATCCTCAATGGTCAAATATCTAGCTAATGCCCCACCGAAGCTCCAGATTATCGCAGACCCGAAAACCAAGATCAGACCATTCATGTAACCTGAGTCGGCTTTCATCTTCATCCAGTCAAATATCTGATTGCATTGAGTGAGCGGGGGGTCATGCTGAAATTTCAAACTGAGGTGGATCAAATATGAATCAAACAGGTCATTTGATTCCTAACATCTCAATTTTGTGTCAGAATGGAAATTTTTTGTATAACATATAAGCTCGTAACATTTCACCGACACAGGACACCGATAGCCAGTTCTTTTCTGTATCGGTTCAATAGAAGTAATGGCCTAGTCTAAATGATAGAGTATCAACAGATGTCACAGATAACAGTCGCCGCTTTTTATCAATTCTGCTCGCTTTCGGAGTACAAGACGATAAGGCCCGCAATCCACGATATATGTACAAAAAATGCTATACGGGGAATTATTCTTCTTGCGCCAGAGGGAATTAACGGAACAATTGCAGGTTCCGACGAAGCGATTGGAATTGCACTGGCCGCAATTCATCAAACATTCGATAAATTCCATTTACGCCCTAAACTCTCGTTCACAAATGAAATGCCCTTTCTCCGAATGAAGGTAAGGCTGAAATCAGAAATCGTAACTCTCGGCGTTCCCGACATTGCTCCTCACGAGAAGACAGGGAAGCTTGTGGATCCGATAGATTGGAACGGATTTATCGAGAGCGGCGACGTCACATTGATTGACGTGCGTAATAATTACGAAATTAAACTTGGCGCTTTTGAGAGGGCAATAAATCCGAAAACAAAATCATTCTCAGAATTTCCAAATTTCATCGACGGATCACAACTTGAAAATAAAAATAAAAAAATCGCGCTCTATTGCACAGGAGGTATTCGATGCGAAAAAGCCAGCGCATATATGCTCCACCTCGGATTTACCGAAGTGTATCAGCTAAGCGGTGGTGTATTGCGTTACCTTGAAGTTGTAAAACCAGAGCAGAGCAAATGGCGTGGCAGCTGTTTTGTCTTCGATAAACGTGTAGCGGTTGGGCATGGAGTTAAACCTGCCGACGTCGAGTTGTGTTTTGGTTGCCTTATGCCACTGACACCAGACGATCAAAATAGCCCGCGATATGAATTGGGTGTGTGTTGCGCCCACTGCTTCTCAATTCGAACAGCGCGGCAAAAGGCATCATCACGGGAGCGAATAGTCCAAATGGAACTCGCTCGAAAGCGGAATGAAAAGCACCTCGGACCCCGGATTCAGTCGAACGAAGGAACGAGTACCAAATGAAACGGAAACAGAGATTTTCCTCCGTCAGACCAAAAATTACGTTAGAAAATAATTATCGAAAATGAAGCATCGCGAAGAATTTATAAACTCGGAAGAAATAGCTGTAGCAGCATTCTGTTTTCTTGCGTCCGATACGAATCAATTTTCATACTTCATAAATTTGACGGGCGTCGACGTAAATACGTTGAGAAATTCTATCGCAAATACCGAATTCCTGACTGCCGTTCTCGATTACTTTTTGCATGACGAGCCTATTTTGATTAAATTTTGCACGCAACTATCCATCAATCCTCAACACATTGTGGTCGCACACAGGCAATTGGCAAACGAATTATCGTTGGAGACATGTCTTTAATTTGTCGGCCGTGAACAATTCCCAAGCCGTTGATTTCAGAGTCTGATCTCGTCGCTCGAAGTTTTCGCATTTGCAGGAAAGCGGGCTGGTGGCACTGGTTTCCTTGCAAAATCATTTCGCGGTTCACTGCGGTCACGAGGCGTGATTCACTCTGTTGCGAGAGCGGCGGAGGATTCGGTGATGAAGCCACGTGAGCGGCGCGAGACGGGAGAGATGGACCTGTTCCGGTCACGCCTCGACCAGATCATCAATATGAACCATGAGGTTGTCGGTCTGGCGAATACGGTGTCGTGGGAGGCTATCGAGGCCCGCTGCGGCGAGGTCTACAGCGATGGGCCGGGCATGCCGCCCTTGCCGACGCGGCTGATGGCGGGGCTGGCGATTCTGAAGCACACGTTCACTCTCTCGGACGGGTGCTCTGCGCCTGCTGGGTGGAGAACCCGTTCTCCTGCGGTGAGACCTTCTTTCGGCACGATCCACCCTTCGACCGCTCTTCGATGACCCTGTGGCGGCAGAGGATGAGCGAGGAGCACATCATGTCCATGCTGCAGGAGAGCCTGTTCGTGGCGGTAACGACCGGGGCAATGCGACCTGAAGACACCAGATGGGTAATCGTCGACACCACGGTACAGCCCAAGAAGATCATGTTCCCGACTGACGCCAAGCTCCTCGACCGGGCCCGCGAACGGCTGGTGTCACTGGCGAAGAAGACTGGCCTCGATCTGCGGCAGTCCTATGTGCGGGTCGGAAAGTTTGCCCTGATCCGGCACCAGCGCTATGGCCGTTCAAGCGCGCCAACAAGGCGCTTCGCACCCTCCGAACCTATCTGGGGCGCACCATTCGCGATATCCCCCGCCAGATCGCCAGCGACGACGAGCCGCAGGACATCTTCCGCAAGCCCCTCCACCTCGACAGCAGGGTGCAGGGGCAAAAACAGAACCGGAGGGACAAGAAGATCTACAGCCGGCATGCCCCGGAGGTCGAATGCATCGGCAAGGGAAAGGCCTATGCGCCTTACGAGTTCGGCGTGAAGGTCTCGATTGCCACCACGCTGCTGCGCTCGAAAGGCGGGCAGTTCGCTATCCATGCCGTGGTGCTGCCCGGAAACCCCTATGACGGCCATACCCTGGCAACCCCCAACCGTCATATTAAGCGGACCATCGG
>JBJTDR010000033.1:0-25414 GCA_046092445.1 Hyphomicrobiales bacterium | reverse complement strand
CGCGGCGTGATGCCGAGGCCGGGGGCGTCGGACGCTGTCATGCGGCCGTTTTTGCGCTGTGGCGCGCCATCGGCAATCGTGACCGTGCCATAGCTGTTGAAATCTGTGGCGGAGAAGCAGAATTCCGCCGGTGTCGAGCGGGCGAGATGGGCGATGGAGGCGGTGACGATATCGCCGCCCCATGTGTCCTCGATGGTCATCGGGATGCCGGAGCTGACGCAGAGATCGCGCATCTGGCGGGCCTTGGTGAGGCCGCCGACCTTGGAGATTTTCAGATTGATGACATCCATTGCGTGATCGCCCAGCGCACGGACCAGCACGTCGAGCCCGGTGATTACCTCGTCGAGCACCCAGGGGCGGATCGCGCGGCGGCGGACGGAGAGGCATTCCTCATAGGTCGGGCAGGGTTGTTCGATGTAGATGTCGAGATCGGCGGTGGCGGCGATGATGCGCGCGGTTTCGGCCATCGTCCAGCCGGTATTGGCGTCTGCGACCAGCGTATCGGACGGGTCGAGGATCTCGCGGCAGGCGCGGATGCGGGCGATGTCCTCATTGGCGTCACCGCCGACTTTGAGCTGGAATTTGCGGTAGCCCTCGCGCTTGTAGCCGGCGACGTTCTCGGCCATCTGCTTTGGCGGAACTTGGGAAATGGCGCGGTAGAGATCGATTTCGGCTTGTTCGGCGCCACCGAGTAATTTGTAGACGGGCAGGCCCGCGACCTTGCCGAGAATGTCCCAGCAGGCGACGTCGATCGGGGCTTTGACATAGGGATGGCCGCGCAGGACGGAGTCCATATGGCGGTTGAGGACGCCGAGATCGGTCGGATCCATGCCGATGACTTTCGGGCCGATTTCCTGAAGGCCGGCGCGGACACCCGCGGCGTAAGCGGGGAGATAGGCGGAGCCGAGCGGGCAGCATTCGCCGTAGCCTGTGATGCCGACATCCGTTTCGACGGCGACGACGGTCGTATCGAACACCTCGACGAAATTGCCATTCGACCAGCTGTAGCGGCCCTCTTTGAGCGGCAAATCGACCTGCCAGGCCTTGATGGATTTGATCTTCATCGGGATCTCCCTGACTGGCACGTTGCGGAACCACACACCGCAAATGGACTGATGGTCGTCATAGCTTTTCTATCCGGGGATTGGAGCAAAATGGCAATTCATTTTGATGACACTTTTGTATTTTTCGGACGATTCGTGACACTTGTTCGGGCATTTGACGGATAGGAGGTCAGATAAATGGCGATTGACCGGATGCGAGGTCCAAGCCTAATGTACCGCAAGCCGATTGCGAAACGACAATCCGGCCCCAACTGGAGGAAGATATGTCCCATATGATGATTAAGACGGATCGCCGCCGCCTTTTGCAGATGATTGGTGCAGGCGCGCTCGGTTCAACATTGCCGCTCGGCATGATGACATCGGCCAATGCTGCCAATCTCCGGATTGCCATGGTCGTGAAGAATTTGGGTAACAGCTATTTTGATGCGTGCCGTGACGGCGCGAATGAAGCCGCCAAGGAACTCGGCGGAATTGAAGTCATCTATACGGCGCCGACCAAGGCGACCCCGGAAGACCAGATCGCCGTGATCGATGCGCTGATCGCGCAGAAGGTTGACGGTATCATGGTGTCGTCGAACGATGCGAACGCGCTCGTTCCGGTCGGCAAGAAGGCCATGCAGCGCGGCATCAAGGTGATCTCGTTCGACTCGGCCATCGCCAAGGACGGCCGGATCATGCATCTGAACGCCTCGTCGACCGCTCTGATCGGCGCGAAGCAGGTCCAGATGATTGCCAAGACGATCAAGGGCGAAGGCGAAATCGCCATTCTCTCGGCAGCCTCCACGATGACGAACCAGAATTCCTGGATCGCAGCGATGAAGGACGAGCTGAAGAAGCCGGAATATGCCAAGATCAAGCTGGTGACGACGGTGTATGGCGACGACCAGGACGACAAGAGCTATCGCGAAATGCAATCGCTCGTGAAGGCCTATCCGAACCTGAAGGGCGTCATCTCGCCAACCACGATCGGTATCCGGTCCGGTGCGAAGGCTATCATGGATGGCGGTCTCGTGGGCAAGATCTTCATTACCGGTCTCGGCCTGCCTTCCGAAATGAAGGACGCGGTTCTGAAGGGCGCGTGCGATACGTTTGCGATCTGGAATCCGGTTGATTACGGCTATGCCGCAACGCAGATCATGGCGTCGATCCTCAAGGGTGCCGATGCCGGCCCCGGCAAGACGGTCAAGATGGGCCGTATCGGCGAAACCAAGGTCGGTGATGACGGCGAGGCAGCGATGGCCGAGCCATTCACCTTCGACAAGAGCAATGTCGAGAAGTTCGCAAAAATCTTCTGATAGCAATCTCTCTATCGGAGCTTAACAGTGATGACCGCCATCCCGCCGGGTTATTTCGGTCGGGATGGCGGACTTCCTTTTGCGTGAGATCGCATTGACCAACGATACTTTGACCGCTCCCATTCTCACGCTGTCGCACGTCTCGAAAAGTTTTCCGGGCGTTCGCGCACTCCATGATGTTTCGCTCGACCTGCGGGCGGGCGAAGTCACGGCGCTGATCGGCGAAAACGGGGCGGGTAAATCGACCATCGTGAAGATTCTCACCGGCATTTACACGCCGGATGCGGGCGAAATCTCGGTTGCAGGCAAGCAGCGGCATTTTGTGTCGCCGCGGGATTCATGGAGCGCAGGCATTGCCGCGATCCATCAGGAAACGGTGATGTTCGACGATCTGAGCGTCGCCGAGAATATTTTTATGGGCCATATGCCGGGCGGTCGTCTGATTGACTGGAAAGAGACGAAGGCGCGGGCCAAGACGTTGCTGCAGCGGATCGAGGCGGATTTTGACGCCGATGCGCTGCTCAAGACGCTCTCCGTTGCGCAAAAACATATGGTCGAGATCACGCGTGCGCTGAGCCATGATGCCAGCGTGATCATCATGGACGAGCCGACGGCGGCGCTTTCGCGCCACGAGATTGACGAGTTGTTCCGCATTATCGCGCAGCTCAAGGCGGAGGGACGGGCCATCCTGTTCATTTCGCACAAGTTTGACGAGATTTTCCGGCTCTCGGACCGGTGGGTGTGTCTGCGTGACGGCGAGAAGGTCGGCGAGGGGTTGACCCGCGACGTGACCGAACCGGATCTGGTGCGGCTGATGGTGGGACGTCCGATTGATCAGGTTTTCCCGAAGCGCGACATTCCAATTGGTGCGCGCGTGCTCGAGGTGGAAGGCCTGACAAACGCGACCGAGTTCGCGGATGTTTCTTTCTCGCTGCACAAGGGCGAAATTCTCGGGCTTTACGGGCTTGTCGGCGCGGGGCGCTCGGAAGTGATGCAATGCGTGTTCGGCATGACGCCGCCGACCTCCGGCCGTGTTGTGATGAACGGGCGCGAGCTTGCGATCAAGGCGCCGATTGACGCGATCGAGGCGGGGATTTCCTATGTGCCCGAGGACCGGCAGCATCAGGGCGCGTTTCTGCCGCTCGGCATCCGGGCGAATACAACGCTGGCGTCCCTTGCCGAGCATGTCCGGAACGGATTTTTGTCGTTGGCCTCCGAGATGAAGGCGACGCGGCTTCTGGGCGGGCGTTTATCGGTGAAGGCGGCGCATTGGGAGCAGACTCTGGGTGATCTCTCAGGTGGCAACCAGCAGAAAGTCGTGATTGCCAAATGGCTCGCGACCAAGCCGAAAGTGATCATTCTGGATGAGCCGACCAAGGGGATCGATATCGGTTCCAAGGCGGCGGTGCATGATTTTATCGGCGAATTGGCCGAGGAGGGACTGGCGGTGATCCTGATCAGTTCCGAATTGCCGGAGATTATGGGCCTGTCCGACCGCGTGCTGGTGATGCATGAGGGGCGGATTGTGGCACGGTTCGTGCGCGGCGAGGGAACCGGCGCACAGGCATGGAGCCCCGAGGCGATTGTGGCGGCGGCGACCGGAACCCCGATTGAAGGGAGAGCCGCATGAGCCTGTTTTTGAAATATCGGGAAATCATGCTCGGCCTGATCGTGCTGGTGATGGTGACCGGGATCAGCATCTCGACGCCGGCGTTCGGGACGCTCGAAAACGGCGTGGGCGTGCTGAATGATACGGCGTTTTTGTTCATGATGGCGCTCGGCCAGATGGTCGTGATCCTGACGCGCGGGATTGATTTGTCGGTTGCGGCCAATCTGGCGTTGACGGGAATGCTTGTCGGCATGCTCAACCAGGCGTTTCCGGACCTTCCCGCTATTGTCTATCTCGCCTCGGCGCTTGTGATCGGGTGCGGGCTCGGGATGATCAACGGGGCTTTGATCGCGTATCTCGGTATTCCGCCGATTGTGGTGACGCTTGGGACGCTGGCGATTTTTCGCGGGATGATCGTTGTGGTTGCGGGTGGCGACCAGGTGAATGCGAGCGAGATGAGCTCGACCTTTGCGGGCTTTCCAAAGCTTGAATTTCTCGGATTGTCGAGCGTGTTCTGGATTGCGGTTCTGGTATCGCTCGCGGCGTGGTTTTTTCTCAGCATGACGCGGGCCGGACGGGGACTTTATGCGGTGGGGGGCAACCCGGTTGCGGCGCGGTATTGCGGCATCAGCCTGACGCATCAGGAGTTGATGGCCTACGCGATTTCGGGCGCGATTGCCGGCATATGCGGGTATTTATGGGTGGCGCGCTATGGCGTGGCCTATGTCGAGATTGCGAGCGGCTATGAATTGACGGTGATTGCGGCGTGCGTGATCGGCGGCGTCTCGATTGGTGGCGGGATCGGCACGGTGGCGGGAACGCTGCTCGGGGCGCTGTTTACCGGGGTGATCGTGAATGCGCTGCCGGTGATGCAGGTGTCGCCGTTCTGGCAGATGGCGATTTCCGGCGTTGTGATTTTGGCGGCGGTGATCATCAATGCCCGCGCCGAAGGGCGGGGCGGCAAGTTGATACTTCCCGAGGCACGGCGCGCGGCAGCGCGGGCAAAGGCGTGAGGACGGATGATGCGTGAGCCGGTGACAGTTTCAAACCAGTCCGAGGCCAAGAGTGCGGCGGGTGCGGAGCGCTATCGCGTCGCCGACCATGCGCCACGACGCCTCGCGGACGTGCTGCTGCGCTGGGAGAGTATTCTGGTGATGCTGCTGATTGCGGTGATCATCGGCAATATCGTGAAATCGCCCTATTTCCTCGATCCGTATAATCTGGCGGATGCGACGTATAATTTCTCGGAAAAGGCGATTATCGCGCTGGTTATGGCGTTGCTGATTCTGGTGCGGGAGATTGACCTGTCGGTTGCGGCCATTGTGGCGCTGTCGGCACTCGTAGTCGGGTTTCTCGGTGCGGCGGGGTATGGCCCTTTTGTGCTGATTGTCGCGGGCATCGCGATTGGCGGTCTCTGCGGGGCGTTTAACGGGTTTCTCGTGACGCGGAGCGGCGTACCTTCCATCGTGATCACGATTGGCACGATGTCGCTGTTTCGCGGCTTGGCGCAGGTATCGTTGGGCGATCAGGCGCTGACGACCTATCCGCAGGCGTTTCTGGATCTCGGCCAGACCTATTTTATCGATTGGCCGCCCGTGCCGCTGTCATTCTTCATTTTTCTGGTGCTGGCGGCGTCGTTTGCGGTGTTTCTGCATTTGACGGCGACGGGTCGGCGGTTGTTTGCCATTGGCGCGAATCCGGTGGCGGCGCGGTTTTCGGGTATCCGGGTGGACCGGATCCGCTTTGCGCTGTTTACGCTCTCGGGCTTGCTGTCGGGCCTTGGCGCGGTGCTGTTGACGGCGCGGATCGGGACGATGCGGCCCAATATCGCGCTCGGCTGGGAGCTGGATATCATTACCGTGGTTATTCTGGGCGGCGTCGCGATTTCAGGCGGGATCGGGACGATTGGCGGCGTTGTGCTGGCGGTGTTCGTGCTCGGGCTGACTACGTTCGGCCTGTCGCTGATGAATGTGCCGGGCATTGTGATCAATGTGCTGCTCGGTTTGTTGCTGATCATCTCGATTGCTGCGCCGATTCTCATCAGACGCGTTGTCCGGAGACACTGACAGACTTACCCGCTGCGATATCGCATTTTCAATTTTCAGGGAGGCTCGCATGGAGATCAGGCATTTTACAACGCGGAACGGCACGGGGATGGATTTCTCCGTTGTCGGGCTCGGCACCGCGCCGATTGGCGATCTGTATGCAAAGCTCGACGAGAAGACGGCGATTGCGACGGTGGAGCAGGCGGTTGCCAGTGGCGTGCGGATTTTCGATACGTCGCCGCATTACGGCAATGGCCTTGCCGAAGTGCGTCTCGGGAGCGGTTTGCGCCATGCGACGCGCAAGGATGTGCTGGTTTCGACGAAGATCGGGCGCATCATGAACCCGATGGGACGCCCGGCGGCCGAGAAGAAGGACGTCTATTCGCCGGGGTTTGCGGGTGGTTTTCCGCATGTGCCGCGGTTTGATTATTCCTATGACGGGGCGATGCGCTCGATCGAGCATTCGCTGCTGCGCATGGGGCTGGACAGGCTCGATATCGTACTGATCCATGATTGCGATGTGTGGACGCATGGCAAGCATGACGTGGACCGGCGGTTCAAGGAGGCGATGGACGGGGCCTATGTCGCGCTCGACAAATTGCGCAGCGAGAAGGTGATTGGCGGGATCGGCGTCGGCATCAACGAGGCGGATATGTGCGCGAAATTTGCGCGCGCGGGCGATTTCGACGTGACGATGATGGCGGGCCGGTACTCGCTGCTGGTGCAGACGGGGCTCGAGGAGTTTCTGCCGCTGGCGGTGGAGAAGAAGATCGGCGTGATGCTCGCGGGCGTCTACAATTCCGGCATTCTCGCCGTGGGGGCTGTGCCCGGTGCGCGGTTCGATTATGCGCCGGCATCGCCGGAGATTATGGAGCGCGTAAGGAAGATCGAAGCGATTTGCACGGCGCATGGCACGACGATCCGGAAGGCGGCGTTGCAATTCTCTATGGCGCATCCGGCGGTGGTCTCGGTTGTGCTGGGCGGCGTGACGCCGGCGGAAGTGGTGGCCAATGTGGCGGACGCTGCGGCAACGGTGCCAGCGGGTGTGTGGAGCGATTTGAAGGCGGCGGGGCTGTTGAATGCGGCGGCACCAACGCCGACCAAGTGACGTTGATCAGGTGAGCGTGTAACAGAACGGATATCTCGGATGGCTGGTGCTTCGACAGGATTTGATCCGCGCCGGGCGTTTTCGCTCGAGGGCAGCGTGGCGGCGGTGACGGGTGGCGGCAAGGGGATCGGGCGGGGCATCGCGCTCGGCATGGCGCGTTCGGGCGCGCGGGTGCATCTCCTTGATCGTGATCTAACCGCTGCGACGGAAGCGGCGGCGATGATTGCCGGCGAAGGGCTGCAAGCCGTCGCGCATGGGGTGGATGTGACCGACGAGGCCTCGGTGGATGCGGCGATGGCGGCAATTGTCGCGCGCGAGGGGCGGATTGATAGTTTGATCAACAATGCGGGGCTCGCGATCCGGCGTCCGACGATCGAGCTGAGCGTTGCGGATTGGGAAGCGGTGCTGAAGGTGAACCTTACGGGCGTGTTTTTATGTGCACGGGCTGCGGCGCGGCATATGATCCCGAAAAATCGGGGCGCGATTGTCAATACGGCCTCGATCATGGGGCTTTCGGGCGGCGGGCTTTATCCGAATATCTCGTATCAATCGACCAAGGGCGCGGTGGTGAATATGACGCGGGCGCTGGCCGTGGAATGGGCGCCGCACACTATCCGCGTGAATGCGATTGCGCCGACATGGGTGCGGACGGATTTCATCAAGCCGCTGACGGATAATCCCGAGCTGCTGGCGCGGATGGAGGCGATGACGCCTTTGGGGCGGATTGCCGAGATCGAGGATGTGGTGGGGGCGGTGATTTATCTGGTCAGTCCCGCCGCCGCGATGGTGACGGGGCACACGCTCGCGGTCGACGGGGGATTTCTGGCGCAATAATCAGCCGGCCAGACCGCGCATGACGAGGCGGTTGAGGCGGGCGGCGAAGGCTGCGGGATCTTCGGGGATTTCGCCGTCGATGATCTGCGCCTGCTCGAGCAGGAGATGGGCGAGATCGTCGAGATCCGGCCCGGTGGCGCGCGGGATGGCGCGGAGCAGCGGGTGGCGGAGATTGACTTCGAGAATCGGCTTGGTGCCCGTGCCCTTGCTGTGGCGGGAGAGAATGCGCTCGAGTTCGCGATCATAGCCGAACGAGCCTGCAACGAGGCAGGCGGCGCTGTCGGTGAGGCGCGAGGAGGCGCGGACGTCGGATACTGTTTCTTTCAGCACGTCTTTCAGGGAGGCGATGATCTCATCGTCCGTGTCTTTCGCGGCATCGTCGGCGGGTTTGTCCGCCTCGGCATCGAGCAGCGGGACGAGGCTGAGATCGACATTGCCCTGGCTGAGCGAGGTGAGCTTCTTGCCATCGAAATCGAGCATGCCGGACGTCCAGAAGGCGTCGACGTGATCGGTGAGGAGCAGCACTTCGATCCCGCGGGCGCGGGCGGCTTCGAGCTTCGGATTGGCCTTGAGGCGGGCGATGCTGTCGCCGACGAGGTAATAGATTTCCGTCTGGTTCGGCTTGAGATCGGCGATGTACTCTTTGAGCGAGCGGGGCGTGTCACCATGGGTGGTGGTGAAGCGGGCGAGCGGCAAGAGATCGTCCTTCCGCTCGCGGTCCTCGTAGAGCCCTTCCTTGAGGGTGGGGCCGAATGTTTCCCAGATTTTGAGATAGGTTTCGGGCTCGTTTTCGGCCTGACGGGCGAGTTCGGCGATGATTTTGCCGGTGATTGCCTTGCGGATCTGGGCGAGCTGGACGTTGTTTTGCAGCATTTCGCGGGAGATATTGAGCGGCAGATCCTCGCTGTCGACAATGCCGCTGACGAAGCGCAGATAATTCGGCAGGAGCTTGGTGTTGTCGGCGATGAAGACACGGCGGACATAGAGTTTCACGCCGTTCTTGAAATTGGGATCGTAGAGATCGAACGGGCGGACCGAGGGCACGAACAGCATGACGGCGTAGGATTGCCGCCCCTCGGCCTTGTAATGCAGCGTGAGGGCGGGCTCGTCATAGGCGTTGCAGAGTGTGCGGTAGGCCTCGGTGTAATCCTCGGGTGTGAGTTCGGATTTCGAGCGCTGCCAGAGCGCGCTGGCCTTGTTGATCTGGCGGGAGGTGTCGGCATCGACCTGCAACATGATCGGGAACTGGATGTGATCGGAATAGCGGCCGATAATGCGCTCGATCTCGTCGGCTTCAAGATATTTGAGGGCGTCGGGCTTGAGATGCAGCACGATCTCGGTGCCGCGGACACAGCGCGCGGCGCGGGCCTTGTCGGCGGCTTCAATGGTGAAGCCCTCGCCGCCCGTCGATGTCCAGACAAAGGCCTCTTTCGCAGTGGCGCGGCGGCTGGTGACCTCGATGCGGTCTGCCACCATGAAGGCGGCATAAAAGCCGACGCCGAACTGGCCGATGAGCTGCGCGCCGTCCTTGCCCTCGCGGGCCTCTTGCGCCTGTTTGATGCGGTCCATGAAGGCGCGGGTGCCCGAGCGGGCGAGCGTGCCGAGATTGTCGATCATTTCCTGCCGGTCCATGCCGATGCCGGTATCGGAGATGGTCAGGGTTTTGGCATCCTTGTCGGGGCGGATGCTGATGGCGAGATCGCCGCCTGTCGCCATGAGATCGGGCGCATCGAGCGCTTCATAACGCAGCTTGTCGCAGGCGTCGGAACTGTTGGAGATCAGCTCGCGCAGGAAAATATCGGTTTCGGAATAGATCGAATGCACCATGAGGTGCAGGAGCTGGGCAATCTCGGCCTGAAAGGAATGGGTTTCAGCGGCGGAAGCTGCTTTTTTGCTCATCGGAAAGTCCCTCTACATCGTTTTAACAGACGTGACCGATATAGTGCAGCAAGGCTTGAGCGCAAGGGGCGGGGGGTGGTAAATGCTGTTGCCGTTTGTGTGTGAGCGTGCGTGAGTTTGCATTTAGCAACTATCATGAGAATAAATATTAGCAATTAGCTATTGAATTTGGACTTTGACCATGTCATATTCGGCACGGAAAGTGACGTATTCCAAACAGGCGTTGAGGGTTTTGGCGCGGTGTCCGCGAAATACATCGCAATTGATCCGTGCGAAAATCAACCAATATGCGGTTGATCCTGCAAGCTTGGCCCAGAATGTCAAAGCTTTGAAGGGCGAGGACGGCGTGTTGCGTTTGCGTGTGGGTGATTGGCGGGTTGTGTTCAGTGAAACGTTTGAAGTTATTGACGTCATCAAAATCGCGTCCCGTGCCGACGCCTATTCGTGAGGGGGTATCCATGAACCAGCAAATGATTACGACGCCGAAGGGCGAGCGGATGGTTGTTCTCCCCGAAGCGGAGTATCTGCGCTTGCTGGAAGCGCTCGAGGATAGCGAGGATCGTGCTGCCGTCCGCCGTTTCCGGGACCGTTTGGCCACAGGCGAAGAAGAGCTTTTGCCGTCCGCCATGGTGGATGCGATTCTGGATGGCGAGAGCCGCGTCCGCATCTGGCGGGAACATCGCGGCCTGACGGCGGCGGCACTGGCGAAAAAAGCGGGGATCGCATCGGCCTATCTCTCGCAAATCGAAACGGGCAAGCGGGAAGGAACGGTTGAGACCTATCGCAAACTGGCCTCGGCTTTGGGCATTACTTTGGATGATTTGATCGGGTGAGCGGGGTTTTGGGTTGGGATTGAGGGGATTGCGTTTCTCAAATGACAAAATCGCCCGAGTAATTCCCACTCAAGCGGCAGTCTTTGCGACGCTCCATTCAACAGTGAGGCCTGCGTCCGTTGCGAGGATCATCAGCGCGTCGAGGCTGAATTTATCGATTCTGCCGCGTAAGAGGTCGTTCATTCGTGGCTGGGTGACGCCGAGCCGTTTGGCTGCTTCGGTTTGTGTGAGTTTCCAGCCTGCGACGGCCTCCTGAATTGCGATCATCAAGCCGGACCGGGCCTTCATGTTCGCGGCCTCTGCGGGCGAATTTTCCAGTGCGTCCCAGACGCTGTCGAAACGTTCTACGGTCATCGTTTCTCTCTCCGAATGAGTTCCTTGAACCGCGTGGTCGCGAGGTCAAGGTCGCGTTTCGATGTCGCCTGCGTCTTCTTCCGGAAGGCGTGAAGGACGTAAACGGCATCTTCGAGCGTGGCGATGTAGATCACCCGATAGGCACCGGATGCTTCCCGTACCCGGATTTCACGGACGCCGGGACCGACGGTTTTCATCGGTTTCCAGTTGTTTGGATCAAGACCAAGCTGAAGCCGACCAATCTGGAAACCCGCGTCGCGGCGCGCGTCATCGGGAAATGACCGCACCTCGTCGAGAGAATCTCCGAGAAAGGAAACAGGCTTCATGCGGCCTTATATCTGTTTTGATATAAAAAGTCTATTCTGTTATCGGATATCGGGCAAAACTCCGGTTAGCCAAAAATTGCACTGCTGTTGTCTGTAGAAAACAAGTCTGGGATATGTTCCGTGGTCGAGAAGCTTGGTTTGAAACCACAACCCTCAAGAACTTCGCGTCCATTCTCGACTCGAAAACGGCAAACAGGCTCACATCTCAAGCACCGGACTTGGCAATATAGAGAACGCCGGGGAGGCCTTCGAAATGGGCGTCGCAGGTGAGTATTTCCGCGCCTTGATCCAGCGCGGTGGCGTAGACAATGGCGTCGGCGGTTGCGAGGCCGTGTTTGCGGCTGATTTCGGCGGCGTTGAGTGCGAGTTTGGTGTCGAGGGGCCTGATATGGCACAATTGGGTGAAGGCGATGACCTGATCGGCCTTGTCCTCGCCCGCTTCGCGGGTGAGCCATTTCGCCAGCTCAAGCTGGATGATGGTTGGGACGAGCCACTCCGCGCGGGGTGGCAGTAGCGGTTCGATCCGGAGGCCTGCGGGTGAGGCGATCAGCCATTCGATCCAGGCCGAGGTGTCGACGAGGCGCATCAGAACCGGTCTTTGCGGTCGCGATAATCGGCGGGAGTTGCGCCTTTGGCGAGGCCCGTAAGTGTTGCGCGGTCAGGAACCGGCACAAGCAGCACGCCTGTGCCTTTCGGGATGAAGGCAAATTCCTGCCCCGCCCGCCAGTGACGCGCGGTGCGGACGGATTTGGGAATGGAAATCTGGAATTTTGACGAGAGGGTTGCGGTGTCCGACATCTCTTACTTCTATGCGATCGATCAATGATTAGTAAGAAAATATCACGGAACAGGGGTGGGGAAAAGCGGAAAGACGCCTCGGCCCTTGCCCTACCTGTCCTTTGTGAAAGGTAGGCCTAGTCGTATCGCGCGAGGACGCCGCGCAGCAGGGTGGCGATCAGCTGGGTTTTGGCGGTGGTGAAGGCGGCGTCGTCGAGCGGGGCGCTGCCATTCAGCGCGGTGATCTGGTGGTCGAAATCGGCATAATGCTGGGTGGCGGCCCAGATCAGATAGATGAGGTAGCGTGGCTGCATGGGGACGATCAGGCCTTTGTCGATCCAGCTCCGGATGATCGCCTCGCGGGAGGCGAGCCATGTGGCGAGCGTGGTGTGCAGGAAATCCTCGATGACGGGTGCGCCGCGCATGATCTCGCTGGCCCAGATTTTCGAGCCGAGCGGGTCGGTGCGTGCCATGTCCATCTTCGCGCCGATATAGGCGGCAAGGGCCTCGGCGGGGTCGTCATTAACGTCGAAGGACGAGGCTGCGGCGAGCCATGCCGTCAGTACGTTTTCGGTGACGGCGCGATAGAGTGCCTCCTTGGTGGGAAAATAATAGTGCAGATTGGCTTTGGGGATGCCCGCGCGCAGGGCGATCCCCGATGTTGTGGCACCTTTGAAGCCGAGTTCGGCGAATTCCTTGCCGGCAGCGTCGAGAATGAGCTGTTCCTTGGCGCCGCGGATGGTCGGCTTGATTCGATCGGGAAGCGTAACGGGCATGGGATGTGTGCTTTCAGGCGGACGGACGGCGGGCATACCGAGGTTTTTCGGATCCGATTTGAACAAGAATTGACCATCTGGTCAAACTCATAATAGCGTAGTGGCAAAGCGTCTGAAAACGGAGTGTGCAATGGCCGATCTCTCGAATGTCAGTATCGATCCCGTCAGGCTCTGGGACAGCCTGATGGAAATGGCCAAGATCGGCGGAACGCCGAAGGGCGGCTGCAAGAGGCTGACATTGACGGATCTCGACAGGCAGGGCCGTGACCTTTTTGCGGCATGGTGCACGGCGGCGGGATGCACGATGAGCGTGGACCGCATGGGCAATATGTTCGCGCGTCGTGCTGGGACCGAGAATTCTCTGCCGCCGGTGATGATGGGGAGCCATCTAGATACGCAGCCAACCGGCGGCAAATTCGACGGCGTGCTGGGTGTGCTGGGTGCGCTGGAAGTGGTGCGGTCGCTGAATGATCTGAACATCAAGACGAGATATCCGATCGAGATTGCCAACTGGACGAACGAGGAAGGTTCACGATTTGTGCCGGCTATGGTGTCTTCGGGCGTGTTCGCGGGCGCCTACACGGAAGATTTTGCCTATTCGTGCACGGATAGCGAGGGCAAGACGCTCGGCGACGAGCTGAAGCGGATCGGTTATCAGGGCGCGGTACCGACGGGGGGTCGTACGATCCATGCGTTCTTTGAACTGCATATCGAGCAGGGGCCGATTCTCGAGGCCGAGGCGTGTGATGTGGGTATTGTGACGCATGGCCAGGGGCAGCGCTGGTATGAAATCAATCTGACGGGATTCGAGAGTCATGCCGGATCGACGCCGATGCCGCGCCGGAAGGATGCGTTGCTCGGGGCGGCACGGATTGTTGAGCTCGTCAACGGGATCGGGCTGGCACATGCGCCAAACGCGGTGTCGACGGTGGGGATGCTCAACCCCTATCCGAATTCGCGCAATGTAATTCCCGGGTCGGTGTTCATGACGGTCGATTTCCGCCATCCGGAGGACGACACGCTCTCGGCCATGGATGTGGCCTTGCGGGAAGGTGTGAAGGCGATCACGGACGGAATCGGGCTTGAATGCGAGATCAGGCAGGTGTTCTATTACAAACCGGTGGCGTTCGATGCGGACTGTGTCGGGGCTGTCCGGCGGGCGGCGGACCATTTCGGATACAAACACCGGGATATCGTGTCGGGTGCAGGGCATGATGCTTGCTATATCGCAAGGGTGGCTCCGACGTCGATGATCTTCACGCCCTGTGTTGACGGGATCAGTCATAACGAGGCGGAAGATATCAGCCAGGATTGGGCGCGCATGGGAACCAATGTTCTTCTGCAAGCAGTGCTCGAAAAAGCCGAAATTGTCGCGTAGACCGAAAGTGATCCAGAAACAGGCGAAAAGAGGGGAAAACACATGTCAACGCTGATCAAGGGCGGGACCATCGTGACCGCTGACCGGACGTATAAGGCGGATGTTCTGATCGAGGGCGAAAGCATTTCGGCGATCGGGAGCGGGCTTTCGGGCACAAGGGTGATTGACGCGACAGGGTGCTTCATCATGCCCGGCGGCATTGATCCGCATACCCATCTCGATATGCCGTTCATGGGCACAAATTCGGCAGATGATTACGAAAGCGGCACGAAGGCTGCGCTTTCCGGCGGCACGACGATGGTTGTGGATTTCTGCATTCCCGGCAAGGGGCAGCGTCTGATGGATGCGTGGGCGGATTGGGACAAGCGCTCGGCGAAGGCGGCGACGGATTATTCCTATCATATGTGCATCACCTATTGGTCGGATCAGGTGCGCGAGGATATGGCCGAGGTCGTCAAGCACGGCGTGACGACGTTCAAGCATTTCATGGCTTATAAGGGCGCGTTGATGGTGAATGATGACGAGATGTTCTCGTCCTTCCGCCGCTGCGCGGAACTCGGCGCGATGCCGCTGGTGCATGCCGAGAATGGCGATGTCGTGGCGGCGTTGCAGGCCAAGTTGATGGCGGACGGGATTACGGGGCCGGAAGGGCATGCTTTCTCCCGCCCGCCCGAGGTTGAGGGCGAGGCTGCAAACCGCGCGATCATGATTGCGGACGCGGCGGGCGTGCCGCTTTATATCGTGCATACATCCTCGATTCCGGCGCATGAGGCGATTGCGCGGGCGCGGGCGCTCGGCAAGCGGGTGTATGGCGAACCGTTGATCCAGCATCTCGTGCTCGACGAGAGCGAATATTTCAACAAGGACTGGAAACATGCCGCGCGGCGTGTGATGTCGCCGCCGTTCCGCGACAAGAAAAACCAGGAAGATCTCTGGAACGGATTGCGGGCGGGATCGCTGCATGTGGTCGCAACCGACCATTGCGCGTTCACGACGAAGCAGAAGGAAGTCGGGCTGAATGATTTCACGAAGATTCCGAACGGGACCGGCGGCCTCGAGGACCGGATGCCGGTTTTGTGGACGCATGGCGTGAATACGGGCCGCATGACGATGAATGAGTTCGTGGCGGTGACGTCGACGAATATTGCGAAAATCCTGAACATCTATCCCAAAAAGGGCGCGGTTTTGCCGGGTGCTGATGCTGATCTCGTGATCTGGGATCCGAAGGCGACCAAGACTGTGAGTGCCGAGACGCAGATTTCGGTGATCGATTATAATGTATTCGAGGGCCAGAAGCTCACGGGGCTGCCGCGGATGACGCTGTCGCGCGGCGAAGTGTGTTGGCAGGACGGCAAGGTGACGGCCAAGACGGGCCGGGGCAAGTTTGTCGCGCGTGCGCCGTTCCCGCCCGAAGCAGCGGCTTTGGCGGACTGGAAACGCATGACCCAACCGCAGAAAATTGCGCGCTAATGGCCAGAAAATCATCCTCGACGAAGGTTAAGGGCGCTGATCAAGCGTCTGCGACGCCGATAAGCGGTGACAAGGTGATCGCGTGCGAGGGCCTGTCGCTCACCTTCGAGACGGCGGACGGGCCGGTGCAGGCGCTTTCGGGCATTGATCTCGATATTGCCAAGGGCGAGTTCGTCTCGCTGATCGGGCCTTCGGGCTGTGGCAAGACGACCTTGCTGCGGGTGATCGCGGATCTCGAGCAGCCGACCGATGGCAGCGTCCGCATCAACAGCATGACTCCGAACGAAGCGCGGCTGAAGCGGGCCTATGGCTATGTGTTTCAGGCACCCGCGCTCTATCCCTGGCGGACGATCGCGAAGAATATCGCGCTGCCGCTCGAGATTATGGGATTTGCGAAAGAGGATCGCGCGGAGCGGGTGCGGAAGGGGCTTGAACTTGTCAATCTGACAGGGTTTGAGAACAAGTTTCCCTGGCAGCTTTCGGGCGGGATGCAGCAGCGGGCGTCGATTGCGCGGGCATTGTCATTTGATCCCGATTTGTTGCTAATGGACGAGCCGTTCGGCGCGCTGGATGAGATTGTCCGCGACAAGCTGAACGAGCAATTATTGCGGCTTTGGGAGAAGACGCAGAAGACGGTTGTGTTTGTGACGCATTCGATCCCCGAGGCGGTGTTTCTCTCGACGAAGATTGTGGTGATGTCGCCGCGTCCGGGGAAGATCCACGATGTGATTGCGTGCAATTTCCCGAAGGACCGCACGCTGGATATTCGTGAAACGCCGGAATTTCTGGATGTCGCGAACAGGGTGCGGCAGGGCTTGCGCGAGGGGCATTCCTATGTCGATTGAGGCCCCGGCATCGCGCGGTATCGTGGCTCGTTGGACAGACGGGCAGACGATTCCCGTGGTGATCGTCGTGCTCGTGATCGGCGTGTTCTGGTATCTCGGCGCGATGTGGCTGAATGCGGATTTGCAGCGCGATCTGTTCGCGAATGGCGGCAAGACGGACTATACGACGGCGGAATTGATCGAGGGAACACTCTCGCAGGAACGTCCGAAATTGCCGACGCCGGGGCAGATTATTGTGGAATTGCAGAAGACGGTGATCGATACCGCGCCGACCTCGAAGCGGAGTCTGGTGTATCACGGCTCGGTGACGCTGTCGGCGACGGTGCTCGGGTTTTTGCTCGGCTCGATGCTGGGCATGGTGCTCGCGGTGCTGGTGGTGCATGCGCGGAGCCTTGACCGGAGTTTGATGCCTTGGGTTGTGGCGTCGCAGACGATTCCGATCATTGCGCTTGCGCCGATGGTGATCGTGATCATGAACCAGTTCGATATTACCGGGCTGGTGCCGAAATCGATCATTGCGGCGTATCTCTCGTTTTTTCCGGTGACGGTGGGGATGGTGAAGGGGTTACGTTCGCCTGATCCGTTGCAGATGGATTTGATGCGGACCTATTCGGCGTCGAGAATGCAGGTGTTTTTCATGCTGCGCGTACCGGCCTCGCTTCCGTTCCTGTTTGCGAGCCTGAAGGTGGCGGTGGCGGCGAGCCTTGTCGGAACGGTTGTGGCGGAATTGACGAAGAGCGAGGATGGCGGCTTTGGCGCGCGTCTGCTGGCGGGATCCTATTACGGCCAGACGATCCAGATCTGGGCGGCGCTGTTTGCGGCGGCGGCGTGCGCGTGGATGCTCGTGACGGCGGTGGGTGTGGTTGAGCGCGGCGTCTCGAAACAGATGGGGGCGCGGCCGTGAAAATCAGGATCACGCTTCGCACCTTCATTGCGGTTACGGCGTTCATGGCCGCGATTGCGCCATATTCAGGGCCGGAGATCCTCTCGCTGTTTGATGAGGAACCCTGGTCGCGGCTGATTTTCTTTTTGCTCGGCTATATTGCGATGAAGGATGCGCGGGGCGAGGAGCAACCGGCTTCTGCCGTGTGGAACATGCCGGCGATTACCGCGATGGCAGCGTTCGAGGTTGTGATGCTCGGTTATGGCCGCGCGGCTGTGAATGCCGAATGGGGCTATTTTCTCGCAATCGCGGCGGTGTGGCTCGGGGCTTGGCAGGTGATCGATACGATCATCGAGAAGATCAGCCCGAAAGGCCGTCACGCCTGGGTGCTGAATATCGGCGTGCCGCTGATTTTCGGCATGACCCTGCTGCTCCTCTGGGAAACGCTGACCATCGGCTTTGCGGTGCCGAAGGTGATTTTGCCCGCGCCCTCGGCCATTTTGCTGCGGCTTGTGACGTCGATCCCGATACTGGCGGCGGATTTTGTGCAGACGGTGCAGGGCATCGGGGCGGGTTATGTGATCGGATGCGGGGCGGGAATTCTCGTGGCGGTGCTGATTGACCGCGTGCCTTTTTTGCAGCGCGGATTATTGCCGCTCGGCAATCTTGTTTCGGCGCTGCCGATCGTCGGCGTCGCGCCGATCATGGTGATGTGGTTCGGGTTTGACTGGCAATCGAAGGCGGCGGTGGTCGTGATCATGACATTTTTCCCGATGCTGGTGAATACGGTGGCGGGACTTGCGGCGGCGGGCCATATGGAACGCGATTTGATGAAAACCTATGGCGCTGATTACCGTCAGACATTGCTGCATTTGCGTTTGCCTGCGGCCTTGCCGTTTATCTTCAACGGGTTGAAAATCAATTCGACACTGGCGCTGATCGGCGCGATTGTGGCGGAGTTTTTCGGCACGCCGATTGTCGGCATGGGATTCCGGATCAATACGGAAGTCGGCCGGATGAATATTGATATGGTCTGGGCGACCATTTTTATTGCGGCTTTGGCCGGTTCGGCATTTTACGGATTACTCGCGCTGCTTGAGCGTCGGGTCACGTTCTGGCATGCTTCCTACCGTCAGGGAGCTGTGTAGCTTGGGGCGCATTTGCCCCGTTTCGAGGGAGAAGAGAATGCGGAAGATTGTTTTGGGAATGGCGGCCCTCGCGGGCCTCGGCATCGCTTCGGCGCATGCGGCAGACAAGGTGACGTTGCAGCTGAAATGGGTCACGCAGGCCCAGTTCGCCGGCTATTACGTCGCGAAGGACAAGGGTTTCTACAAGGATGCCGGCATTGACATCACGATCAAGCCGGGCGGACCTGACGTGGCTCCGCCACAAGTTCTCGCAGGCGGCGGTGCCGACGTGGTTGTCGACTGGATGCCATCGGCTCTCGCGACACGCGAAAAGGGCGTGCCATTGGTCAATATAGCCCAGCCGTTCAAGCGTTCCGGCATGATGCTGACCTGCCGCGCTGAAACCGGCATCAGGGCACCGTCTGATCTGAAGGATCGTACGCTCGGCGTCTGGTTCTACGGCAATGAATATCCGTTCCTCAGCTGGATGTCGAAGCTCGGTCTCAAGACCGATGGTTCCGCAGGCGGCGTGAAGGTGCTGAAACAGGGCTTCAACGTCGATCCATTGCTCCAGAAGCAGGCTGATTGCGTGTCGACCATGACCTACAATGAATATTGGCAGGTGATTGACGGCGGCATTCCTGCCGACAAGCTGGTTGTGTTCAAATACGAAGATCAGGGCGTCGCCACGATGGAAGACGGCCTCTACGTCATGGAAGACAAGCTGAAGGATCCGGCTTTCGTCGAGAAGATGGCGAAGTTCGTTTCGGCCTCGATGAAGGGTTGGGAATGGGCGCGCAAGAACCCGAAGGAAGCTGCCAAGATCGTACTCGACAATGACGCCTCCGGCGCACAGACGGAAAAGCACCAGATCCGCATGATGGACGAGATCAACAAGCTGACCGAAGGCTCGAACGGCAAGCTCGACCAGGCTGATTATCAGCGCACGGTCAAGACGCTGATGGGTGGCGGTTCCGATCCGGTCATCACGAAAGAGCCATCGGGCGCGACAACAGACGTCGTGATCGACAAGGCCCTTGCGATGAAGTGATGTGAAGCGGGCTTTTTGGCCCGCAATCAGCTGATCTGACGAGTTGACGATCAGCCGCGGCGGGGGAAACTCCGTCGCGGTTTTGTTTCGGGTGGTTAGTAAACGAGAGTCAGGAACAAACCGCCAACCCACATCCCCAAGCCGAACCATGTATGCGCGACGAGATTGAGGGCGCGGATTTTCCAGGGGTTCGGGCGTTTCGAGGCGGCCCAGCCTGCGCCCATGCCGGGTTGGAGCAGGAACCAGCCTGCGCCGACTGTGATCCATGCCAGCACAAGCGCGGGCAGAAGTGTCGGGTTGGCCGACCATTCCGGCCCGGCGATGATGACGAGCGCGCCGCCATAGACGATGCCGGTGACGTAATGCGCGATCCAGCCGGCGGCATTCTCGAAGCGGAAGCCTGCGGCCTGTCCGATATCCTCGTGAAACACCTTGCCGCGCGGCACATGGAGAAACCAGCGTCCGACAGGGGCCCAATCGGGTTTGGGCTGTTTGAAGACGCGATGGAGGATGATGGCCCAGAGGTCCATGGCGGCGGTGCCGCAAATGCCGATGAAGAGCGCGCGGAGGAGAAGATCGGTCAGAATTTGCGGCATGGGCTTGATCCGGTTGTTTCAGCCTTCATGCCGCAGAATGCTCCATGTGTCGAGCGCATGAAAAAGGGGAGCGGTTTGCGCCGCTCCCCCGTTAGATCGTTCGTTGCGGAAGGGATCAGCCCTTCTTTGGTGGTGATGCCGGCCAGCTCTTGATGAGCGTGTCGTAATCGATTGTCTCACCCTTCGGCTTCTCGTTCGCGAGCTTGCGCTGCGGAGCGATGGTGCCTGCGGCTTCGGCCTTCTTGAACCATTCCTCAGCCGAGGTCTTCGGGTTCATCTTCGGACCGCAATCGCCCTGAACGCCGGACTTCTCAAGACGCTCGAGAACCGCATCCTGAGCGGCTGCAAGGCTATCCATGGCTTCCTGCGGTGTCTTGGCACCGGACGATGCATCGCCGATGTTCTGCCACCAGAGTTGTGCCAGCTTCGGATAGTCAGGCACGTTGTTGCCGGTCGGACTCCACTGCACGCGCGCTGGCGAACGGTAGAACTCGATCAGACCGCCGAGCTGTGGTGCGCGGTCGGTGAAGGTCTTGTCCCAGATGTCGCTTTCGCGCACGAAGGTGAGACCGACATGGCTCTTCTTCAGGCTGACCGTCTTGGAGACGATGAACTGCAGATAGAGCCAGGCTGCCTTGCGGCGATCCTCAGGGGTGGATTTCAGGAGTGTCGCGGAACCCGCATCCTGATAGCCAAGCTTCATGCCATCCTTCCAGTAGGAGCCTTTTGGCGACGGAGCCATACGCCATTTTGGCGTACCGTCCGCATTCATCACCGGAATGCCGGGCTTCACCATGTCGGCGGTGAAGGCGGTATACCAGAACATCTGCTGCGCGATGCTGCCCTGGGCAGGCACCGGGCCGGCTTCGCCGAAGGTCATGCCCTGCGCCTGTGGCGGGGTGTATTTCTTCAGCCATTCGATGTATTTGGTGATGGAGTAGACAGCGGCAGGGCCGTTCGTGTCACCGCCGCGTTCAATCGACGAGCCGACCGGACGGCAGCCTTCCATGCGGATGCCCCATTCGTCGACCGGCAGACCATTCGGAATGCCCTTGTCGCCATTGCCGGCCATGGAGAGCCAGGCATCGGTGAAGCGCCAGCCGAGTGACGGATCCTTTTTGCCGTAGTCCATGTTGCCATAGACCTTGACGCCGTCGATTTCCTTCACGTCATTGGTGAAGAATTCGGCGATGTCCTCATAGGCCGACCAGTTCACAGGCACGCCAAGGTCGTAGCCGTATTTGGCCTTGAACTTTTCCTTGAAGTCGGGACGCTGAAACCAGTCATACCGGAACCAATAGAGGTTCGCGAATTGCTGTACAGGCAGCTGGTACATTTTACCATCCGGCCCGGTGGTGAAGGACTTGCCGATAAAGTCATCCACATCGAGGTTCGGGAAGGTCACGTCCTTGCCGGGGCCGGCCATCCAGTCCGTTAGATTGACGGCCTGCTTGTAGCGGTAATGCGTTCCGATCAGGTCGGAATCGTTGATCCAGCCGTCATAGATATTCTTGCCGGACTGCATCTGGGTCTGGATTTTTTCGACGACGTCACCTTCCTGGATGAGATCGTGCTTCAGCTTGATCCCGGTGATTTCGCTGAATGCCTTGGCCAGAACCTTGGACTCGTATTCGTGCGTTGTGATCGTTTCCGACACAACGTTGATTTCCATGCCTGCGAAAGGCTTGGCCGCATTAACAAGCCATTCCATTTCCTTCATCTGCTCGTCTTTCGAGAGCGTCGAAGGCTGGAACTCGGAGTCAATCCATTTTTTCGCTTCGTCCATGCCTGCAAAGGCAGGAACCGCACACAACAACAATCCGAGAGCCGTTGCGGCCCCCAGCAGACTACGCCCTTTAACACTACTCATGCTGCGCTCCTCCAATAAAGTGCTGAAAAGTTAACCGTCAGGTTGGAATATCCTGCTCTTTTTGGGGATCGAGACGGTCTACACATAGCGGAATACCCCTATGCCGTAGAGCAGGCTCAATCCCAGCGCTCCCCATAGATCGATCTCCGCAACCCCGAGGGCGGTGGAAAAGGCGATCCAAAAGATAGCGATGAACGCACTGCCGACGAGGGAGATGAATAGACGGTCCCCCCGTGTTGTGGCAATGCGCAAAATACCGCGCCGCGGCGTCTCCGGGCGGATGACGGCCAGAACCGTCAGCGTCACGAGCGCGAGGGCGATGAAGCCGAAGAACAGGGCGATCTGCCATGTCCAGGCCATCCAGGCGAAATCGAGATTTTGCAGCCATTCGATCATCGCGGTCCTCCTTAAACCCGCCCGAGGGCAAAGCCCTTGGCGATGTAATTGCGGACGAAATAGATGACGATGGCGCCCGGTACGATGGTGAGGACGCCTGCTGCGGCGAGCAAGCCCCAATCCATCCCGGCGGCGGAAACGGTGCGCGTCATGATCGCGGAGATGGGCTTCGCCTCGACGGCGGTGAGCGTGCGCGCCAGAAGCAGCTCGACCCATGAGAACATGAAGCAGAAAAAGGCCGCCACGCCGATGCCGTTGCCGATCAGCGGAATGAAGATTTTCACGAAATAATGCGGGAAGGAATAGCCGTCGATCTGGGCGGTCTCGTCGATCTCGCGCGGCACGCCGGAGATGAAGCCCTCCAGAATCCAGACGGCGAGCGGGACGTTGAACAGGCAATGCGCAAGCGCCACGGCCCATACCGTGTCGAACAGGCCCACCGCCTGATAGAGATTGAAGAAGGGCAGGGCGAAGACGGCGGCCGGTGCCATGCGGTTGGTCAGCAGCCAGAAGAAAAGGTGCTTGTCGCCGACAAAGCGATAGCGCGAGAACGCATAGGCCGCGGGAAGCGCGAGTGTAACGGAGATGACGGTGTTGATCACCACATACTGGACGGCATGGACATAGCCCATATACCAGCTCGAATCGGTGAAGATCTTGATGTAATTGTCGAAAGTCAGCTCGTGCGGGAACAGGGTGAGCGGGCCGGTGATCTCGGTGTTTGTCTTGAGGCTCATATTGACGAGCCAATAGATTGGCAGCAGCAGGAACACGATGTAGCTGACGAGAACGAAGCGCGAGCCTCTCATGGGCGTGCCCTCCCGTCCTTCGATTCATAGTGGGTCATCACGGTGTAGAAGACCCAGCACACGGTGAGGATGATCAGGTTATAGACGAGCGAGAGTGCTGCCGCCTTGCCCAGATCGAACTGGCCAAGCGCGATTTTGACGAGATCAATCGAGATGAAAGTTGTCGCATTGCCCGGCCCGCCGCCTGTAACGACGAAGGGTTCGGTGTAGATCATGAAACTGTCCATGAAGCGCAGCAGCACGGCGATGACGAGGACACGGCTCATTTTGGGCAATTGGATCGCGCGGAAAATCGCCCAGCGGGACGCGCCGTCAATGCGGGCGGCCTGATAGAACGCATCCGGTATCGAACGCAAACCGGCATAGCAGAGCAGGACGACAAGGGATGTCCAATGCCAGACATCCATGATGATGATCGTGATCCATGCTGCGAGTACGCCCGAGACGTAATTGTAATCGATGCCGAGCGAGGTCAGGCCCCAGCCGAGCAGGCCGATATCGGTGCGACCGAACACCTGCCAGATCGTGCCGACGACGTTCCACGGGATCAGCAGCGGCAGTGCGAGCAGAACGAGCGAGACGGAAACGGCCCACCCCTGTCGCGGCATGGCGAGTGCGACCGCAATGCCGAGCGGAATTTCGATCAGGAGGATCAGGAAGGAGAACAGGAAATTCCGGAACATCGCATCGATGAAGCGACCGCCGAGTTCACTGTTCGGGTCGAGCAATTCCTTGAACCAGCCGATGCCGTTCCAGAAAAACTGGTTATTGCCGAACGTATCCTGCACCGAATAGTTCACCACCGTCATCAGCGGCAGGATCGCGCTGAAGGCGACGATGATGAAGACCGGCAGGACCATGAACCAGGCGCGGTTGTTGAATGGCTTTTCCATTGTCACGCCTCCTTCGCAGCGGGGTTGAGCCGATGCCCGTCGACAAAAATGCCGATCCGGTGGGCAAGCATGGTGATGGAAGCCTGATCCCCGCCGATTGAGAGGGAGTCTGGAACGGTGACCGCCATTTTCCGACCATCGAGCAGCACCCGCGCAATGCGGTGACGACCGAGATCGTCGATTCGCTCGATCATGACCGGCAAACCTGTACCGTGCGGTGCGAGATGAACGAAATCGGGGCGGATGCCGAGTTCGATCCGCGCTCCGGCGGGCGGCGTATACGCTGCACCCAGAGCGATGGTGTGACCGTCCACAACGGCATTGGTGCCACTGACGGTGCAGGGCAGGATATTCATGCCGGGCGAGCCGATGAAATGGCCGACAAAAGTGTGCGCCGGGCGCTCGAAGAGTTCCTCCGGCGTTCCGGTTTGAACCACTTCGCCGTCCGACATGACAACGACCTTGTCGGCAAATGTCAGGGCCTCGGTCTGGTCATGGGTGACGTAGATCATGGTGACGTCAAGCTTGCGGTGGATTTCCTTGAGCTTCGAGCGTAGTTCCCATTTCAAATGCGGGTCGATCACGGTGAGCGGTTCGTCGAACAGGATCGCCGCGACATCGGGGCGGACAAGGCCGCGCCCGAGTGAGATTTTCTGTTTCGAGTCCGCGGTGAGGCCCTTGGCCTTGTAGTCGAGATCGGCGGTGAGATCGAGGAGTGCGGCAATCTCGGCAACGCGGGCGGTGATCTGCGGTTCAGGCACGCGGCGGTTGCGGAGCGGGAAGGCGAGGTTTTCGCGCACGGTCATCGTGTCGTAGATCACGGGAAACTGGAAAACCTGCGCGATGTTGCGTTGTTCGGTGGGGAGATGTGTCACGTCTTTCCCGTCAAACAGAACGCGGCCTTGCGAGGGGATGACGAGGCCGGAAATAATGTTGAGCAAGGTTGTCTTGCCGCATCCCGACGGGCCGAGCAGCGCATAAGCTCCGCCACTCTCCCAGATTTGCGTGGCCTGTTTCAGGGCGTAGTCTGCGGGCGATGACGGGTTGGGCCGGTAGGCATGGGCGAGATTTTCAAGAATGATCGATGTCATGCGACGGCACCTCCCTGCACGGAGGCGGGGGCCATCACGCAACGGCCCGACGGGTCGAAGGCGAAGAGGTGCGCGGGATCGACAT
>JBJTDR010000032.1:0-53103 GCA_046092445.1 Hyphomicrobiales bacterium | reverse complement strand
CAAAAGGCGATCAAGCTCACAATCAGCCGAGACATAAAAATGCGGAACCGTCTGTTTCGATTCAAGCAAACGCCGAGCAATCGTCTTGCGCATCGTATCGTGCGGGACTTCAATAAAACTGCCGGGTGAAAATAGCTTTTTAACCGAGTCGTCGGATGGAACATTATTATTTGCCAAATTTATTTTACTATCAGCAATAAAATCTGTTTTGTATTTTAAAACATCTTCTGACTGCACTCGACCTTTAAGACCTGTTCCTTGCACAAGAGACAAGTTGATTGATTTTTCTTTCGCTAATCTTCTCGCAAGGGGCGTTGCACGGGATATAATCTTTTGACTGACGGAAATGCCGGCTACCTCGGAAATACTTTCAAACTGATCGTAATTGGAAAAACTATTCTTTTCAAAAATATTTTCTACTTTCAAATCGGAAACAGACGATAATTCCGTTTTGACAGTGTAGGCCTCCGACTCCTGAAAAATCCGTGCAACTGAGCTACCGACGCTGATATCGGCGGACGAGGTCATTGAAAGATCTCTGATCACACCTGTCGCCGGGCTATCAACCTCCATCGCCGATTTATCTGTTTCAATTTCGAAAAGAACCTGACCCTTTCTAACGGTGTCACCCTCGGCAACGAACCAACGCGAGATCCGGCCAGATACCATGTCCATATCGACACGCGGTAAAATGACTTCAATGGGCATTCTCAGATGTTCCCCCGAACAAGGTCACGTGCATATCTGACAATATCGTCGACCTGCGGAACGGAGGCACGTTCCAATCCAGGACTGTATGGAATCGGGCATTCCCGTCCACCTAGCCGAATGACTGGCGCATCGAGAAATCCGAAGGCATCGCTTTCAACGATTGCCGCGCTGATCTCCGCCCCAATTCCAAGTGTTTTAACGCCCTCATAAACGCATAGCAGACGCGATGTCCTTTTAACGCTTTCGATAATGCTCCGGGTATCCATCGGCCTCAGCGTTCTGAGATCAATCACTTCAACATCAATATTTTCTCTCTCGAGAATCAGAGCGGCCTCCAGGGCTCTGGTAACCATGACCGCGGTCGCGACAATGGTGATGTCTTTCCCATGGCGTCTTGTTATGGATGGTCCGATTGGCACCTCATAACGCCCCTCCGGAACGTGCCCCTTCACTTTATAAAGCAGTTTATGTTCAAAAATTAGAACAGGGTCATTCTGCGCCAGTGCGGCCAGCAACATGCCTTTGGCATCATAGGGGGTTGTAGGCTCAATCACCTTCAACCCCGGCACATGAGCAAACCAAGCCTCAAGAGACTGAGAATGTTGTGCTGCCGCCCCAGATCCTGAGCCGCACGGAAGGCGCATAATGACCGGAACAGACACCTCGCCGCCGAGCATGTAGCGCATTTTCGCTGCCTGATTGACAATCTGCTCCATCGCCAGAGTGGCAAAATCCGAAAATTGAAATTCAAAGATTGGCCGCATTCCTGTAAGAGCAGCACCTACTGCAATCCCGGCTCCGCCAAGTTCGGATATGGGCGTATCAATGACTCGTTCAGGACCAAAGCGGTGTACAAGGTCGCCGGTTACCTGAAAAGCGCCTCCGTAAACCCCTATGTCCTCGCCCATCAGAATGACGCGCTCATCCTCGTCCATCGCGAGAGCCATAGCTTCATAAATTGCCTGACTAAAGCTTATTTCTCTGATTGCCGCGTCCATCTTACAGCGTGCTTTCAATTAGAATATACGAAATCGGTAACCTGAAGCGGATCAGGATCCGGACTGGCTTTTGCAAACTCGAGAGCGGATAAAATCTCGTTCTCAGCGGCTTCTCTGACTTGGGCGATCATCATCTCATTCAAAATACCAAAATTCAAAAGTTCGCTCTCAAACCGCGGTATTGGATCGCGCGCTGTCCACGCGTCGATCTCCTGCTTGGTCCGATATCGGTTTCTGTCCGACCGGGAATGACCGCGTGTCCGATAGGTGAGGCATTCGATCAATGTCGGCCCTTCGCCGTTTCTAGCCCGCGCGACTGCAACTACTGCGGCACCGGCGACATCGGAAAACGAATTTCCATCAACAGTTATCCCCGGCATCGAGTAAGAAACCGCCCGATCAGCAATGTTTTTTACTGAAGTCGAGCGTTCAATTGATGTTGACATGCCATATTGATTATTTTCACAGACAAATATAACCGGCAGCTTCCATATGGAAGCCATGTTGAGTGACTCGTGGAATGAGCCCTCATTATTGGCGCCATCGCCAAAAAAGCAAACGGCCACTGCGTTCTTCCTTTGATGCTTGATTGAAAGTGCCGCCCCAACCGCTATCGGGATCCCACCGCCGACAATACCGTTTGCGCCCAAATTTCCGGTCGTCACATCCGCAATATGCATAGAGCCGCCACGCCCTCTGCAATATCCTGTTTCCTTTCCGAAAAACTCGGCGAACATTTTACCGGGTTCAGCACCCTTTGCGATGCAATGACCATGCCCCCGATGGGTCGAGGTAATATAATCAGCATTTGACAGTGGCATGCAAATACCTACCGCACTTGCTTCCTGACCAATTGAAAGATGCATCGTGCCGTAGGTAAGGCCGCGCTGATAGGAGTCCTCCGCTTCTTCCTCAAAACGCCGAATGAGATACATTTTTTTTAACGCATCCTTCAATTGGCTTACGGAAAATAGTTTATATATTTCAGGTATATTTGTAATTCTATTCAAGTTTCTATCCAAGCTCGACGCCTCTTTTGAAATCATAACGATCGTACCCTGACTCTTTTTTGCGACTGCCTCGAGGCGACCAAAGCATCCTGTCGACGCCTCAGCACGACTATCTTCGACGCTTCATCTACTGACGTATTTCCATAGGTTAATAATTCACCCCTTTTTACAGCGGCAGAAACACGTCCGCCCTCGACAATTCCGCAAGGGACAGCGTTAGCGGCCTTTGCTTCGGCAACCGTCATCGCCCAAGCTCGATATGTGTATTCACCGATTGCGTCGAGAGCTTCGCCCGCCTTCAAATCCCGCTTGGCAACCGCGCACACCTCAGCGACCGGCGAATCCATAGGCTCCATGTCGGGAACGCCGTACAGAGCAACACGCGCACAAGTCAGGGGAACTTCAAGACTTGTCAGATGGTATGGACGGAAAAACGTGTAATAAGGCCCCGCTCCTAATTTGAGATCATGCATGCGTTCCCGAATGCGTGGATGCCGCATTTCGGCGATCACAAAAACACCCGGTGCAACGCCCTTCCCGATCGAATAATCAACAACGCCACGTTTTGTCAGAAGTCCCCCATCTTCACGCGGAATCAATATCTTGTTCAGATCATCGCGCAATGCAGCGGGACCATGCATCCCCGGAACGTCGGGCTCGAGACCAGTCGCGTTTGCGATTGCCACCATCTCGACCATCGTCTTCGAACCGTCGACAAATTCAACCAGCATTCTCGGATTCATATTCCGGCGCAAGGCTTCTTCACGGTATAAATCCGGTGTCGCATCAATATTCAGGGGGTTATTCTTCCCCTTTCCAGCTGCCACGATGGGATGCCCCATCGCCGTGACAAAATTAATCAGTTCCATGCAGGAAGAAGGCTCATCGCCCGCGCCGAGCGAGTAGACGACACCAAGTCGCCTAGCTTCATGTTTGAGATAGCACCCGATTGTCACGTCCGCTTCAACATTCATCATCACGAGGTGCTTGCCATGCTCCATGGCATGCAGGCCAATCTCAGCACCAACACCCGGCTTGCCCGTCGCATCAATTATGACATCAATCTGATCGCACTCACAAACTATTGAAGAATCTTGTGTTATTGCAACTTTACCTGATGTGATTGCGGCATTCAGTGCAGATGCCGTCGTGACATTCGCGTGACTATCCTGATCGTAACCCGCGATTTGCAACGCCCGAGCCGGAGCTTTCGACCCAAGGTCAGCTATCGCTCCGATTTCAAGTCCGGGCATGTGACGCACCTGTGTTACGATATCGGTTCCCATCTCGCCAGAACCGATCAACCCGACGCGGATCGGAGAGCCAGCCTCCGCGCGCCGATAAAGGTCTTCGGCAAGTCCAGTTCTTTTAATATTTACCACAAATCAGACCTTTCCGATGAAATCAGGCGATTGTTCTATTAAACCGGCCAGAAAGAGCAGAAAATTTCCAGTATTAACTTTAATAAATTTTCATCTATAAGTCAATATGAATATTCAATGTGAATTATAGAATACGATTAACATACAGATTATATTTAATAAATATAAAATAAGTTTAAGAAATAAAAATATCTGGAATAGCGTATATAATAAATTTAGATCGTTGATATTACTGCTTTTTATATTTGAATTTGTCCTGATCGGACACGGATCGTATTTGCGATCGTACTGCCGCCACATGGGTTTCCAGTTTAGAATGGTTATAAATTATTGAAATTGTTAGATTTTTTATTGACGATGCAACCGACTGTCCGTATTCCGTCCTTGCCGAAATGGTCGGCGCAATCTGTGTCGGGGCCTTGAACCCCCTCTCGGGAGTACCAATATGATTACCAGATTACCACTCAAGATTTCCGTATCCGGACATCCAACATTCCGGTTCAAGACGGAAATATTCGCACTTTCTTTCCTCATCAGCTCCAACATTGCCAGTTCCGTCCTCGGAGCGGAGGTAAACGTCTACTCAGCGCGCGAAATGCAACTCGTATCCCCGGTGTTTGAAGCCTTCACTGCCAAGACAGGAATCAAGGTCAACACCATCTATATCAAGGAAGGCCTCGAGGAACGAATCAAGGCAGAGGGCGTAAATTCTCCGGCTGACGTCATTCTGCTGGTTGATGCAGCGAAACTGATCGCAGCCTCAGATATGGGGCTGACGCAACCCGTCACGACAGGTTCACTGGAGACGGCTGTTCCATCGACGCTTCGCGATCCGGCCGGTAACTGGTTTGCGGTGACCCAGCGCTCGCGAATTGTATACGCGTCACGTGACCGTGTGGCGCAGTCGGCGATCACCTACGAGGAACTTGCCGATCCGAAGTGGAAAGGCCGGATCTGCATCCGCTCCGGACAGCACCCTTACAATATCTCGCTGTTCGCCGCTGCGATCGACCGTCTGGGTCCTGAAAAGGCAACCGAGTGGCTCAAAGGCCTGAAAGCGAATCTCGCGCGTAAGCCCTCCGGCGGAGACCGTGACGTCGCCAAGGACATCCTCGCCGGAGTTTGCGATATCGGTATTGCGAATACTTATTATCTGGGTCTGATGCGGAACAGTCCTGATCCTGATCAGAGAGCCTGGGGAGAAGCCGTCAAAGCTCTCGACTCGACCTTTGGAGGGGGCGGGACACATGTGAACATATCGGGTGCGGCCGTCGCGAAAAATGCTCCGAACCGGGAATCAGCGATCCAGCTGATCGAATTTCTTGTGGACGAAAAGGCGCAGAACATGCTGGCAACGCTGAACTACGAGTATCCGGTTCGGCAAGGGACTGATGCCAATGCCACGATCGGACTCTTCGGACCTGTCAGGGCGGACGGGCTATCGCTGTCGGAAATCGCCAGCTTCAGAAGACAGGCCAGCGAAATCGTTGACCAGATCGGCTTCGACCAGTGAGACCGGAAGTCCCTCGCACACGAGCAGGAAGCTTTCAGGCTGACGGCCTTGTGAGCGTCTCCGGTCTCGGCGGCATGATGAGGGCGGGCGTGTGGTTTGCGGGGCTGCTTGTAGCGGCTCCGCTCTTTTCCCTGGTCCTGATCGCGATCACGGGAACGCCTTCTTTATTGGGGCATACTCTGGCCGTTACGCTGCCGATGACGGCGCGCGACACATTGCTGCTGGGTGCGGGCGTTGCACTCGTAACTGCCGTGCTCGGGTTATCGACTGCATGGACGGTTGCCCTTTTTGAATTCCCGGGGCGCCGATTTCTTTCCGTAGCGCTTGCGATGCCGCTCGCCGTTCCGACCTACCTCGTTGCCTATGTCTATGTCGCCTTGTTCGACGGCATGAGTACCCTTTCCTCGCTTTCCACCCTTTTGATTGGTGCGGAACTTGTTCCGGCGGGGTTTTCTTCGACAATCCGTTCACTTCCCGGCGCTGCTCTGATCATGGGATCTGTGCTCTTTCCCTATATCTATCTGCCTGTTCAGTCGGCAATTTCGCGACAAGGGACCAATCTCATCGATTCGGCCCGATTGCTGGGTGCATCGCCATCACGCGTATTCATCACACTCGTTCTTCCGCTCTCACGGCCTGCATTTGCGCTTGGACTGACGCTCGTTCTGCTTGAAACGCTGAACGATCTTGGCGCATCGGACTATTTCGGCGTCCAGACATTCACGGTATCGATCTACACGACATGGCTCAACCGGGGGAGCCTTCCCGGTGCGGCGCAGCTCGCATTCGGCTTGATGGTATGCGTCGCACTTCTTCTGTTTGCAGAACATTGGGCTCGCGGTGACAGACGGTTCGCCTATCAAAGGCAAAGCAGACCTGTGTCCAGAAAACAGTTAAGGGGATTTGCGGCGGTGGTGGCGTTCACCCTCTGCCTTGTGCCGGTATCGACCGGATTTCTTCTGCCGGTTGCCTTCCTGATTTTTCAGGCATTCAAACGCTCCGGCCAAACGCTATCTGCCGATGTTCTCGCCGAAAACCTTTTAAGCACGCTAGCATATAGTGCAATTGCGACGGCAAGCGTCGTCGTATTTTCGCTCGTCGTGCTCGTCGCAAGTCGATTTCATCGCTCGTTCGACATTTCACTGGCCGGCAGATTTGCCGGGTTCGGATATGCCGTCCCCGGAACCGTGCTTGCAGTCGGCCTTCTCGGACCGCTTGCCGGGATCGACAATCTGATCGCCAATTTTATCCGCGAGGTCACGCATCAACGCATCGGACTGCTGCTGATAGGGTCGGGTGCGGCACTCATCATCGCCTATACGATCCGGTTCATGACGATCGGCATCGGCACAATCGGTGCAGGCTACGCGAGGGCACCGAGGTCCCTCGATGACGCTGCGCGCATGCTTGGGCGTTCACCTTGGGGCGTGTTCTCGGAAGTTCACTGGCCGTTGCTCAGGCCGGCAATGGCAATCGCCTGCCTGCTCGTCTTCATCGATGCGATCAAGGAACTTCCGGCAACACTTCTGCTCAGACCGCTCAATGTCGATACACTGGCGACGCATATTTACTCGGAAGCCTCAAGAGGCACCTTCGAGAACGGTGCTGTTTCAGCGCTTGTCATCGTGCTGGCGGGGACGATACCTGCCATGATTTCGGTCAGACTTTTCGATCAGGAACCGATGGGGAGGAATTGATCGCGACACCCGTCGTGCCCGGCGTTTCATTGCCGCAAAGACGCGATCTCACGGAATAATTCGAGTGCTTCCGGATTGGCAAGCGCTTCACGGTTCCTGACGTCACGACCGTGGACAATCTCGCGGACGGCCAATTCAGTGATCTTGCCGGATTTCGTCCTCGGTATATCGTCAACCGCGATAATCCTCGCGGGAACATGGCGCGGGCTCGCACCCTGCCGGATGGCGAGCTTTATCTGATGTTCGAGCGCATCTGTCAGAGCCGTTTCCGGTCTCAAGCGAACGAACAAGACAATTCGTATATCATTGTCCCATTCCTGCCCGATGGCCAGCGCCTCGAGGATGTCGGGGATTTTTTCGACCTGAGCGTAGATTTCGGCAGTGCCGATCCGAACGCCTCCGGGGTTCAATGTTGCGTCGGATCGGCCGTGAATGATGAGACCATCATGCACCGTCCATTCCGCGAAGTCGCCATGGCACCAAATGCCCGGGAATCGCTCGAAATACGCTGAATGGTATTTCGAACCGTCCGGATCGTTCCAGAACATGACAGGCATGGACGGGAAGGCTTTTGTGCAGACGAGTTCGCCTTTTTCAAGCCTTACCGGCTTGCCGGTGTCATCCCATACATCAACGGCCATGCCGAGGCCGGCACGCTGGATTTCGCCGGCAAAAACTGGAGAAGTCGGATCACCAAGGACAAAACAGGACACGATGTCTGTGCCACCCGAGATGGAGGCGAGATGAACGTCAGCCTTGATGTCCGTGTACACATAGCGGAAGCTCTCGGCGGAGAGCGGCGAACCGGTCGAGGCGATCAGGCGCAGACTGGAAAGATCGTGAGTCAGTCGCGGTTTGAGATCAGCCTTGCGGCACGAGTCGATAAATTTTGCCGATGTGCCAAAGAGGGTTGCGCGTTCGTGCGCCGCGTAATCGAACAAGGTCCCGGGTGTCGGCGAAAAGGGGGAGCCATCAAACAACAGAACGGTTGCGCTGCAGGCCAATGAGGAGACAAGCCAGTTCCACATCATCCAGCCGAGCGTTGTGAAGTAAAACACCCTGTCACCCGGCCTGATATCCGAATGGAGTTTAAGCTCTTTCAAATGCTGAAGGAGGGTTCCGCCTGCCCCGTGGACGATACATTTCGGCACCCCTGTCGTGCCCGAAGAAAACAGGATGAAAAGGGGATGATTGAATGGCAGACGCGTGAATTCCGGAACGCCCGCGGGAAACGAGTTCAACGCATCGGCATAGGTCACGCCGGAACGGACCCGCTGCAACACCGCTCTCGAGTCTCCGATCAATGAAACAACCAATACAGATTCCACCGAGGGAAGACCGTCAAGGATCTCGACCAAGCGGCCCGCAAGCTCTATTCGTTTGCCGCCGTAGAAATACCCATCAGATGCAATGAAGATTTTGGGTTCAATCTGGCCAAACCGGTCAAGCACACCCCGCACCCCGAAATCGGGGGAGCATGACGACCAGACAGCGCCGATACTAGCGGTTGCCAACATCATTACAACAGCTTCAGGCATATTCGGCAGCATCGCCGCCACGCGATCACCTTGCCTGACACCTTGGGACAAAAGCCATTGCTGTGCGCTCGAAACAGACTGCCGGAGTGTATCCCAACTCATTCTGCTGGAAGCCTGATCTTCCGCCCGGAAGACAAGAGCATCACCATCCGCATCAAGCCGCAGCAAATTTTCGGCAAAATTCAGTTTTGCATCCGGGAAAAATTCTGCGCCGGGCATATTGTCCAGACCAATCCACCGATCACCTTTTTCACCGATCACACCGCAGAAATCCCAGATGCATGACCAGAAATGACCTCGCTCCCGAACGGACGCGGCGTGGAGAGAACCATATCCCGGAAATTCCGCTCCTATTCGCGAACCGAATTCGCGCGCGAACGACGCCATGTTTGTTCCGGCGACCTTTGCCGGCCGAGGCATCCACAGGCAATTCCGGTCCCTCATCGGTGCTCTCTTTCGCACAGTCGAAGTAAGTTGTGAGCAGAAAAGTGTATTGACGTGTCCCAAGACTTTCCGCAATCACTCCGAGCGGATAACATACCGGAATTCGCAGACGCAAATGACGGGATCAAATGGCACGCGTGACAAAGCCTGTTCTGAAAAAGGGCACGGTGCAGGGGATTTTAGCTCTTCTGGCATTACTGGCGTTTGCCGCGTGTATCGGGTTTATCGAGTGGCCGATAAGCTCGGATCGCGCCGAGCGGAAAATCCGTGACCGGATCGCCGGCTCGATTGGCGAAACGTCACTCAGGATGGGTCCGATCCGACTCTCGCTTCTACCCTTTCCACGCCTTGCCATTGCAGATCTTGTACTATCGAAGGACAGCGGATTCACGTTGATCGCACCGCGGGTCGATGTTTCACTCAACCCGACGGCATTGCTCTTGGGCAATTTCGATCCGGGCCTTTTCCGTCTGTTCGACGCGGTGATCGAGCTGCCGTCTGATCGCATTCCGACGACGCCCAGCGAGACCGCAGCGCTGGCCGTCGCGCTCATCAACACCTACACCCCAACTCCGACCGGAATTTCCCGCTCCGAACCGTTCGATGTAAGACTTGTCAATGGCACCGTGAGAGGACGTGAACGCCCCGCCGCCTCCGGACTGGTTTCTCTCTTTGCGGAGCTGAGCGGTGACCCCGCCGGTTCATTGTCGATCGCGGGCGAGGGCATATGGCGCGGCAAGAAGTTGACGGCAGTAATGGCCTCCGGCGCGCCGAGCGCATCGGGTGAAAGCCGGAGAGGAGTGACTGTCGATGTGTCGTCGGATTTCGGACATGTAACGCTTGACGGGGAAATGGATGTCGGTCCAGTGCCGCAATTCAACGGTTTGCTGACCAGCAGAATAACTGATGTGGGACTCCTATCCCGCGAGATCGGTTTGCTGTCGGGAGTCGCAAATTCAATCGATCTCGCCATTTCGGGTGCCAGCAGAATATCTTCCGAGGGCGTCATGCTTTCGGATGCGGAAATAACTCTCGGCAAGATGATGTTCGGCGGCGCACTTCATTTCAGGCAGAACGAAGATCGCACAAAGATCGTGGCGACGCTCGCCGCCGAGGACATCGATGCGACGGATGCCCTTCGACCCTACTGGCCGAAGGTCGATGTCGGATCCGGCTGGAAAAAGGATGCGCCCGACAAGTCCATTCTGTCTACTTTTGATCTCGATCTCCGGATCTCAGTCGAGCGTGCCGATCTCGGCGTTGCCCGTGTCAGTGATGTCGCGCTCTCCCTGCTGGCGTCAGAGGGAAAGTTTGATGCGACGCTTGCATCGGCCAAGATCTTCAACGGATCCGTGAAGGCGCGGTTGACGTTGACGGAAGCGGCGGACGGACCGGCGCTGAAACTGCATTGCGATTTTGGACGGATCGATAGCGGCGCAGCCCTTCTCGCGTTGATGAACAGTCGGCATTTCGAAGGCCTCACGAACGGATCGCTGACGGTCGAGTCGATCGGGACATCGGCGGAAATCCTGATGAAAAATCTCTCCGGGAGCGGGGAATTCACCGTCGAGAACGGCATCGTGTCAGGCATCAATGTTGAAGGCATCCTGAAGCGGGCCGAGACCCGGCCGCTTAGCCTGGCGGGCAATCTCGGAGGCGGAAGCACGGAGTTTGACCGGATCGTCTTCAGGACCCGGATTGCCGACGGTGCGGCCGAAATCATCGAGGCAGATGTGGAGGCGCCAAACGCAAGAGTGACGATGACGGGGACGATCGATATCGGAAAAAGGCACCTCGAGGTGAAGGGGGAGGCAAGAAGGCCTCCGAACACGGCGGGAGGGCAGCCGACAAAATTGCCATTTTCAATCACCGGGACATTTGACGAACCGGAGCTGGAAGCGGATATCGTGAAAATACTGCGCGAATCGGAGTGAGAGCCGATGATCCCGAGCGCTATTCCGGCTCCTGACTGACCGTGACGAGGGGAATATTGCCGAGACCGTCCTTGTTGTAGATGTCGTCGCGAAACTGGACAAAACCGTCGGGTGTGGCCCATGCGGTGATATAGACCCAAAAAACGGGCACGGGCTGCTTGAGGCGCGCGTCGAGCCGCTCGCCGCTCTGAATTGCCTGATCAATCCGCTCGCGGTTCCAATCCGGCGTTTCCTTCAGCAACCACTCAACATAGTCACGAACATTCTGGACGCGCATGCACCCCGAGGACACAAAGCGGTAATCATCGCCGAAAATGCCTTTGGCGGGCGTATCATGCATATAAACGCCATAGGGGTTTGAAATATTTATCCGCACGAAGCCGAGTGAATTGAATTCGCCGCCGGGGTCCTGCCGGAACTGGTAGCGCGTGGCTTCATCTGAGCGCCAGTTCACAAGATTAGGCTGCAGCTCCTGCCCTGATCCGGTAAAGATCCGGATTCTGTTTTCGGTCAGATAATTCGGGTTTTCCTGCATCCGTGGGATGAGATCCTTACGGATGATGGAAGCGGGCACCGTCCAGAACGGGTTGAAATTGATGTCGGTAACGCGCGTCGTCATGATGGGTGACTGGCGATCGATCTTACCGACGCCCGCGGAATGACGAGTCTGGACGACATTGTCCTCGACAGTCTCAACAAGTGCTGCGGGAATATTGGCGACGACAAAACGACGACCGGGGCTTGTCGCATAAGACCGTAGCCGGACGAGGTTGACTTCAAGCTGACGCAGGCGAATTTCGGCCGGAATATTGAGCGCAAGGATGGTCTGGGCATTCACGATTCCGGTGGGACGAAGCCCGTGCAGTTCCTGGAACCGCCGGACGCCCGCCTCGACAAACGAATCAAAGACCGGATTGAGACCGGATGTACTGGTAAGATCAGCTGACGTGATGAGGCGTTTTCTGAGTGCGACAACGTCATCGCCTGTCATTCCGAGCTTCAGCAACGTCGCCGGAACGGCCGGCCACCCCCCCTGCCCGACAAGTGCGGCAAATTGCGCAATGGCCGCTTCGGTTGCCGCAATCGTGTCGACTGACAGAAGCGGGATCGTCGGGCGCCCGATCCGGAGAGACGTTGCTTCATCGTAAGCCTGACCCCACTCGGCCTGATCAACGCCGATCGAAGGCTTCGACTGGGCCAATGCAGCAGATGGAGCATAAAGTGCTGCCGCACCCAATCCCCCGAGGAAGCAGCGGCGTGAAAGACGACCGGATTTTAACATGGGCACTCTTACTCTGACACGGACGGGGCCAACATCACCGATTGTGGTAAACGAAGTGTTCAACGACAAACGAATATCTTGCCCTATCCGCCCTGTCTGTCTTTTTTATGGCGTTTCGGAGCACGAGGAGAATTT
This sequence comes from Hyphomicrobiales bacterium, assembly GCA_046092445.1. Classification (GTDB taxonomy): domain Bacteria; phylum Pseudomonadota; class Alphaproteobacteria; order Rhizobiales; family Beijerinckiaceae; genus CAIUPE01. Next base: position 40,459 of record JBJTDR010000032.1, on the reverse strand, counting down.
CGAGATGACGTCTACCGCAGCACTTCTTTCCTTGTTCGCGACAATCGCCGTGTTTTTTGTACTCTGGCTCATCAGCCTGCGAACGAGGAACGCTGCCATCGCAGACGTCTACTGGGGACCGGGATTCGTCGTGATCGCCAGCGTGACACTGATGACAAACGCCACAACCAGCACAAGCCAGATTGCTTTCGCCGCGCTCGTCGGCCTTTGGGGCATCCGGCTTGGTTTTCATCTCTGGTTCAGGCATCGCGCCAACCCGACAGAAGACAGGCGCTATGCACTCATGCGTCAGAGGGGCGGGAAGAACTGGCCGTTGAAAAGCCTGTTCTCGGTGTTCATGATCCAGGCGGTGATCCAATGGCTTGTCGCATTGCCGATACACCTCGCAATGGCACCATGGGCGGGTTCTCCGCCGGGGATGACGGGACGGCTGGGCATTTTTGTCTTTGCTGTCGGAATAATGCTCGAGACACTCGCCGATGCAGCCCTCATGCGGTTCAAGCGCAAGGCCGAGAACAAGGGTCGTCTGCTGACGGAGGGGCTTTTCGCGTGGGTACGCCACCCGAACTATTTCGGCGAGGCGCTCGTCTGGACGGGGCTTGCCCTGTTTTCTTATGGTTCCAGCGGAGCGGAAATCGTTTTTCTGTCGCCGGTTCTGATCACTTTTCTGATCATCTACGTTTCCGGCATTCCACCACTTGAGGCGATTCTATGCGAACGGGAGGGTTTCGAGGCCTGGAAAGCACGCACGAATGCTTTCGTCCCCTGGCCCCCGAGGCGACCCGGGTAGCCGGTCCGGGACACCTCATCAGAGGCGATAGCGGATACAATCCGTCCAGAACCGTTCCAATCGCCCAAAGATGCTGATCGACGCTTTCAGATCATCCTGAGAGACTCCGCCGACCTGCTCCACGGTGCGCATGTGCTTCCGATACAGCTCACGGACGACGTGATGCACGTCGTTGCCTTTGTCGGTAAGGCTGATCCGAACCGAGCGACGATCGACACGCGAACGCTGATGCAGCAAATAACCCATTTCGACAAGCTTTTTGACATTATAGGAAACATTCGAACCGAGATAATAGCCGCGGCTACGTAATTCGCCTGCAGTCAGTTCTTTGTCGCCGATATTGTAGAGAAGAAGCGCCTGAACGGCGTTTACATCCGAGCGACCGCGGCGATCAAACTCGTCCTTGATCACATCGAGAAGTGCCCGGTGGAGGCGTTCCACAAGGGCAAGAGCCTCCAGATACAAAGGCATCTCGCCATCGTGCTCGTCACGACGATAATCCAGCGATGCGATTTTAACTAATTTGTTCATAACTGATCTCTTACCCCAACGTCACACAATATGCAATCTATGGTTTATATAAATATCTAATACACGTAAAAGATGGTTTAAATCCAATGATGAACAAATTGTTTCGCTAAAATGTGGATAAGAAAGGATGAACGGACGTGTTTTTCAACGCAAAGCATCGCCAACCGCACGTTTTGCGGCATATCGAAACAGAAAGTGGAGCAACAGCAAGAGCAGCAAGACGCCGAGAGAGGCCTCACGCAAAATCGAGGGCGCGGATGCGAGCTGCCGGACGCATTCCGCAAGACAAGCAACTAACCATAGAGTGCTACCCCAAACAGGGGAAAGCCACAATGCGACGCCAGCAACCACATCAAGATTGCTGAAAATGACAAAGACGATCCGGGCCAACACGGACATGTCCTCGAAGGGCATAATATGGTGGAGAGGCACGCCCAGGATCACACACCACGAAAAAAGCCCCTTCGTGATCCAGGCCAAAGCAAGAAGGTAACGGAAGGCAGAATCAGCATACCGCCGGACCGCGTTTTTAATTTCTGGAGGAGCCAAGGCCGGATATTTCATGCTTCACCATAACCGATAAATCGCCAAAGTGAAGATCGGGTTGCAAGTCCCGATACGGTACCCGTAAAGACGGCAGGGCGTGTTGTGACATTCATGTCGGCTATCGCTCGGACCAGAAATAGTGGTAGGACGCTGGAAGTCCGCTTCGGACATGAGGAAATTGTTGTGTCGAATTCCATTCAATCACATTCTGACCTGCACCATCGCCCGCGCCGGAACCGCAAGTCGGACTGGAGCAGACGATTGGTCAGGGAAACACATGTTTCAGTCTCCGATCTCATCTGGCCACTCTTTGTTATCGAAGGCTCGCAGCGGAGCGAAGCCATACCCTCGATGCCCGGTGTGGCGCGACTGACGATTGATCTGATTGTCAGAGAAGCCCACCGCGCTGCAGATCTCGGAATACCTGCGCTGGCACTTTTTCCATATGTGGACCCGACGCTTCGCGACACGACGGGCAGCGAGGCACTGCGGGAGAACAATCTGATCTGCCGCGTTTGCAGCGCTATCGCACGGGAGAAACTCCCAGTGGGACTGATCACGGATGTCGCGCTTGATCCATACACAAGCCATGGGCATGACGGATTGCTTGATGGCGAGACGATTTTGAATGACGAGACCGTCGCAGTTCTGACTAAACAGGCGGTTTTGCAGGCGCAATCAGGGTCCGATATTGTCGCACCCTCCGACATGATGGATGGGCGCGTCGGCGCGATCCGGTCGGCACTTGATCAGGCGGACTTTCAGGATGTGCAGATCATGTCCTACGCAGCAAAATACGCGTCGGCGTTTTATGGCCCGTTCCGCGAAGCCATCGGGACTTCAAAGACGCTGAAAGGCGACAAGCGCACCTACCAGATGGATCCGGCAAATACAGCGGAAGCCATGCGCGAAGTTGCCCTCGATCTCGACGAGGGTGCCGACATGATCATGGTGAAGCCGGGAATGCCCTATCTCGACATTGTCTGGCGGGTGAAGGACACGTTCAATGTGCCGACATTTGCCTATCAGGTGTCCGGCGAGTACACGATGATCCAGGCTGCGGCCCAAAATGGCTGGATCGATGGTGACAGGGCAATGGCGGAAAGCCTGACGGGCTTTAAACGCGCAGGTGCAGACGGCATTCTGACGTATTTTGCGCCACGAATGGCTGAATATCTCAAAGACAATAGCTGAGGCCGATTATTCGACTTCCCCGAGCGCTAGGGGAAGCGTGCGAACAGATCCCCCAGACCAGTCCCACTGGCCGATTGGGGTTTACCTGCGCCGGTTGATGACAGCTCCAAGGCCCAATAGCTGCTGTAGCGGTTACCGGGTGCAGAACCGCGGACAAGGCCGATGCGTGTGGCGTCCTTCATCAGCATGTTGTCACGGTGATGCGGCGAGGCGATCCATGACTTGATGGCGTTTTCAACGGATTTGTGTCCGGCTCCAACATTTTCAGCCGCGGCGACGCGTGAAAACCCGGCAGCATTCATCCGGGCGTTGAAATCTCCCGCGACTTCGTGGCTCAAGACGTCTTTCGACGCCATTGCAATCACTTGAAGTTCGGCGGCACGCACAAGGTCGCGATCAATCATGACCGGTTTCAATCCGTGCTCGGCGCGAAAGGCATTGATCAGAATCAGACCTTCGGCTGACACGTCCTGCGTCCGGACATTGTTTTGCACGCCGATTGCTGCACAGCCTGCGAGGATCAAGGCTGTCAGGGCGAAAATCAATGTCGATTTCAAGAGAACAAAAGATTTTTGAAGCATGGGTAGAAATACTCCGGTCAGATATAGCGTCGTGTTTGGCATATTTTGACCTGCAACGGCCAGAGACAAATGCGACGGGGTGCCATTAACCGAACAAGTAGATCAGCATTGAAGCGGATTTGAATTGAAGGTAAATTGTGCTCGGGTGTTCATTACGTTCAAAGTGCAGGTTTTTCATGATATTTTTCCGGGCGAGATTCCGTGACTCGTGAACCGCGTGACCAGGCCCAATTCTTCATGACATCGGCAAATCCGTGCGCCTATCTTGAGGGTCGCGAAGAGCGAAAGGTGTTCACGCACCTTGTCGGACGACGCGCACCCGAACTCAATGATACATTGACCCATGCGGGCTTCAGACGCTCGCAAACCATTGCCTATCGCCCTGCGTGCGAAGGGTGCTCGGCCTGTATTTCGATCCGTATCCCGGTTGACGATTTCAAGCCGGGCCGGTCCATGCGTCGGGTGATGGCGACGAACCAGGACCTTATCGGCGTGGTGCGGCCAAATGTGGCAACATCAGAATATTATGCCCTCTTTCGTGACTATCTCCGTTCCCGGCATCCGGATGGCGGGATGGCGGACATGAGCGTGATGGATTTCACGCTCATGGTCGAAGACAGCCATGTAACCACTGAGATTGTAGATTATCGAAGACGCGGGCCGGACAGTTTCATCAACGGCAGAGGTGCGGGGCCCCTGCTCGCCGCCGCCCTGATTGATATTCTCGCGGACGGCATCTCGATGGTGTACTCGTTTTTTGCGCCGGAGGAGGACGCGCGGAGCCTCGGCACATTCATGATCCTCGATCAGATAGAGCGAACACGAAAACGGGGCTTGCCCTATCTCTATCTCGGCTATTTTATCGAAGAATCGCCGAAAATGGCCTATAAGGCCCGCTTTCTGCCGCAGGAAAGATTGTCAATTGATGGCTGGCAACGGGTGAAGAGCTAACCGGAAAAACGGTTCGACTTCGGGAAGCCTTTTGGCGGCAGACGTCCTGCTTCGGCGCGATTACCCATCCATTCAGCGAGATCAGCGGACGAAACCGTCCATGTTCGCCCCGACGTATCCCGCCAGGTCAAACCATCTGCAAGCGTGAAGGTTTTAAGATCAGAAATACCGCCATCCTTGTATTTTTGGATACGTACACCCTTGCCACGCGCCATTTCGGCCATTTGGACGAGCGGGAAGCAGAGCAATTTCCTGTTTTCCCCGATGACAGCGACGTGATCACCCTCAACTGTCACAATCAAACGCGCCGTCTCCTTGGCGTCGACGTTTAGAACTTGCCTGCCCTTGCGTGTGTTGGCGACGACATCCTCCGCCATTGCCACGAATCCGCGGCCGATCGAGGACGCGATCAAGAGTTTCGTATTTGGCCGGTAGGACAAAACATCGACGATGGCAGCGCCTTCATCAATATCCGCCATGAGCCGGATCGGATCGCCGAAACCGCGACCGCCGGGCAATCTGGACGCCTCAAGCGTGTAGATTTTTCCGTCCGTTGTCAGCACCAGAATTTTTGCCGTCGTTTCCGTGTGGAACGAGATTTTGAGCGCGTCATCGCCCTTGAATTGCAAGGTGGTGAGATCCGTGACATGGCCTTTGAGGGCGCGGATCCAGCCCATCTCGGTGACAACAACGGTGAGTGGTTCGCGCTCGACCATGCCTTCGGTGAGATCGATATCGCCCATGATCGGAGCAATTGCAAAGGAGGAGCGGCGCTTTCCGAGAGCGGTTTCGAGCGAAAAGGCTTTTTTGACCTCTCGAATTTGAGCGGTAATCGTTTTCCACTGTTCCGTATCAGAACCGAGCAATGCCTCGATGTCAGCCTTCTCTTTGCTCAGTTTCTCGAATTCGCTCTTGAGTTCCATCTCTTCGAGTTTGCGCAAGGAACGCAGGCGTGTGTTGAGAATGGCGTCGGTCTGTACCTCGTTGATTGCGAAAACGCGCATCAATTCCGGTTTGGGCTCGTCCTCCTCACGAATGATTTTGATCACCCGGTCGAGATCGAGATAGACGATGAGCAGGCCAGAGAGAATTTCGAGGCGTTTGTCGATCTGGCCGAGTCGGAAGCGGGAGCGGCGTTGCAACACAATGCGGCGATGCGCCAGCCATTCGCGGAGCACATCGGCAAGGCCGAGCACACGAGGCGTGACGCCATTGCTCAGCACATTCATGTTCATCGGGATGCGGTTTTCGAGATCGGTCAGCTTGAAGAGCGTTTCCATGAGAAGTTCGGGGTCGACGGTCCGGCTTTTGGGCTCGATTACGATCCGGACATCTTCCGCTGATTCATCGCGCACATCGACGATCAGCGGGAGTTTGCGCTCGTTCAGAAGTTCGGCGATTTTCTCGATCAGGCGGGATTTTTGGACGAGATAGGGAATTTCATTAACGACGATCACCCAAGTGCCGCGGCCGGTTTCCTCTTTCGTCCAGCAGGCGCGCACACGGAACGAGCCGCGACCGGTGCGGTAGGTTTCCGTGATCGAGTCCTTGTTCTCGACGATGATGCCGCCCGTCGGGAAATCGGGGCCGGGGACAAAAGTTGTCAGCTGTTCGGATGTCGCCTGCGGGTGTGAGACGAGGTAGAGGGCGGCGTCGCAAAGTTCGGCGGCGTTGTGGGGTGGTATGGATGTCGCCATGCCAACGGCGATGCCTTGCGAACCATTGGCCAGCAGGTTCGGGAAGGCGGCGGGGAGAACAATGGGCTCCTCGTCCAAGCCGTCATAGGTTTCGCGGAAATCGACCGAGTCTTCGTCGAGACCGTCGAGGATAAGGCGTGCGACTTCCGTGAGACGGGCTTCAGTGTACCGCATGGCGGCGGGGTTATCGCCGTCAATATTGCCGAAATTGCCCTGCCCGTCGACCAAGGGATAGCGCTGGGCGAAATCCTGAGCGAGCCGGACGAGTGCATCATAGACGGACTGGTCGCCGTGCGGATGGTATTTACCGATGACGTCGCCGACAACGCGGGCGCATTTTTTGAAGGCCTGGCCGGGATCGAGCTTCAGAAGGCGCATCGCAAACAGGAGGCGGCGGTGGACAGGCTTCAAGCCGTCGCGCGCATCGGGCAAGGCGCGGTGCATGATTGTCGAGAGCGCATAGGCAAGATAGCGCTCTTCGAGCGCCGCCTTGAGTTCGACGACGTCAACCCCGTCACCGGGGGGCATAACAGACTTTCCCATGCGTGTTATCCTTCTACGAAACCAACGCAATCACTAGGCGAGAGAGCCGATTCGGAGCAATGATCCGGTCCGATTCAATGAGCTATTCAGGCGTTTGATACCGGATTTTTCGCGATCAAAGCGAGAAAAGCGCCGCGTGCATCAGGCGCAACCAGTCCGCGCGGCTCGTAGACGTGGCGGTTGAGGAAATAGCCCGTCAAGGTGAAGGCATCCAAAATGTCAGAGATTGAGGGCATTCCGGGGCTGTCCGTATCACGGAGGAAGGCGGGCAAGGGCAACAGCCGGTCACGCCATGGCTCGCCGGCGGATGCGGAGACAGCGCGGCCGCTCTTGGGTGAGACGAAGACGAGGGACTGCGTCGAGCCGGTGGCGGCGCACATGCTGAGATCGAGCCCGAAGCCAAGTTCACCGAGAATCGCGAGTTCGAACCGGACCAGCAGCGGGGCGGCCATTTCGGGGTCGTCCAGCATATCCGCAATCATCATTGCGGTGTCATAGACGGCACCATGAGATTCGCGTTCGGGAAGGAGCCTGATCAGGCCGACAAGCAGGGAAAGGCCGTAAAGTGCTGCGGATGCGTTCATGAAACGGGCCACGCGCAATGTGGTGGGTTCCACGACAAATGCACCAAGCTGGTCCTCGATACGGGCACGCCAGACAACAGTGCAGGAATTGCCGGCTTGAAGCACCGGCTGGAGGCGTTTTGACCGCCCGCCTTTGACGACACCGAGATGGCGGCCATGGTCGCGGGTCAGAACTTCAAGAATGACATCGCCCTCGCCCAGACGGCGAACACCAATCACCAAGGCTTCGTCACGCCATTCCATCGGCCCCGTTCCTGATCACTCTTTCGGGAATTCCAAGCCCATTTCACGATAACGCGCCGGATCGTTCACCCAGTTCTCACGCACTTTGACGAAGAGAAAGAGATGCACCGGTGCTTCGATCTCGACTGCGATTTCACGGCGTGCCTGTTCTCCAATTGCCTTGATCGACTGGCCGCCTTTGCCGAGGATGATTTTGCGGTGGGTTTCACGGGCGACATAGATGGTTTGCTCGATCCGGACGGCGCCGTCCTTGCGCTCCTGCCAGCTCTCGGTCTCGACCGTGAGCTGATAGGGCAATTCATCGTGCAGCCGCTCGAACAGTTTTTCGCGCGTGATCTCGGCTGCGAGCATGCGAAGCGGTGCGTCCGATACCTGATCCTCGGGATAGAGCCACGGGCCGGGCGGCATAAGCCGAGCCAAGACTTCACGAATGTGGGGAACACCATCGCCATTTTCGGCAGAAACCATAAATGTTTCAATGAATTTGAAGCGACCGTTCAACTCTTGGGCGAGCGACAACAAGCGCTCGCGTTCGACGAGATCGATCTTGTTCATGATGAGTGCAACCGGCTGGCTGATGCCGGGTAATTTTTGCAAAATCGCATCGACTTCGTCGTCAATGCCACGGCGGACATCGATCAGAAGGGCGACAAATTCCGCGTCTCCTGCCCCGCTCCATGCGGATGTCACCATGGCGCGATCAAGGCGGCGTTTTGGTGCAAAAATGCCCGGTGTGTCGACGAAAATGATCTGCGAATTACCTTCAATCGCGATCCCGCGGATGAGCGTGCGTGTGGTTTGCACTTTTCGGGAGACGATCGAGACTTTCGAGCCGACAAGGCGGTTGATCAGCGTTGATTTACCGGCATTCGGTGCCCCGATCAGGGCAACAAAGCCGCAACGTGTATCTGCGAGCGGAGGGTTCATCTCATTCGTCATTTATTTTTTTGGCCTTCCGGTCTGATCAATTTCAAAAACGCGGACGCAGCAGCCTGTTCGGCGACGCGCTTCGAGGGGCCCGAGCCTTGCGTATCTGCAAAGCCTTCGACGATGGCGGCAATCTCGAAGACTGGTGCGTGGTCGGGGCCGGAACGGCCTGTCTCGCGATAGACCGGCACCGGCAAAGCGCGCCCTAACGCCCATTCCTGCAACTCGGATTTGGCATCGCGCTTGGCCCTCCCCGGCTCGGCCATTTTCGAGCCGAAAAAACGCTCAACCAGTTCAACGGATGCGGCAAATCCGGCATCGAGATAGACAGAGGCGATGATGGCCTCGCAAACATCGGCCAAAAGGGCTTCCTTCTGTCCAAGCCCTGCCTGACGCTCGGCCTTCCCAAGTCGCAAATGAGGCTCGACATTCCATTCGAGCGCCACTTCCAGACACGTCTCGCGCCGGACCAGATGGGCAAGGCGACGGGATAATTCGCCTTCCGTGGCATCCGGATAGGTGCGGCACAAGAGATCTGCGACACACAGGCCGAGAACGCGATCCCCCAAAAACTCCAGCCTTTGATAATGCGGCCCGCTTGCCGGAGTTCCCGGCAGAAAGCTGATATGGGTCAAGGCCCGCCCGATCAGCGTTTTATCAGCAAAGGTATGACCGAGGGTGGTTTCAAGATCAGCGAGGTTGGGTGGAAGGCGGCGCGCCATGGGGTCAGTTGATCGAACTGAAGATGCGCGACCATCGGACGGAAGTCGGCCATTCCCAAATCTTCCATGCAGCGCCATCGCTGTTGATGGAAAAGAAGATGATTTCCGCGCGACCGACGAAATTTTCATAGGGAACATAGCCGACGCCTTGCGAGGACATATCGCGCGAATCCAGCGAATTGTCGCGATTGTCGCCCATCATGAAGAAATGCCCCGGCGGGACGACATAAACATCGGTGTTGCGGCCCAGTTTATTGCCGAATTTTTCCAATTCCTGAATTGTGTAGGTGACCCCATTCGGAAGCGTCTCCCGAAAATAGGTTGCCTCGTCCGTCAAGCCGGCACCGACACCGATCTGATCCTTGCCGATGGGTACTTTTTTAACGGCCACGTCATTGATATGCAGAATTCCATTGATCATCTGGATTCGATCATTCGGGAGGCCGATGACTCGCTTGATGTAATCGGTTGAATTGTCGCGCGGCAGCTTGAAGACGGCAATGTCGCCGCGCTCGGGTTCAGACGCAAAAACCCGCCCGGAGATCGGCACGAAACTGAACGGGAACGAGTGACGGGAATAGCCGTAAGAGAACTTCGAGACGAACAGATAGTCTCCGACGAGCAGCGTCGGCACGAGCGAGCTCGAGGGAATATTGAACGGCTGGAAGAAGAAGGTGCGGACTACAAGCGCGATCAGAACTGCCTGGATGATGACCTTGGCAGTCTCGTAGAGACTACCTTCCGGTTTCGGGTTCGACGCGCCCGCATTTTTCTCGGCCATTCAACAATCCTCTAATCCGTCAAAAAACATATGATCGCATTGATATAGCGGTCAGACTGAAGGGGCGCAATGCAAACCCGTCAGACGTCGGGGAGTGCCTCGATCATAACAACCGCCATGGCCATCGGGTGATCATCCGTCAACGTCAGATGGATGACAGCCCGGTGCCCCTGAGGTGTGATCGCGTCAAGCCGGGCTTTCGCACCACCTGAAAGAGCGAGCGTCGGTGCGCCCGACGGCAGATTGACGACACCCATATCTTTCATGAAGACGCCGCGGGAGAAGCCTGTTCCCAGAGCTTTGGCACAGGCCTCTTTCGCAGCGAAGCGTTTGGCATAGGTTGCGGCAGGCTTTGCGCGCCCCGCCGCCTTGCGGCGCTCCAAATCGGTGAAAACACGGGTGATAAAGCGCTCGCCAAACCGCTCCAGTGTCTTTTCAACACGGGTGATGTCGCACAGATCCGAGCCAAGGCCGATGATCATGTCAGGGGATCGCCTTTGCGCGGCCTGCGACCATGGCGGCGCGCATCTGGCGAACTGCCGCTGGCAACCCGACATAAATCGCCTCGCCGACCAGAAAATGTCCGATGTTCAATTCGATAATTTCGGGAATGGCGGAGACCTGTTCAGCGGTGTAAAAATCGAGACCGTGACCGGCATGCACCTCGATGCCCAACTCGGCGGCGCGACGCGCACCTTGTTTCAGGCGTAGGAGCTCGCGTTCCGCAAGCGCATGGTCGCCGTGTTGAACGGCTTCGCAGTAACTGCCCGTGTGCATTTCGATGACCGGAGCGCCAAGGCGAGCCGCCATCTCGATGGGTTCTGCATCCGCCTCGATAAAGAGCGACACGCGGATACCGCCGTGTTTCAGCTCCTCGATGAAGGGCTTGAGATGATTATGGCCGCCAATGACATCGAGGCCGCCCTCTGTCGTTCGCTCGGCCCGCTTTTCGGGCACGAGGCAGACGGCATGGGGTTTGACGCGCAGGGCAATGCCGAGCATCTCGGTCGTTGCGGCCATTTCGAAATTCAGAGGCTTTGCGATTTCGAGTTTCAACCGCGCCATATCCTCGTCGCGGATGTGACGACGATCTTCCCGCAAATGTGCTGTGATGCCATCGGCACCGCATTCAATCGCCATCAGCGCTGCTCGCACGGGATCGGGCGCATCGCCGCCCCGCGCGTTGCGGATTGTCGCGACGTGATCAATGTTCAGACCAAGACGAAGGGGAGAAATGGGAGCCATGTATCAGACTTTCAGTGCGCGACTGCCCGGCTTTGTCGCCGGAAGGGCCGCCAGTTCGGGAGGCAAGGCGTCAGCGGGATAAGTCGGAATATCGAGCGTTGCAAGAGCGATCAATGGAATGCCGAGATCGGCACGGCCGCCGGAGCGATCAATCAGGCAGGCCTCTCCCAAGATAATACCGGGATGCTCGCGCACCGCCTCGATACATTCGCGGGAAGACAGGCCGGTTGTGACAATATCCTCGACGATCAGCACGCGGGCGTCGGGCGGAATCTCAAATCCGCGCCGTAGTTTGAAACGTCCCTCCTCGCGCTCGACGAAAATCGCCTTAGCGCCGAGATGACGGGCAGTTTCATAGCCCGGCACGATCCCGCCAACGGCAGGCGACAGGACAATATCGACTTTGCCGAATGCGTCGGTTGCCTTTTGTGCCAAGGCCCGACAGAGACGCTCCGTGCGGACCGGATCCTGAAAGACAAACATTTTTTGAAGAAAAACCGGACTATGCAAACCGGAGGACAATACGAAATGGCCCTCAAGAAGTGCTTCGGCAGCCCGAAATTCCGCGAGAACGTCATTGGCGTCCATCATCACTCCGATCCCTTCACGACACCGCTATAGCACAAGTTTTGAAAATCCTGCCAAGCGGCACATGCACAAGCGGCACATGCATTTGTCAGCCGCTCAATGGCTTTAAACTCAACCGTTGACACGGGATACCGCGCTGATCACAGGCTTTGTCCGCAATTCACCGATGATGGCTGTGAGATGTTTGAGATCCCAGACTTCAATGTTGATCAGCATCTCCCGGAAATCGGACGTCTTTCCTGTCATCGAGATCGAGTCGATATTGCCATCGCTTTCACCAATGATGGTTGCCACGGTTGCAAGAGAGCCCGGCTCATTGATCGCGGTGACAACCAGTTGCGCGGGAAAGCGCTGTGGTGCACTCTCCTCTATATCCCATCGGACATCGAGCCAACGCTCCGGTTGCTCATCGAAGGCGGTTAAAGCGGGTGACTGGATGGGATAGATGGTGATTCCCTCGCCCGGCGTGAGGATGCCAACGATCCGATCACCGGGCACCGCTCCGCCATCCGGCGAAAACCGGACCGGAAGATCGCCTCCGACCCCCCGGATCGGGATGGGCGTCTTGTCGGCCTGATCCGCCAAACCGTCGCCCGATCCCGGAACTTTGAAGACGAGACCTTGAGCTTTGCGCATCGCAAACCAGCCGCCTTCGGCGGGGTCGGCCTCGGCGCCTGCGGCCTGTTCATGTTTGAAATCGGGATAGACCGATTTTACCACGTCTCCTGAAAAAATCTCCCCACGCCCGACCCCTGCAAGGACATCCTCGAATGACGCGCGCGCGAGACGCGGCGAGGCAATTTTGAGACGATCCTCATCGAAAGGCTTTCCAGCACGCGCAAATGCGCGCTCGAGAATGGTCTTGCCGAGTCCCGCATATTGTCTGCGGACGGCAGTTCGCGTTGCACGACGGATGGCGGCACGCGCCTTGCCGGTGACAGCGATGCCCTCCCAGGCGGCGGGCGGTGTCTGTCCTTCGGCGCGGATGATTTCGACCTCATCGCCATTATTCAGTTCCGAGACGAGCGGAACGAGACGACCGTTCACCTTGCAGCCGACGGCTCCATCACCGACATCGGTATGAACGGCATAGGCAAAATCAATCGGGGTCGCGCGGCGCGGCAGAGCAATGAGGCGACCTTTCGGGGTAAAGCAGAACACCTGATCATGAAAGAGTTCGAGCTTTGTGTGTTCGAGAAACTCCTCCGCACTGTCGCCATCAGCCAGACTTTCGACCATTTTCCGAAGATCTGCATAGGCGCGGCTTTCCTGCGCACGCACGGAATCGGGAGCTCCGTCGCTATCCTTGTAGAGGGCGTGCGCGGCAATGCCGAATTCGGCGATGTCATTCATTGAGAAAGTGCGGATCTGCAATTCCACACGCTGGCGTCGGGGGCCGATGACGGTCGTGTGAATCGAGCGATAATCATTCTGTTTCGGGGTCGAGATATAATCCTTGAACCGTCCCGGGACAGTCGACCATGTTGTATGGATGAGGCCGAGAACGGCATAGCAATCCGACACTTTATCGACGAGGACCCGGAAGCCGAGAATATCGGATAATTGCTCAAAAGAGACGGATTTACGTTCCATCTTTTTCCAGACGGAATAGGGCTTTTTCAGTCGCCCCGACACTTCCGCTTTGAGGCCTGCAGCTTCGATCTTCTGGGTCAACTCCGACTCAATCACCCCGATAACCGGGCCGCTGTCAACTTTCAGCTCTCCGAGGCGGTCGGAGACAGCGGAGTAGGCGTCAGGCATGAAGTGGCGAAAGGCGAGATCCTCAAGCTCTTCGCGCAGATCCTGCATCCCCATGCGACCGGCGAGCGGGGCGTAGATGTCGAGTGTCTCTTCCGCGATCCGCGCGCGCTTCGCTTCGGGGACAAAATCGAGCGTGCGCATATTGTGCAGGCGATCCGCCAGCTTGATCAGCAAGACGCGGACATCATCGGCGATGGCGAGCAGCAATTTCCGTAAATTCTCGGCCTGCGCGGCCTTCTTGGTAACCAGATCAAGCTTCAGGATCTTGGTGAGGCCTTCGACGAGGTGGCCGATATCGGGACCGAAAATCGTATCGATCTCGGCGCGCGTTGCGGATGTGTCTTCGATCGTGTCGTGGAGAAGGGCTGCGGCAATGGTCGAGTCATCGAGGCGAAATTCGGTGAGAATGGCGGCGACTTCGAGGGGATGAGAGATGAAGGGGGCGCCGGAAGCACGCTTCTGAGTGCCGTGCGCCTTCATCGCGTAGACATAGGCGCGGTTGAGCAGGCTCTCATCGGCTTTCGGATTATAGGCCTTTACCCTTTCGACCAGTTCGTATTGCCGCATCATGAGCAGACTGCTCCTGTACCTGCCATTGACGGCGCCGACCGGATGACGCCCGCCGCGCCGAGGATAGCATAATTAAACGGAAAATTGTGGCAAATTGACGCAACATGAAAAAAGCCCGACCAGAGGGACGGGCTTTCAATCAACACGACGAGATGGAAGCGGTCAGTCGGAGTCATCGTCCAAGTCCGCAGGTCGCACCAGGCCATCCAGTCCGCGCAGAAGGTCTTCCTCCGTCATGCGATCAAACTCGACCGCCGTTTCGTCGCCCGGCGAGTCAGCACCGGGCCCGATCAACGGAACCGACTCAGCTTCGGGCTCGTCCACATCAACATGCTTCTGCAACGAGTGGATGAGGTCCTCCTTCAAGTCTTCCGGGGAGATGCGACCATCTGCTATCTCGCGCAGTGCGACGACCGGATTCTTGTCGCGGTCACGATCTACAGTGAGCGGTGATCCGGACGAAATCATGCGCGCTCGGTGGCCCGCGAGCAAGACGAGCTCGAACCGGTTATCGACTTTTTCGATGCAATCTTCAACGGTGACGCGAGCCATGGGTGCTCAGTATCCTAATTGTTAGTGGCAAGTATGATCCGAGGTGATACACTTGCCCTTCGTCCGTGGCAAGCCTTTCGACAGGCCTGTTTCAACGCAAAAGAAATGGGTTTCGGATCGTTTGCCAAGGGGATCAACTACTTGACAATGCGGGGGACAAAATTTATCTGCAACTAATAGTAGTTAACCATTAACCATTCGCGCGAATGCGATATGTGTCCAGCAGGCACCGAGCTTGCGGCGTATTTTGATCAGAAGCAGCGAAACGCGGTGAAATGTGTTCGCGCAATTAATTGCTTTAATAATTGTTCACTTGCATCGCACAACACGCGAAAGAGACACATAACATATGGAACGGATCGCCCTATTTATTGACGGTGCAAATCTTTATGCAACTGCCAAATCTCTTGGATTTGATATCGATTACAAGCGGCTTCTGAAAGAATACCAGGGTAGAGGGTATCTTGTTCGCGCGTTCTATTACACGGCTCTGATTGAAGATCAGGAATATTCCTCCATTCGCCCGCTGATCGACTGGCTCGATTACAACGGGTATCGCGTCGTCACCAAGCCGACAAAGGAATTCGTTGACTCGACGGGGCGTCGAAAGGTGAAGGGCAATATGGATATCGAGCTCGCCATCGATGCGCTGGAGCTCGCTCCTTACATCAATCATGCAGTGATTTTTTCGGGTGATGGAGATTTCAGGTCACTTGTCGAGGCGTTACAGCGTCGGGGTGTCAAGGTGTCGGTTGTCTCGACGATCACGTCGCAGCCGCCAATGGTCGCTGACGAGCTCCGCCGTCAGGCGGACGAATTCGTTGACATTGTGCAGCTTCTGCCGCGGATCGGCCGGGAAGCTGCCGAACGCGCGATGCGCAGCGCGGAACGACATGAAGCACATGAGGAGGATACCGAAGAGGTCTGAAGCACGGATGATCCATGACACATTCCAGTCACCCGGTAGTCAGAGAAAATCAACGAAGTGAGCCGTCGGGTGACTGCGCGCTCTGCGGAAGGCTTGTTGCCTTTCGCGAACAGTCGCGAATGCGGCAGCCGCACTGGCACAATTCACCGGTTCCGAGCTTTGGGGAGGTGGATGGCGCGTTGCTCATTGTGGGGCTTGCACCCGGTCTCGGGGGAGCCAATAGGACGGGACGGCCCTTCACCGGCGACTATGCCGGAGAGCTCCTCTACGAAACACTTTTGACCTACGGTTTTGCGTGCGGGATTTTCGCGGGGCGTCCGGACGACGGTCTTGAGCTGGTGAATTGCCGTGTGACCAACGCGGTGCGGTGTGTGCCGCCCGAGAACAAGCCGACGCCGGAGGAAATTCGGACGTGCCGGTCATTCCTCGCCTCAACGATTGACGAAATGCCGAAGCTGAAGGCGATACTCGCGCTGGGAAAGATCGCGCATGACACAACCATGCGCACACTCGGCGGACGCTTGTCCGATCACCCGTTCGGGCATGGCGGAAGACGTCGTCTCGGCAAGGTCGCACTGTTCAGCAGCTACCATTGTTCAAGATACAATACGAACACTGGCGTCCTGACGAAGGTGATGTTTGAGAAGGTTTTCGAGGATATCAGGCTGTTTCTGGAGTCCACCTAGCGCACCAGCCTTGAGGCATCCGGACCGCCCGCTCTCAGCATCACAATCTCCGGCGGTATGTCGCGTTCTTCAGGAATGGAAGCGATGCAGTGTTCCGAGAGATATCGCCCAAACCGCGGCGATGAAGTAAGAACAGCGAACGGAATCGCAACGACGTATCCGAGCGTCAGAGGCAGCGATGCCAGAAGCAGGTGCGATGACGACACCGCCATCAACACCGTCACCGCCGCCCCGAAGACGAGGTGAGGCCAGAGATTTTTGAGCGCCTCGCGCGCAGGCAGGACTTTGATGTCCCGTGTCTGGGCTGCCCAGCCGATTGAGCGACCGAGGGCCAGTGCCATGACGAATATCGTGACATGCAACGTTGTGATGGCGCCGAGCAGGAAGGCAAAAATGATTTCGCAGACGACGCCAACCGAAAACTGCTTCAGTCCGCCATACCGGTAACGCTCGTGGCGCGAGAAGATCACATCAAGAAAGCCGAACAATTTCGGCGACAAAAAGAGTGCGAGAAAACCAGCATAAATATGAAATGCCCCGGATGACGGGAAGCCCGTGACGAGGTCTTCGGTATCAAGCGGCTTCAGCGCACATAAAAAGATGATCAACGTCCAAAACGGAATGCCGACGAACATGCTGATCGCCCAGAGTAACTGAAAGCGGCTGGTTGGCTGCAACGCCGGAAGGGAATAAAGTTTAAGATATTGCAGATTTCCCTGGCACCAGCGGAGGTCTCGTCGCACGAATTCGATTACAGATGGAGGATTATCCTCCCAGCTTCCTCCCTCCTCCGGCAAGACACGTACTTCATAGCCCCCCCGTCGCATCAAACTTGCCTCGACCTGATCATGAGAGAGCACATAACCCGAGAGCGGCGATGTGCCAGCGAGAACCGGAAGACGGCAATGAACCCGAAAAGGCTCGATGCGCACGACCGCGTTGTGCCCCCAGAAGGGACCACAATCGCCGAGCCACCAGGCGCTTCCCATCGTATACGGGCGCATTCCATGACGCATTCCGAACTGGAACAGGCGACCAAAAGCACTTTCGGACGGCATCCCGACAACGAGGCTCTGCAAGATACCGATTTTCGGATAGGCCTGCATGATCCGGACAAGTTTGACGATCGTGTCCCCGGCCATCAGGCTATCGGCGTCAAGAGGCAGCATCAGATCAAAGCGGTCTCCCCATTCGTCACAGAACGCTCGAATATTTCCGGCCTTGAAGCCGGTGTTCGTTTGGCGGCGGCGATAAACGACCTGACCCGGATCGGAAAGCATTGCCTGCCACTGGCTCAGTTGGAGTTGTTCTTCACGGGCAATCAGCGGGTCGGATGTATCGCTTAAAATAAAATAACTGAAATGGTCGCCAAGGCCTGTCCGGTCAAGGCTCGCTTTAATCGTTTTCAGCCGCGCAATCGCCCGGAACGGATCCTCGTTTCGAAGCGTCAAGATGATCGCCGTCCGAAGTGTTATCGCTGTCGCACGGTCACCTGCACGGGCAAAGGGTGCGACGTTATCGAGCGGATTTTTGACAAAACGGAGAAGCAAAAAACCAATCAGGGAGTTCCAGAAACCCAGGACACTCCATGGAAGGACGACTGCAAACGAGACCATCAAGAGGATGTCAATTACCGACCAACCGCCCACGCCGAGAACATTCGCCAACGCACCCAAAATCACCATATATGAGAGGATATTGAGAGCAAAACCCACGCGGCGGCGATTGGCGAGCGAAGCCGTTGTTTGCAGTCCAGCGGGCGTCATGGCACGATTATCAAATGCGGCACCTGACGGCTCGGAAAGATCGTTTTGAGACATCAGTTCCGTTTATCCCATCTGACGAGGTTCAACAATGTCCGAACTAGCCGATCCTGGTCCTCAGGGAAAGACATCGCGAGCCATCTGGACAGTATCGCGTGGAAAACTTGCGATCGAGACGGAAGAATTGGGAAAAAAGCCAGCGGGTTCAGTTCTGGTTCGAAGTTTGTTCAGCGGCGTAAGCCGTGGCACCGAACGTCTCGTCTTCGAGGGGCTTGTGCCGGAGAGTGAATGGCACACCATGCGGGCACCCATGCAAGCGGGCCATTTTCCCTTCCCTGTGAAATACGGATATTCGACCGTTGGCCGCGTCTCGGACGGATCGTCGCACTTGAATGGCCAGACGGTATTTGCGCTGCACCCGCATCAGGATTGGTTCTACGCCGACGAGGCAACACTTGTCCCGGTGCCGGAAGGCTTGCCCCCACGCCGGGCAACTTTAGCGGCGAATATGGAAACGGCACTTAACGGGGTTTGGGATTCGGGTGCAGCTCCGGGCGACCGTATTGTGATCATTGGTGCGGGGGTGGTCGGTTGCCTGATTGCCGGAATCTGCGGACGTATGCCGGGAACAGAGGTCACGCTCGTTGATGTGTTTTCCTCCCGTAAAAGAATTGCGTCCTGTTTGGATGTGGCCTTTTCAGGACCCGAAACATCGCCGCGCGAGGCGGATATTGTATTCCATACCAGTGCCACATCTGAAGGACTGGCGACAGCGCTCAATTCGGCGGGCTTCGAAGCGAGCGTCATGGAAATGAGTTGGTACGGATCGGCCCAGATTGGCGTGCCGCTCGGGGGAGCATTTCACAGCAAGCGGCTGAGACTGATCTCATCACAGGTCGGAAGCGTATCACCAACAAGGCGTGCGCGCTGGAGCCACCAAAGCCGTCTGGCAAAAGCGCTCACACTCCTTGAAGACCATCAATATGACACGCTCCTGACACATGACGTTCCCTTCATCTCGGCGGCTGAGATGTTGCCAGAATTGTTCAACAAATCAACCGATATCCTTGGAATTACAATCAATTACGAAAGGACATAACTTTGTATGCTGTCGAAGTTCGCGAACACATCATGATTGCGCACTCGTTCAAGGGCGAATTGTTTGGCCCCGCGCAGGCGTTGCACGGAGCGACCTTTATCGTTGACGTTGCGTTTTTTAGACCCGATCTCACAAAGGATGAAGTTGTCGTCGATATCGGGCGCGCCCATGATGCGTTGAAAGCCGTTCTCAAGCCGCTGAATTACCGGAATCTCGACGAGGTGCCGGAGTTCAAGGGGCGCCAGACAACGACGGAGTTTCTCACGCATCATATTTTCGGCAAAATGGCGGATGCCGCGCGGGCGGGTGCATTCGGTCCGGGATCGGAAGGCATTACGGCCATTCGCGTGACGTTGCACGAATCGCATATCGCACGGGCGTGGTTCGAGGGACCGATCACCCGTGATTGAGGCGCGGTTTCTCATCCCCGGCGCTTTTGATACGCCGACGGGGGGCTATGCCTATGACAGACAGATTTTGCATCATCTGAAGCAGCGCGCATTCCCGTTGGTGCATGTTGAACTGGGTGGTGAGTGGCCGTCTCCGACGGCAAAAGATATCGCCATTTGCGAGAGCCTCTTTCACTCATTTTCCGAGAATACCGCGCTTCTGATTGACGGGTTGGCTTTCGGGGCGATGCCGGAAACGCTTCTGAAACAGGCAAAGGGCCCGCTCATTGCGCTGTGTCATCACCCCCTCGCCTTCGAGACCGGATTGGACGAGAGCAGGCGGAATGAACTGCACATAAGCGAAAAAGCCGCGCTCGCTCATGCCCGATCAGTGATCGTCACAAGTGACGCGACAGCCGGACTGCTTGCGCGGGACTTCGGCGTTCCTGAGCTTAACATCGTGATCGCCCTGCCCGGCACACGGAGGATGCGGCGCGCTCGCGGCGGCGGAGATATCCCCCATCTCGTGGCCATCGGTTCCGTCTCGAGGCGAAAGAATTATGATGGATTATTGGAAGCATTCCGGCAAATCGCCGATCTTTCATGGCGTTTGACGATTGCGGGACGTGTCGAGGACGAGGGCCTCATGCGATCGCTTCTGGAGCGGACTGCGGCGAATGATTGGGGCAATCGCGTTCAATTTACGGGTGCTTTGCCGGATGACGCGATCGAGACTTTGCTAATGGAGGCCGATCTCTTTGTCATGCCGAGCCATTATGAGGGCTATGGGATGGCGCTGATGGAGGCTGTGGCGAGCGGGTTGCCCTGCGTGACCACCGATGCGGTGCCTTCGGCGAAGCAGGTTCCTGCGGGTGGCGTAGTGATTGTTCCATCGGGCGCCAGCGAAGCGTTCGGGGCCGCGCTTCGGGAACTGCTTAAGGATCCGGATGCGCGGAAGAATATGGCTGCTCGGGCGTGGGACGCGCGCTCCAAATTGCCGGACTGGGAAACGGCGGCTGATTGTGTCGCGGCTGCAATCGAAAAGGCATTCACATGAGCGGATTTGATGCGGAATGGCTCAAGATTCGGGAGTTGGTCGATTTCCGCGCGCGGAACGTTGACCTTGCCGAGAAAGTGGCAGCACATTTTGCTGGCAAGGAAACGCTCTCCATTCTTGATCTCGGCTGCGGAACAGGCGCCAATCTCAGGGCGTCCTATGCGCTTTATCCCGAGATGCAGCATTGGCATCTGGTTGATCATGATTTGGCCTTGCTTGACGTTGGAAAGCAGACCCTGATGCACTGGGCGGATGAGGCTCGGACAGAAGCTGACGGGACGTTGTGCCTTAAAAAAGGCGGCTACAAATTACACATCAAATTTTTACAATGTGACCTTTCACGCGACATGGATGGGCTTTTCCAGAACGATCCTGATCTTGTGACAGCTTCCGCGCTTTTTGATCTGGTTTCGGTTGATTGGCTCGCGCGTTTTGTTGATATGATCGCTAAAAAACGTTGTTCAGTTTATGCGCTGCTGACCTATGACGGTGAGGAAAAATGGCTGCCTTCGCTTCCGCTTGACGAGGCCGTCCATGCGGGCTTTCTCGCCCATCAACATCGCGACAAGGGATTTGGTGCGGCACTTGGACCAGATGCACCCGCCGCGCTGCGTTCGCATCTTGAAGCGTTCCGGTTCAAGGTTGACGTGGCTGACAGCCCTTGGCGTCTCAAGCAGGAGCGTGACGGCGACCTGATAGTGGCGCTTGCTGACGGGATCGCTTCGGCATCATGCGAGAGCGGCGTTATCTCGAAAGAACAGGCCGCTGACTGGCGCTCATTACGGAGCAAAGCCCACTCCGCGCATATCGGCCATCAGGATTTGTTTGCCGCGCCACCCTGCTGACGGGAATACAGCGCCATGCGCGCAAAAACGCCATCCTTGCGGATGAAAACATGGTAGAGCGCGGCCGTTATATGCAGTCCGGCGAGACCTGCCAGCGTGATCGAGGCGATTTCGTGGATCTTGAACATGGCGCTCGCCAAGTCCTTGCCGCCTTCGATGCGGATGGGCACTTCCCATATCCAAAAAAACCAGATCGGGCTGCAACACATGGACGTTCCGAGATAGCCGAAAACGGGAACCAGAAAAACAAGGCCGTACAGCGCGCCATGGACCAGTTTCGAGGCCGTCTTCTGCAATCGTGGCAGTGAGGGCTCGGGATCAGGGACCCCGACAACCAGTTTTGCCCCGATCCGCACAACTGCAAGAATGAAAATACTGATGCCGAGCGATTTGTGGAGGTCATAGGCGAAGCCCTGAAGCGGGTTGCCGGCAAGATTTTCAAGCATGAACCCGAGTGGCACAAGAAGTATGATCAAAGTAGCCATCGCCCAGTGCAGCAAACGAAGGATCAGCTTATATTTGACCGGAGACGCATCACTCATGACCACCCTCCCATGATGAACCAAAATTGCAATCCAGAAGAATATCCCCCTCCCCGAGCGGATAAACGGTCGCGGAGACGCGCAAGGCTGAAGCTAAGTCGATGATGGGGGGAAGCGTCAAGCCCGTCAGGCCTGAACCGATGATCATCGGCGCAACCAAAAGATGCAGCCGATCGAGTGCTTGCGCAGAAAGGAATCGCGACAATGTTAAGGACCCGCCCTCCACAAGGACGCGGCTCATGCCCCGTTCGCGGAGGGTTTCGAGAACAGCGTGAGGTGAAAATCCGTTGTCACCGTGAGGAAGTCGGACCGTTTCGACGCCGTCAGAGCGGGACCGCGGCTCGGACGCAAAAATGAGGCGGCGGCTACCGTCGTCAGTCAAACACAGCGCATTATCGGGTGTCCGGTTGTGCGGGTCGAGGATGATGCGGGCCGGATTTGGGCCGGGAACACGGCGGACGGTCAGAAGCGGATTATCGGCGATGACGGTTCCAACCCCGACAATGACCGCATCGACCTGCGAACGAAGGCGGTGGAGATGTTCGAGCGCGCCGGACCGGTTGATATAGCGTGAATGCCCCGCGGCCGTCGCAATCCTCCCGTCGAGCGACTGCCCGAGCTGACCGATAACGATTGGGCCCGCGCCGAGTGATCGAAACGGCTCGGACGTGATGGAGAAGGTCACGCAATGTCCCCTGCCGGATTGATTGAGTGCGAATGCGGTGCCACCTGCACAAATCCGAACAGCGACTCACACGTAAATAAGTCACAATTCGATCATATGTGCCGGACATTCTCATTTTACTTGCAATTTTCAGGCAGTGCAACGTCATGTCCAAGCCGACTCCCCGTCTCATACCGGATTATGACCAGATGTCGGTCGAGCGCGCGATCGGAGAGATGCGCGCCGGGCGGCCTGTGATTGTTATCGATGGCGATCAGGCAGGTCTTGTGATCGGCATCGAAGCGGTAACCCGCGAGGTCCTCCTCCGCAGCGGCCCGTTTTCATCGGGTCTTGCCCGGATTGTTCTGCCATCGGCAAGGCTCAGGCGGCTCGGTGTCGATCGGGATACCGCCGGATCGCTCGCGCTGCCGGTGATTGATATCGACCGGATAGAAGCGCTTGCACTCAAAGTAACGGCGCGGGCGGATGCTCCAGTTTCCGCCACGACCGTGATTGATCGTGCGGGCCTAGAACTCGCATCGCTTTCGGCCATCCTACCCGCGGTCATCGTCAACCCGCTTTCCGGGAAGGTGATTCCCGGTGAAGCCTTACTGAGTGTGCGTGCGGAAGCGGTCGAGCAGTACCGCATGCGCGCCGCTGCACGCATCACGCTGGTCAGCCGTGCGGCTGTTCCGCTCGAAGGCGCAAAGGAGACCGAATTTGTCGTGTTCCGGGGTGGCGAGGGTTTGCGCGATCAGGTCGCCATCATCATCGGCACACCGGACCTCTCAAATCCTGTTCCGGTTCGTTTGCACTCGGCCTGCCTGACTGGTGACCTGTTCGGGAGCCTCAAATGCGATTGTGGCGATCAATTGCGACAAACCGTGCAGTGGATGGCAGAGAACGATGGCGGAATCGTGCTTTATCTTGACCAGGAAGGGCGCGGAAATGGTCTTTCGAACAAGGTAATGGCCTATCGTTTGCAATCTCAAGGGCATGACACTTATGAAGCGGACGAGATCCTCGGCTTTGACAAAGACCAGCGGCATTTCGATTTCGCTGCGGAAATTCTGAGGCAGCTCGGGGTTGCGCATGTAAACCTGTTCACAAACAATCCGAACAAGGTTGCAGCCTTGCGCAGGGCAGGAATTGAGGTTAGCGGTCAGAGGCGGGTTTTCGGTCGCCGCACGTCGGAGAATTCAGACTATCTCGATACCAAGCGCGATCGGGCGGGACATGCCTTCGATCACGGAGAAAAGGCTGCGCAGGCAAAGACAACAGACTGATTTCGCTGATCGGCCGGAGTGATCGGGTGGCGGATAACGAAGCAACAGGTCAAAACAGGCACTGGCCGCTCGCGCAGACAATTGTCCTTTTTCTTGTTTCCAGCATCTCGCTGGGCTGGCCATGGCTTTCCGGTCGGGTGACCATTCCGTGGGATGCGAAGGCGCACTTTCTGCCGCAATTGCAGTTTCTGGCCGATAGTTTGAATTCGGGACAATCTCCTTTCTGGAATCCTTATGTATTTTCTGGGTCGCCGCAAATTGCCGATCCGCAATCCCTGATTTTCTCGCTTCCCTTGCTGCCGGTTGCATTTTTTGACGCCTCGCCGACGGCCCATATGCTCGACATCACGGTACTGGGCATGCTTGGACTTGGCGGAGCGGGAATGATCCTGTTCTTCCGCGAAAGACGCTGGTTCTGGGGCGGTGCACTGATTGCCGCGATCATTTTTACGCATGGCGGATCGGCAGCATGGCGTATCCAACATGTCGGCCAGATCATCAGCCTCGCCTGGTGGCCGATCAGTCTCTGGCTGCTCGAGCGGACGATCGCCCGAGGGGGACTGGCGAACGGCATCGCACTCGGATTTATCGCCGCGTTGATGGCATTGGGGCGCGATCAGGTCGCGTGGCTCGGGCTCTGGCTCTTGCTGCTCTATGCGCTCTGGCGCCTCCTCGAAGCACCGGGCCGGATCGACCACCTCAAAAGATCATTATGGCCCCTCGGCGCGGGGCTTCTGGCTTTTCTTGCGTTGACGGTCGTTCCGGTGCTATTGTCAGCGCTGCTTGCAGGTGACTCCACCCGTGGCATCCTCGACTATGAGGCAGCAGCACGTGGCTCGCTGCATCCATCAGCATTGCTGACACTGATTGTCCCCAACCTGTTTGGAGCTGACGGTCCATTTGCCGATTTCTGGGGTGCGCCAAGTCCGATTTGGGCCAATACAGGGCTCTATCTCGCTCGCAATATGAGCGTTCTCTATCTCGGGACGCTTCCCATATTGGCTCTTTTGGGGTGGGGCTTTGTTCGCGGACTTGCATTCGCCCGGGAACCGAGAATTTTCTTCGTGTCGACAGTGCTTGTTTTGCTGTACGCTCTTGGGTGGTACACGCCTGTTTTTGAGGTGTTGCATGCGAGCCTGCCCGGGGCCGGGCTTTTCAGGCGCGCAGCGGATGCGACATTTTTCATCTCGACTTTGGCTGCAATCCTTGCCGGGTGGATTTTGGGACGCGTGCTCGACGGAAGCGCGCGACCACTTGGCCGTTCAAGTCAGAAAATCGCAGGCATTATACTGTTGCTCATCTTTGCAACCTGCTTGTTGGTCGCATTTGCTTTTGGGCAATTGGACAAGGCAATTTCCCCGATCCTGCTGGCGGTTGCAACGATGCTGATATCACTCGTCGCATTGCGCCTTGTCGATACGCGAAGCGCCTGGCATTCGACCTTGTCGGTGATCCTGCTTGCCGGCGTTTTGACGGTTGACCTCGGCGTTCATAACGGACCAAACGAATCGACCGCCCTGCCCCCGGCCGATTTCGCAATGCTTGACCAAAATGGCACGAACGAAACGATCCAATTTCTAAAGACGCGGATCGCAGCGGCGGCCACAGCAGACCGTCGGGACAGGGTTGAACTTGCCGGACTTGGCTTTGCATGGCCGAATGCGAGCATGACACATCGCCTCGAGAATACGCTCGGCTATAACCCTGTGCGTCTTGATGACTATGCAAAAGCAACAGGTGCGGGCGATACGGTCGCCGAGCCCGGCCAGCGGCATTTCTCCGCTCTCATGCCGTCTTATGACTCGCATTTGGCCGACCTTCTCGGTCTCCGCTACATCGTAACCGGCGTAGATATCGAGAAGATTGATCCGAAAGTAACTGAAGATGCACTTTTGCTCCTCGCGCAAACGCCGGACGGTTTGATTTATGAAAATCCCGACGCCCTGCCGCGCGTGATGATAGTGGCGAAGGCACAGAGTGTTGATCAAGACGGGTTGATCCGGACAGGGGAATGGCCCGCGGGATTTGATCCGAAAGAAACAGTGCTGCTTGATCCGGGCGTTGCGGGAATAGTCCCTGCGGCGACCGTCGACCAAGCGTCTGGCAAACCGCACGCTGGGGCGAGTGCTATGATCCGCGACTACGGGACAACGGAGATTGTGGTTCAAACACAATCGGATCATCAGGGCTATTTGCTGCTCAATGATGTTTGGCATCCGTGGTGGTTTGCCGAGATCGACGGCACCCCGGCGCCCGTTCTGAGAGCGAACGGACTGTTTCGCGCAGTGGCGCTGCCTCAAGGCGAGCATGAAATCCGCTTCCGGTTCAGACCATTTCTCGGCGCATGGAACCGGATTTCGGGATCGATCGGCGGGAGCACGCCGAACTGATCCTTGCCCTCGCAGCACTTTACCCTTAAATCTCCGCCCCCAGAGCAGGGGTATGTCATGTCGTCCGAATTTTCACCGAAATCCGATTTTCTCCGCGTTCTTTTCGAGCGCGGTTTCGTTCATCAATGCTCCGATTTTGCAGGCCTTGATGCGCTCGCAATCAAAGGCGATGTGATCGCCTATGTCGGATATGACTGCACCGCTTCCTCGCTCCATATCGGCAATCTGATCTCAGCCATGATGCTGCATTGGCTGCAGGTGACGGGCAACAAGCCGATCACCCTGATGGGCAGCGGAACCACACGCGTCGGTGACCCTTCCGGCAAGGATGAAACCCGCAAACTCCTGACAATCGAGCAAATCGATGCAAACAAAGACAGTATCAAGGGCGTTTTTTCGAAGTTTCTGAGCTATGGTGCGGGCGCACGCGATGCGATGATGGTCGATAATGCCGACTGGCTGACCAAGCTCAACTATATCAACATGTTGCGCGATGTTGGTCGCCACTTCTCGATCAACCGGATGCTGACGATGGATTCGGTCAAGCTCCGGCTCGAGCGCGAGCAGGAACTCTCTTTCATCGAGTTCAACTACATGATCCTGCATAGCTATGATTTTGTGGAATTGGCGCGTCGTTTCGGCTGCAATCTGCAAATGGGCGGCTCGGACCAATGGGGCAATATCGTCAACGGCGTTGATTTGGGTCGGCGCATGGGCACGCATCAACTCTACGCCCTAACGACACCGCTTCTGACGACAGCCTCCGGCGCGAAAATGGGGAAAACGGCTGCCGGTGCCGTCTGGCTCAATGCCGATATGTTCAGCCCCTATGATTACTGGCAGTTCTGGCGCAACACGGAAGACGCCGATGTCGGCCGTTTCATGCGGTTGTTTACGGTTTTGCCGCTCGACGAGATCCGGCGTCTCGAGACATTGGGTGGAGCGGAAATCAACGAAGCGAAAAAAATGCTCGCGACCGAGGCAACCGCATTGCTGCATGGCAGAGAAGCCGCCAATGAGGCCGCAGAAACCGCGCGCAAGACATTCGAACAGGGGGAAGCTGCTGCCACATTACCGACCGTCGCCGTTGCGCACACCGATTTAATGGCGGGTCTGGGTGTCTTGGTGGCGTTTGTGACAGCCGGACTGGTGGGATCGACGGGCGAAGCGCGCCGACTCGTTCAAGGCGGCGGATTACGTGTCAATGATGATCCCGTTTCAGACCCCCGCGCAGTGATCGGGAGTTCGGATTTGCGGGATGGCGCGATCAAATTGTCGCTCGGGCGGAAGAAACACGTTTTGCTCCGTCCCGAATAAAGCCTCATTGTTTCGGAACGTCCGCAGGCGGTTGAGGCGCGTCACTCGGGCCGATAACATCGAAAATGCGCCGCAGAAAGCCGGGGGCTACGACCGACAACGGATTGAATGCGACTGTCGGCGCGGCAACATGCCCTGAAACGCTGAAGGTCACTGCGAAGATTCCCTCATTCGCCCCGCCGAGCAATTCGCCGAGGAGCGGAATTTGGTTGAAGAAATTATTAACCAGATAGGCTGGTACAAAGGTACCGCGCAAATCAACGGAATCCTTCGGATAATCGATTGTGCCCTCCAACGTTCCGCCGAGAACAGCTCCCCACATCGTTGCGTCCTTGAGCGTGATGCGGCCTGACGCCATGGAAAACTCGGCCTTCAGGCGGTTGAACTGCACATTCCTAGGATCGGCTGGAGGCGTAGCGCCACCACTACCACCGGGTTGTGCCAGTGCCCCTTCGAGCGCGGACTCCTCCCGCAAGACAAAATCACGGATCGTTACCCGGCCAACCATCGGTGAACCCGTCGCCGACAGGACAAGCAGCATCGAGCCGCCATTCATCCTCCGGTAGATATCCGCGTATCTGAGAAGTGCCCCGGCATCGGTGGTTTCAAGCACGATCACGGATTCGCCTTTTTCCCCCCTCGCCATTTGCCCCGCAACGGTTTGTTGCGCCAGACTGCCGCTCAGTTTCAGATCGCGCAAAAGGCCGGCCCGCAGCTGGGCCTTGATCCGGGAGGATTTCAAAATCTCTCCGTTGAAACCGACAAGTGTTGCCACGTCAAGATCGATGTCAAAATCGTGCCCCGTCGCCGGACTTCCCGCAGACGGCGAGAGAGCATATTTCAACAAAGCACGTGCATCGAATTGTTCGCCTTTCAAGGCAATCCGGTAGATCCCACCGACACGCTCGAGCTCGGCACCAGCAGCGTCACCCTTTGCGATACTGAGTGTCGAAAGGCGCGCGGAGCTGATTTTTCCATCGTCGCCGATGATGACACTCCCTTTAAGTGAAACAGATGAGTCCTCGATGCTGAGCGATTCAAGGCGAATCTCACCCCGTGGAGCCATCACCAGTTTGAAGTCGGCCTTGAGTGCCTTGCCCGCAGCTTTTGTCCATCCGGGCAGGAGACCCGAAACAGAAGCGGCGGAAAAATCCGCTTCGCCGTCTCCGACCCGTTCAACTGCGCCCATATCCGGAATCCCGATCCTGACAGTGACAGGGCCCGTGAGCATTCCGCTCGTGTTCATACCGGCTTTTGTCCGCCAGGCATCATCAATTGTCAGCATCAGTTTTGCAGACGATCGGGGATTGCCTGCGGGCTGCACGATATCGAACCGAACCGGCGCCCCGGCAACAGTTCCCTCACCTGATACTTTCGTGCCGTCAAGATTCACATTGATGGCAACGACCGAATCATCGAGACGCTCGCGGCCAAACGCCCTTTCAACAGAAAATCCGCTGAGCTTACCCTGCGCATCGACCTTGATGTCCGCGGCAACCAGATCAGGTTTCAACGGCACACGCAGTTTGACCAGCATGTCGGCCTGCCCCCGAACCGATGCAGGATCGAGCGAAATCGCTGATACGGCGCGCAGAGCAGGGCTTTTCAGACTCGCCACAAAGGCATCAGCCCCTCCCGCGACCCGAAAGTCAATATCGGCGATCGCGGGGATGAGCGCCGTATCCGCAACCCGGTAGGTTCCCTGAACGATGGGCAATGTCCGGTTGCCGCCGGCAGCAATGGCCCCTTTCTTCAATTCAACGCCGACCGTCTGCCCCGTGACAGTCACGACTCCAGAAAGATTGACGAGCGGCGGCAAATCCTGATCAACCCGCATGGTGACATCACGCAGATCCGCTTTCAGAAGAACCGATTCATTCGGGATCAACTCTTTCGCCAGAGCCGCCGCGAGGCCCGCCGGATCAAGATCAAGCGTATAAGAAAAATTGTCGATCATCCCGCCTTCAATCGCTTTGACCAGATAGGAACGCACCTCAGGAACGACAAGGACAGGCCAGAAGGCCATGAGGGCTTGCGCCTTGGAACGTCCCGCTGTCAGCGTCATTTTCAACCCGTTATGCGGATTGACGCTCCCGAGATGTGCCTGACCGGCCAAGGAGATATCGGGGCCGCGAACATCGATGCGCTCGATCTCGGCGCCCGAAAATCCGGGAAGAATTCGACCGTCAAGATTGAAGCGGTCAACCCGGACCGGCTTTTTCAGCCCCGTTGCCTCGATCTGAGCGGTACCGTTGCTTTCAAACGCGAAACGCCACCCGTCATTCACAGTTTTCGGGACATCGATTGCACCGGACAGGCTCCATTTGCTCGCGCCGCTGATAAGCTCGATCACGGGAATAGCCAAGCGGCTGCCGTCCTGCATCAACCGGAACTCGCCCTTGACCGCATCGATTTGCATCGGCGGCGCTTTCGGGTCATCAAAAATCAGCGTGGCTTTACCGCCCGTGATCGCGCCTTCCACCGCTAGCAGGGTATCGTCTGCCCCGACATCCACGGCAACATCGATCGAGAGCGGCATGTCCGTCTGAAACGGAACGACACCTTTTTCGGCGAAGCCAAGCAGTTCGGAGACGGCAAGGTCGGTCGTGCGCATGGCGAGACGCCGTGGTTCCGCTGCCTTACCCGTCAACGTGCCGCGCGCCGTCCAGACCCCATGATCGCCGCGTGCGGACACGAACAGATCGACTTCGGCCGGATCCGGACGCGCATAGGACAGTGTCAGATTATGATACCGAACGACCCTGTCACGGCGCCTGTCATCAATGCGCAAGACGCCATCACGAACGCCGGCGCGCTCGAGCATGCTGAGAGGACCAGCAGGCGCGGATACCGCGTTGACGAAGGAAACGAGCGATAGCGGTATCGTTGGTACGATGGGCGTGGCCCCGACAGGAGGGGTCTCCACTGCGGGTGCCGTCTCGGGTTCAACGCCGATTTGAGCAAGGGGTGCCTCCGTCGAAATGGAGACCTCCCCGTCAGGAAGGATCGTGAGCGCGACGGACAGCCCGACAAACTCGATGCTGCGCGGAATGATCTGCCCCGTCAGAAGGGATACTCCGTCAAAGCCGATATCGGCCTGCGGCGAGGCGATTACCGTTCGACCGTTCTCATCCCGAATGACAAGTCCGTTGACGGAGAGTGCCAGACCATCGGAAAACTCGTTGATCTGCGCCGACGATATGCGGACGGCAAATCCGGCGGGCAGGCGGCCCTGCAGACCGAGCGCGATCTGTCGGGTCAGTGTATCATATGAAATCGGCCCGCTCGACAACAGCCAGACGAACACGCCACCGGCAATGCCGATGACGAGGAGGACACCCGCGACAATCTCTGCCATCAATTTCAGGCCATGCACGGGAACGCGGACCGACCAGTGAGGCTTTCCGCGTTTTCGTTGAAAAAACGGGCGCCGCGGCGGCTTACGGCGTTTCGTCGGGTCGGCGGCTTGATTCATCGTGTATCAACTCGCTTGTCCCATGGTACTCCTGCACCGTGACGGGAGTAGCCGATGAGTGTCCTCAACACAACATGCAGACTTAGAGCAATCCAGCCAAACACGGACAACGTAAGCCACGATGCTACAGTAATTCGATAAAAGGAAGGCAAAATGACGGCAATTCTCAAGATCGGCGATCAGGCCCCCGACTTCACACTCCCCGGCGACGGAAACTCGTCGATTTCTCTCGCTGCGCTCAAGGGCAAGAAAGTCGTGCTTTACTTCTACCCTAAAGACGACACACCCGGATGCACAAAAGAATCAATTGAATTCAATGGGTTGAAGAAAGATTTCGAGGCGGCGAATACGGTGATTATCGGGATGTCACCGGATAGCCCGAAAAGTCATGACAAGTTCAAGAAGAAACATGATCTCGGCTTTTCGCTTGCCGCAGACGAGAGCAAAACGACGCTGGAAGCCTATGGCGTGTGGGTCGAGAAAAGCATGTACGGAAAAAAATACATGGGGATTGAACGAACAACCTTTCTGATCGATACGACAGGAAAATTCGCCGCGATCTGGCCGAAAGTGAAGGTTGACGGACACGCTGCTGAAGTTCTGGCGGCGGCGCAAAAACTGTAAAAAACGATAGAAAGCCCCTCTACCTCAGGGAGAGGGTGTCTGCGGAGCGTACGGGTGAGGGCCTCGCGGTCAGCGCGATAGGCGCCAGCCTCTCATCCGTTGCCTCCTGCGCCATCTTCTCCCAGTCAGGAGAAGGACGTCAATTCCAATTATCCCCGCCCTCGCCTCAATCGATATCCTCAACATCCACTTCGCCGCCGTAAACGCGTTGCGCGAGAGCGGCTTCCATGTAAGGGTCGAGTGCGCCATCGAGAACGTCACCCGGGCTCGTTGACGTGACACCCGTGCGCAGATCCTTGACCAATTGATAGGGTTGCAGGACGTAGGAACGAATCTGGTGACCCCAACCGACATCGGTCTTGGCGGCCTGATCCGCCATTGCTTTCTCTTCGCGCTTCTTCAACTCTACCTCAAAGAGCCGCGCGCGGAGCATGTTCCAGGCGGTTGCGCGGTTCTTGTGCTGTGATCTCTCCTGCTGGCAGGCCACGACGATACCGGAAGGAATATGCGTGATCCGAACGGCCGAATCGGTCGTGTTGACGTGCTGACCGCCCGCGCCCGAAGAGCGGAACGTGTCAATCCGGCAGTCGGACTCCTTCACATCGATGAGGATGCGGTCATCAATCACGGGATAGACGCTGACGGACGCAAAACTCGTATGGCGGCGGGCATTGGAGTCAAACGGCGAAATCCGGACGAGACGATGCACACCGGCTTCCGTTTTTAGCCAGCCATAGGCGTTGTGGCCCTTGATCAGAAGTGTCGCACCCTTAATGCCAGCCTCTTCGCCATCGGCGACGTCCATCACCTCGACCTTGCATTTCCGGCGCTCGGCCCAGCGTGTGTACATACGCATCAGCATGCGGGTCCAGTCCTGGCTTTCCGTGCCACCCGCGCCGGAGTGAACCTCGAGATAGGTATCATTCTGGTCAGCTTCGCCGGATAGCAAGGTCTCGGTCTGGCGGCGTGCGGCTTCAGCCTGAAGGGTACGGATTGCCTGCTCGGCGTCCGCAACGATGGATAAGTCGCCTTCCGCCTCACCCATTTCAATGAGCACGATGGCGTCATCAAGGTCGATTTCCAGTCGACCGATGGAGGAAAGAGTATCGTCCAGTTCGGTGCGCTCGCGCATGAGTTTCTGCGCTGTCTCCGGATCGGTCCAGAGATCGGGGCTTTCGACGAGCGCATTGAGTTCGCTTAGCCGACGCGTGGCGGTATCAACATCAAAGATGCCTCCTCAGCAATCCGATGGATTGCTTGGCGGCGTCGGCAAGGCTTTGAATTTCAGCGCGCATAGCGGAAAAGACTTTCAATTTGAGACAATGGCGAGGAGTAGACGGCCACTGCGAGCGTGTAAACCCTGAAATGGGGCTTCAGGGTAGATTATCAATAGATGCCTCCCGTTCCGGCGCCGATGGCCCGCTCTGTCTCGGGCGAGGGAAGAAAAAGCCCGTTCGGTGCCGATCCGTCGACGACCCGGAAGTCCGCCGGACCCGTGCCCGGCTTAAATGCCTCGATCAAGGCTCCCTCTTCGCCCTTCTCCGCCCGACCACCTGTCTCGCCATTGACGAGAACAAGCTTGATACCGGCGGGAACGCGAAACGGGGTCGCCGGCTTGTCGGCCAAAGCGATTTTCATGAAATCACGGAAGATCGGTGCGGCATAGGTTGCAGCCTGTGCCTGACTTCCGAGCGATTTCGGTTTGTCATAGCCAAGGTAAACGCCAACGGCAAGATCGGGCGAGAACCCGACAAACCAGAGATCCTTGGCGTCATTGGTTGTTCCGGTCTTGCCGGCCAGCGGCTTTCCCACAGCGGCGATCGAAGCGCCTGTTCCACGCACAACGACACCCTCGAGAATTGATGTCATCTGATAGGCCGTCAAGGGATCAATCACCTGCGCGCCGGGATCGACCAATGCGGGCTCTGCCTGGCCCTGCCAGGAAGCCGATTCGCAATCCGGGCATTGCCGCGCATCATGCCGATAAACGGTTTTTCCCCATCGGTCCTGGATACGGTCAATCAGGGTCGGAGTGATCTTCCTGCCACCGTTGACGAACATGGAATAGCCGGATGTGACTTTCAGAACGGTTGTCTCGCCGGCACCGAGCGACATGGCGAGTACGGGCAGGAGGTCGGTGTAGAGGCCGAAACGTTTCGAATATTCCGCGACGAGAGGCATGCCGATATCCTGAGCAAGACGCACGGTCATCTGGTTTTTTGAATGTTCAATTCCGTACCGAAGCGTTCTGAGACCATAGGATTGCTTGTCGAAATTCTCCGGACGCCAGATTTCCTGACCGGGCCCGGCATTGATCTCGATCGGGGCATCGAGCACAAGGGTCGAGGGTGTGTAGCCATTGTCGAGCGCCGCAGCATAGACAAAGGGCTTGAACGCCGAGCCCGGCTGACGGAGCGCCTGTGTGGCGCGGTTGAACTTCGACTGATCAAAGGAAAATCCGCCGACCATGGCGAGAACACGACCCGTATAGGGATCCATCGCGACGAGCGCACCCGACACATCCGGCACCTGCCTGAGGCGAAATTGGCCGGGCTTGCCTACAATCGCCTCGACATACACCACGTCACCCGCGGCCAGAAGCTGTTTCGCCGTCTTGCGCGTCCATTTCAGACCGTCAGCCCCAAGAACACCGGTCTCACGATCCGACACGACGCGTCCGGACGTATCTCTGCCGGGTTGCAATCCAATCCGCGCCAGGTCACCCGAAACGTCGAGAATTGTTGCCAGGCGCCATGGCTGGACATCATTCAACGCCGGTATTTCGGCGAGCGCCGTGCCCCAATCATTCGACGCGATATCGATCTTTTGCACAACCCCGTGAAATCCGCGGGACTCATCATAGCGCACGAGACCGTCTGCCAGGGTCTGGCGTGCTGCCGACTGCAATCTCGGATCCAGCGTTGTCCGGACCGACAGCCCACCCTCATAGAGTGTCTTCTCCCCGTAACGGTCCGACAATTCCCGCCGCACCTCCTCGGCAAAGAAACCCGCATTGGCGAGCCCGGCAGGAGCCGACCGCAATTGCACACCGAGCGTCTTCTGTTTGGCAGCCTCACCTTCCGCGCGGCTCACATAGCCATTTTCGACCATCCGATCGATGACGTAATCTCGCCGGTCAAGCGCCGCCTGCGTTTTGCGGAACGGATGGTAATTGTTCGGCGCCTTGGGCAGTGCCGCAAGATAGGCGATCTCGGACAGCGTAAGCGCATCGACGGATTTACCGAAATAATTCAGCGACGCGGCTGCAACCCCGTAATTGCCGAGGCCGAGATAAATTTCATTGAGATAGAGATCGAGGATACGATCTTTCGAGTAGGCGGTCTCGATTTTGAGCGCGAGCAGCATTTCCTTGATCTTGCGATCTACTGTCTGAACATTGGAAAGCAGAAAATTCTTTGCGACCTGCTGCGTGATCGTCGAAGCTCCCTGGCGGCGGCCGGGACTCGTGATGTTGTTCACGACCGCGCGCACAATTCCCTCGGGATCAATTCCGACATGGCGATAGAAATTCTTGTCCTCGGCGGAGATAAACGCATTGATAACCATTTTCGGCATGATCTGGATCGGTATGTAGAGACGCCGCTCGCGTGAATATTCTGCCAGGAGACTGCCATCGCCGGCGTGAACGCGTGTCGTCACCGAAGGCTCATAGGCCGCAAGTTGTGTATAATCCGGCAATGTCTGCGAATAATGCCAGAGCACCACGCCAACCACCGCCGAACCGAGCGCGAACAGGATCGCGCCTGCCGAGAAAAGAAAACCGAAAAAGCGAAGAATGTGACGCATGGTGCGATCTGATACCGATCCTGTACGAGATGCTCCCGCGGCTGCGGTCGCCGAAAGGTGCCGTCATCGACACGAATGAATATAGCGCGTCAATCAACGGAACGCGACACTTTTACCGAGGCTTTCTCGTATCTGATCAAGAAATATGGTCAAAAGAGGGCTAGGGCTCGACTGCGGCCGAGCCGGCCGCGTTTCGCCGCGCCTCAAAAAAATCCATGATCGCAGCGACAAGGCGATCCGTTGCCCGCTCCGTCCAGCCGACAGAGGTGAGCAGTTCGCTGTCCGACGGGCTGGAGATATACCCGAGTTCGAGCAGAACGGACGGAATATCCGGCGCACGCAGCACCCTGAATCCTGCCGACCGGACGGGATTCTTGTTGAGTTTTGCGGCATTGGTCATATGGCCGACAATTTTACGCGCAAACAGACTTGAACTATCGTGCGTTTCGCGTCGCATCAGATCGCCGAGAATATCTGTAACGGCCTCGACCGCCCCCGTGTCCCCAAGACCGGCGGCGATGTCCGACCGGTTCTCCGCTTCGGCCAACCGCGCCGATTCGGGATCGCTCGGACGATCAGAATCCGTATAGACAGTCAAGCCGCGCACCTCGGAATTACCTGAAAGCGTATCCGCATGAATCGACAAAAACAGGTTCGCCCCCCGTGCCCGGGCAAAGTTCACACGCTCGGAAAGCGGAACGAAAACATCCCGCTCCCGCGTCATTGCAACCCGAAACTCACCGATATCTCTCAATTTGCGCGCCAAGGATGCAGAGAAAGCGAGCACGATATCCTTTTCGAAAATGCCTGTTACTCCCGTCGCACCAAGGTCAGGACCACCGTGTCCGGGATCAATCACAATGAGCGGACGCCGGTCTTTCGGGTCACCCGTCGGTACTTGCTCAATCGACTGGTCCGTCCTTACCGCCTGTTGGCGACGCCTTTCGACCGCTTCCTCGAATTGCGAGCTCGCCGAAGGCACAAGCTCGACGATGATTTCCGTCGCGGCGCCGGAATATGCCGGTTCGGTCCGGATTTCCGACGGTAGAGCCGGCTCCGAAAGCTCGATCACGACCCTTGCGCGGTCATCACTGACCATCCCTGCTCTCAGGGACTTGATAACACCGACACTGTTGGGCAGGTTTTCCGGGGAAAGCTGAAAATTAACGTCCGGCCATTCAAGAATGATTCGCGCAGGCTGGTCGATCGCGTAGGCCTGAACGGCGACATCCGCAGAGGCGATGAAGCGGAGCGTTGTTGAATGCCTGTCGGATTGGACTTGCAAACGGTCCACAATAACAAACTGATTATCGGGCGTTTCTGCCAATGAGAATTGAGAATAAATAAATATAGAAATGAACAAAAATGTGTATTTTTTGATAAAACGAAATAAATGAAACATATAAATTTTGCCAAATGAAAGAACAAAATCAACAGAATTTTCATTACTGTTCATCAATTTCATCATGCATGCGAGATGTAAATGCAGATCAGCTTTCTATCAACAACCCGACCAATTTCGACATGTGCTGATTATCGCGAAAAGGTCAAGACACTTGCCAAGCATGTCAAATGACCGCTATGAACAGTCTGTGCGCTTGCCGGGTTCGTCTTAACGGCGGCTGCCATGCTACGTTTGCCGTCGTGGCAGCATTTTGGATCGTTGATCCAGCATGGCGGCATCTTTCGACAGGGTGCATGCTTCACCGGAGCCTTGCGAAAGCGTGACCGGGCGGAGCGAACTTTCGAGTCGCGCCGATATGGTCGCGGCCTTTCAACAGTGAGGTATCCGACGTGGGCAGAGCCCTTCGGTTCAGGCAAGATTTCGTGACACCGGTTGCTGAACAGTGGCCGCGAGGGTTGCTTTCTTGCATTGCTGCGCGTCATGCCGTCAGAGCGTTTCAACCCTTCGCCCTCGACGGGCGATCATTGAGCGCCGCTTCGCACTCCATCATTGACTCTTCTCCGTTCGATTTCAAGGGCCCGCATGACCGCACGGAACGGCCCCCGAACGCGTCAAGACCATTTACGGATTCGATTTCGGCGCCATCGAAAGTAGATCATGGCCAACAAAATGCTGATCGATGCCTTGCATCGGGAAGAGACTCGCGTCGTCGTCGTCCGCGGCAATCGGGTTGAGGAATTCGACTTCGAGGCTGCAAACCGGAAGCAGTTGCGCGGCAACATCTATCTTGCCAAAGTGACCCGCGTCGAGCCGTCACTTCAGGCCGCCTTCGTCGAATATGGTGGCAATAGACACGGATTCCTTGCCTTCAGCGAAATTCACCCCGATTATTACCAGATTCCGGTCGCAGACCGCGAAGCACTCCTTGCAGAAGATCTGCGCACAAACCATGATGCGGATTTCGGTGATGACGACACCGAGCGGGCGGTCCCAAAATCAATGAATCCACGTGGTCGTGGAAGAACGGCTGCCAAAGCGCGATCAGACTCGGAAGAAGGTCTCTCCGAGGAAGTCGAGGCGGCCCCGGTGCCCGAAGGCGAGGCAGGCGACATCACGGACGATCATTTTCCCGATACGCCGAATGTCAGCGCGGACGAAGAGAACACGGTTGAACAACTCGGTGGCGGTGATGCACTCGATGATTTGCCCGAGCGTCCGAGGCAGGTTCGACGCCATTACAAGATTCAGGAAGTGATCAAACGTCGCCAGATTTTGCTGGTGCAAGTCGTCAAGGAGGAGCGGGGCAACAAGGGCGCCGCACTCACAACCTATCTTTCGCTTGCCGGCCGCTATTCCGTTCTCATGCCGAATACCGGGCGAGGCGGAGGCATTTCCCGCAAGATCACCAATTTAGCCGACCGGAAACGTCTGAAGGCCATTGCCCAGGAACTTGAAGTTCCCGATGGCATGGGTGTCATCCTGCGCACCGCAGGTGCTGCGCGCACAAAACCCGAGATCAAGCGTGACTTCGAATATCTCATGCGGATGTGGGAAACCGTGCGTGAATTGACTCTCAAATCAACCGCACCCCATCTTGTCTACGAGGAAGGCTCGCTCGTCAAACGCGCAATCCGCGACCTCTATAACAAGGATATCGACGAGGTTCTGGTCGCCGGGGAGGAATCTTATCGCGATGCCAAGGATTTCATGCGCATGCTCATGCCGAGCCATGCCAAGAATGTGAAGCCTTACCGCGAGACGACACCTATCTTCGGCAAGTTCGGCGTGGAG
Source organism: Hyphomicrobiales bacterium (assembly GCA_046092445.1). GTDB lineage: Bacteria > Pseudomonadota > Alphaproteobacteria > Rhizobiales > Beijerinckiaceae > CAIUPE01. The sequence goes on along the minus strand of JBJTDR010000032.1, from coordinate 1,585 downwards.
TCGCAGCTCGATGCGATGTTTTCAAGTCAGGTCACGCTGAAATCGGGCGGCTATATCGTCATCAACCAGACGGAAGCGCTCGTTGCGATCGACGTCAATTCGGGACGCTCGACCCGCGAGCACAATATCGAGGATACCGCGATCCGCACCAACCTCGAGGCGGCGGACGAGGTCGCCCGCCAGCTTCGGCTGCGGGACCTCGCGGGTCTCATCGTGATCGATTTTATCGACATGGAGGAGAATAGGAATAATCGGGCGGTTGAGCGGCGTGTCAAGGACGCCTTGAAAAACGACCGTGCCCGCATCCAGATCGGTCGTATTTCGCCGTTCGGATTGCTCGAAATGTCACGCCAGCGGATCCGGACCGGCGTTCTCGAAGGCTCGACCGTTCTGTGCCCGCATTGCGCGGGTGCGGGAGTGGTGCGCGCAACGCCGTCGGTCGCACTCCACGTGCTCCGTGCCGTTGAAGAAAACCTGCTCAAAAGCAATACGCATCACGTCACGATCCGTGCGCGGACAGACGTCGCGCTCTACATTCTGAACCAGAAGCGGATGCATCTGAGGAGCCTCGAGGAGACATTCCTCGTCAATATCACGGTCATCGCCGATGACACGCTGACAGGCACCCACGCTTTCGCTGTCGAACGCGGCGAGATGGTCATGCCCGGCGACGTTCAGATCCTGCGTCCGTTGACGGCGCCGGGAGCACTCGTTCCGGAAGAGCCAGACGAGCAAATTGTCGAAGAAGAGGAGGATATCGAGGAGGAGGAAATCACTTCTGACTCCTCCTCGGACGACGAGGAACGCCCTGCCCGCCAGAGCAGACACCGCGAGACGACCGACGGTGACGCGCCTGGTGACGGGGAAACCGCTGAGGGCGGACGCAAGCGCAGACGGCGCCGGAGACGGCGCGGCGCAGGTGGTAGCGACCCGCTCCGAGAAAGCCGCAAGGGCGACAATGCTCCAATGCCGCTGAACTCACCGCAACCGACTGTCACAGGCGAGCCCTTTACCGGAACCAGGATTATCGACGAAGACGGGGCAATTGTGATCGAGCGCGAGGTTGTCGCCGGCGATCGGACCGAAGGTGAAACAAGTGAAGGCAATCGCAGGCGTCGCGGACGCCGTGGTGGGAGACGGAATGGTCGTCGGGAGCGCGATGCACAGACCACTGACGGGGCCACGGACGCGCAAGCTGCACGGGGGATGCAGTCGGAAATGGCACCTGCAACGGCCGAGACTGTTGCGGCTCCTCCGGAAAGCCTTGCGGAGGCACCGGTGAAAAAGGGCCGCACTGTGCGTAAATCGAAAACAGCGGAGGCGGCTGTTGACGCAGCTCCTGTAGCCGAGACGCCGGCAGCGCCTGTTGCGAAAGTTCGTGCACCGCGCAAAACCGTGAAAGCCGTCATTGGCCCAGGAGAAGCCCCAAAGGTGACAGAGGTACGGGCAGCCTCAAAGCCGGAAAGGTCTCCGACGCCACAACCGGTCACAACCGAGCCCGTTGTCATCGCCGATCCGAACAAGCCCAAAAAGGGCGGATGGTGGGCAAAGGCCAAGGTCACGCTCGGCGGAGTCGCTGTTACCC
>JBJTDR010000031.1:0-6394 GCA_046092445.1 Hyphomicrobiales bacterium | reverse complement strand
GGAACGTCGGCGGCATACCGGCCGAGAGGTTCTATCCGCGCGTCTGAACGTCGTGTTTCGGCAAGGGACGGTTACGAACCGTGGTCTCCGAATCAGTGATGTCGAATTCGACACAATTTGAGCATTTTTTTTCAACAGATTGAGATAAATTAAAGCGATGATCCGGTCAGTTAGGCTGGATCACCGATCATGACGTTATTGCCTGTTCCACTGAGCCCCACAGTCGAAAACTTGAAGACACCGAGCCGGCTTCAGATTACCCAATTATCTGCCCTTGCCGAGCATGAACTGTCCAATGGCCGTCTTTCAGAAGCGCTGATCCTTTTCCGGTTCATTTCATCGATTGACCCGACCAATACGGATGCGGGCGCACGGATCGCATTGATTTTGTTCAGGCGCGAACAATGGAATGAGGCGTGGGATGCTTTCGACATCCGTTTCAGGCTGATGGGGGCAGAGCCCAAAGTAACCGCGCGAAATGCCGAAGGTGTGGTGCGGGCCGTTCCCCGTTGGCGGGGGGGGCCGCTTCCAGGTCACCTTTTGGTGATGGATGAACAGGGCTTCGGCGACACGCTGAATTTTCTTCGATTCTTGACGCCGCTTCGCGAGCGGGGTGTAAAAATCACGTTTGTCACTCATCCGCAACTTTTTAAACTGATTGAGTTGATGGATCTCGCGATAGAACTCAAGCGGAATGATGCGCCAGGGAGTGTTCCCGGCGTAACGGCTTGGGTGCCCCTGTTGAATATTCCGCGTGCTCTCGGCATCGACCCTGCTGAATACTCTGCATTCGTGCCGTACCTGATCGCTGATCCCGCACGGGTGCAGATGTGGCGAAAGAAACTCGGCGCAAAGGCATTCAAGATCGGTATTGTCTGGGCAGGTAATCCAAATTCGCCAGCTGACAAGGGGCGAAGTATGCCGCTAGAGGCCCTTGCGCCATTGGCTCAGATTCCGGGTGTGGAATTGATCAGTCTTCAAAAGGGCGCGGCGGCACAGGACGCTGGCAAGGTCTCGTTTGCAGAACGTCTCCGGACGATGGGTGACCAATTTGACTCAGGAGAAGATGCCTTTATCGACTCTGCCGCGGTCGTAATGTCGCTGGATATGATCGTTTCCGTCGATACGGCAATTATTCACCTTGCTGGAGCGCTCGGGCGGCCTGTGTATGTTTTGCTTCAGAAAAATCCGGATTGGCGCTGGTTGGCGCGTGAGTCAGATACGGTATGGTACCCGACCACGAAACTGTTTCGGCAGCGCGAGTACGGGGATTGGAGTGAACCGGTGTCTCGGGTGTGTTCCGAGATCGGTAATTTGATGAAGACGGATATATCTGCTCCACGAAAATCCGGTCCGCCAGCAAAGGTAGCGCGAAAGCGGGGATGAGGCTTTCATCATTCTTCATGAACGTGGTAAGGCGTTCAAACGGAATGATCCGATTTCTCGGGCGTCGCAATGACAAATCGAACGAATTTCTGGCGTGTTGCCTTTGTGGCATCAACGATGATGCTTGGCCCGGGTGAAGCCCTCGCCGACAGGATTGCGCATCCGATCGCCATCTTTTCAGGCTTGGACAAGATTACCGGACGTATTGTTTCTTTCGAAGTCTCTATCGACGAGACGATTGAATTCGGCGCGTTATTGGTGACGCCCAAGGTGTGTTATACGCGACCAACGACAGAACCGCAGAATACGACGTCGTTCATCGAGGTGGACGAGACGACTGTTTCAGGCGATACGAAGCGCTTGTTCAATGGATGGGTTTTTGCCTCCAGCCCCGGCTTGAGCGGCGTCGAACATCCAATCTATGATGTCTGGCTGATCGGATGCAAAGGTGGGACAACAATTATTCCCGAAACATCGAGAGTAACGCCGGTGAAGCCGGACAATAATCAGCCTGCCGCCATAACGCCGGCGAAAGAGCCTTCGGCAGTGACGGGATCCCCTTAGCGGAGTGGCGACATTTTTGCCGTTATTTTCGAAATTGCTTTATCGAGCGAAGAATCTCTCGTCCCGAAGCATGCTGTCCACGCCAAATATGGAAATTGCCGTTGATGTTGAGCGCCTCGGCCAAAACTTTTTGATATTCCGAGCGCTTAATCTGGATCGCTCCGAGCGAGGCAAGGTGCGGGGTGAGGAACTGGGTATCGAGAAGGGAATAGCCACCTGCGTGGAGGCGGGCGACGAGGTGAACCAGCGCGACTTTGGACGCATCGGGCGCCGTGTGGAACATGCTTTCTCCAAAGAACGCGCCGCCAAGCGCCAATCCGTATAAACCGCCGACGAGACTGCCATTTGCATAGATTTCAACAGTATGGACATAGCCGAGATCAAAAAGCTTACCGAAGAGTTCACGAATTGGGCGATTGATCCATGTCGAGCCGTGGGTTGTGGCGCAAGCTTCAATAACGGAGTCGAAATCCTTGTCGACTTCAACATTGAAACGATCCGACCGGACAAGTTTCGCAAGACTTTTTGAGATGTGGAGGCTGTCCAACGGTATAATGCCGCGATCTTGTGGCTCAACCCAATGCAGTAAGAGATCATCAGCGGATTCCGCCATCGGAAAAATGCCGATGGAGTAGGCGCGAAGTGCCATTCCCGGTGTGATCGTATGTCGGCTGTCCTGTTGTCGTCTCATCTTATGCTGATGTCAGGAAATCGCAGTTCCATCCATTCCGCCAGTGGTGAGGAATTTTTCAAGCCAGTGAATATCGTAGAGCCCGTTTTGCATGTCCTGGTTGCGAACAAGGGTGCGAAATAAAGGCAGTGTCGTCTCAATGCCATCAACAACGAATTCGTCCAAAGCGCGGCGCAGACGCATCAGACATTCGTTGCGCGTGCGTCCGTGAACGATGAGTTTTCCGACGAGTGAGTCGTAATAGGGCGGTATTGTGTACCCCTGATAGACAGCGGAGTCGACACGCACGCCCAGTCCTCCGGGTGGATGGAAATACGCGATGCTCCCCGGCGAGGGGCGGAATGTTGACGGATGCTCCGCATTGATTCGGCACTCAATGGCGTGGCCCGAGAGTTTAACGTCTTCTTGTCGGATTGCCAGCGGCGCGCCGCCTGCAATCCGGATCTGTTCATTGACAAGATCGATGCCTGTGATCATCTCGGTGACAGGGTGTTCGACCTGAATACGTGTATTCATTTCGATGAAGTAGAAATTGCCGTCCTCATAGAGGAACTCGATGGTGCCAACGCCGAGATAGCCAAGCCCCTGCATTGCCCTTGCACAGACTTCACCAATTTCGTGGCGCATATTTTCATTGAGGGCGGGCGAGGGACCTTCCTCCCATACCTTCTGATGCCGGCGCTGTAGTGAGCAATCACGTTCGCCAAGATGAATCGCGTGCCCTCGCCCGTCACCCAGAACCTGTATCTCAATGTGCCGTGGCTTCTCGAGGAATTTTTCGATATAGACGGCGTCATCGCCGAAAGCGGCTTTTGCCTCGGTGCGCGCCATATGGAGGGCCTCGACCAAATCCGATTCGGTGCGAGCGACTTTCATCCCGCGTCCGCCGCCGCCTGCCGCTGCTTTGACGATCACCGGATAGCCAATGTCCTTTGCAATGTGACGTGCCTCGATGTCTCCCGTCACACCGCCATCGGAGCCGGGCACGCAGGGTATGCCTAAGCGCTTGGCGGTTCGTTTGGCTTCGATCTTGTCGCCCATAATGCGGATATGTTCCGCTTTCGGTCCGATAAACCCGATCCCGTGGCTTTGTAGAATTTCAGCAAAACGCGCATTTTCCGACAAAAATCCATAACCGGGATGAACCGCATCTGCGCCCGTGATTTCGCACGCCGCGAGAAGTGCCGGAATATTGAGATAGGAGTCGCGGCTTGGGGGAGGGCCGATGCAGACGCTCTCATCTGCGAGCCGTACATGCATCGCATTGGCGTCAGCCGTTGAATGAACGGCGACTGTCGCAATACCGAGCTCTTTGCATGCGCGCAGCACCCGGAGGGCGATTTCGCCGCGATTGGCAATCAGGACCTTCTCAAACATGCTAATTCTGCCCGTTGCCTTATTCGATCACGATGAGTGCTTCGCCATATTCGACCGGCTGGCCGTCTTCGACGAGAACGGCCGTCACTGTACCCGCGCGTGGTGCGACGATTTCGTTGAACGTTTTCATCGCCTCGATCAGCAATATTTTCTCGCCAGCTTTAACGACGGAGCCGACCTCGACAAAGGCCTTTGCATCCGGTGAAGGACGCCGATAGGCGGTGCCGACCATCGGTGATGCCACGGCGCCAGGGTGTGACGAGTCGCTTTTACCGGTTCCAGGGCCGGTTGCGACCACTGGCTTTGGCGGAGATGCAACAACGGCGGTGGCAGTTGCAGGTGCTGCGACATGGACCGTCTGCGGTGCCGCTACCGCAATATTGCGCGCAACGCGGATCCTCAGATCCCCCTTTTCAACCTCGATCTCGGTGAGATCCGTTTTGGTAAGGAGATTCGCAATCTCATTGATGAGAAATGTATCGATCGATGGTTCTTTGGACATGGCTTTTGCTGATGGCTTTCGGTCATTTATTGGCATTTCTTGTTCCTTGGACCCGTGCCGGAGAGAGATGCGGCAGGATGGCGTCAAATGCAAGCTCATAGCTCATTGCGCCGAACCCGCAAATCACACCCTTGGCAACGTCGGAAATCATCGAATGATGCCGGAACTCTTCGCGCGCGAACACATTCGACAGGTGAACTTCAATCGTAATGGCACCCGAGGCCCGAATCGCGTCATGCAGAGCAATCGATGTGTGCGTGTACGCACCAGCGTTGAGCAGAATGCCCGCTCCTAGCAACCCGGCTTCTTGAACCCAGTTGACGAGCTCGCCTTCATGGTTGGACTGGCGGAACACAAGGTCAATACCGGCTGCGATGGCCTTTCTGCGCAAACGCGTCTCTATTTCCGCCAGCGTCATCGTACCGTAAGTTGCGGGTTCGCGCGTACCAAGAAGGTTCAGATTCGGTCCGTTCAGAACATGGATGGAATTCATCACTTTACCCACCGGCCTGATTGGGGCGGGCTGGGGCCACGCCGCTTTAAAGTCCTCAATACAATTTCGTAGACCGAAGGGAAAGGCTTTCCCACGCAACAACCAGCACTGCCCACGATTAAGATGAGAAACGGGGTGCAGGGGAAGGTCAGATATCCACAAGATCAATCGCGAAGGCAGCGCGTTCGGTGATGAATGCGAACCGGGCTTCCGGCTTGTTGCCCATTAATTGCTCGACGGATGCCTCGGTATCCAGTCTACCATCGTCGGCAATCATAACACGAAGAAGCGTTCGGCGCGACGGGTCCATCGTGGTTTCCTTCAACTGGGCGGGCATCATCTCGCCAAGGCCTTTGAACCGCCCGATTTCGACATTCGATTTGCCCTTAAATTCGGTTTTCATCAACTCATCCTTATGGGTGTCATCGCGGGCGTAGGCGGTATTTCCGCCATGGGTCAGTCGGTAGAGGGGCGGAACGGCAAGGAAAAGATGGCCGTTTTCGATGAGTTTGGGCATTTGCCGATAGAAGAATGTGATCAGAAGAGATGCGATATGGGCGCCGTCCACGTCTGCGTCAGTCATAATCACGACTTTCTCGTAGCGCAGGTCATCGTCGCGATATGCATTGCCCGCCCCGCACCCAAGCGCCTGCATCAAATCCGAGAGCTGTTGATTGGTCGCGAGTTTGTCCCGCGTCGCGCTTGCAACATTGAGAATTTTTCCGCGCAGCGGAAGGATTGCCTGAGTTGCGCGGTTGCGGGCCTGCTTTGCCGACCCGCCTGCCGAATCACCCTCGACAATGAAGAGCTCCGATCCCGCTGCTCCCGCATTGGAGCAGTCCGCGAGTTTGCCCGGCAAACGAAGCTTTCTGACCGCTGTCTTGCGTGCGATTTCCTTGTCGGCTCGCCGACGCAAACGCTCGTCTGCGCGATCAAACACCCATTCGAGAAGCTTCAGGGCCTGACTTGGGGTCGCAGCCAGCCAATGGTCGAACGCGTCACGAATGCCGCTTTCGACAATGCGGGTCGCTTCGAGTGTGGCGAGCTTGTCTTTGGTTTGTCCCTGAAATTCAGGCTCGCGGATGAATACGGAGATCATGGCAGCGCAGGTTGCCAGTATATCTTCGGTTGTAATGCTCGCTGCCCGTTTTGATTGACCGATACGGTCGGCGTGTTCTTTCAGGCCCCTGAGCAATGCCATGCGAAGACCCTGCTCGTGCGTGCCGCCCTCAGGCGTCGGGATCGTATTGCAATAGGATTGCACGAAACCATCCTCGACGCCGCCGAGCCATGTAATCGCCCATTCAAGCGATCCGTGGCCGCCCGGCTTTTCGATCTTTCCGGCAAAAATCTGATCCGTGATCAGGGGTTTGCCCTCAAT
>JBJTDR010000030.1:0-54918 GCA_046092445.1 Hyphomicrobiales bacterium | reverse complement strand
GGATTGCCGCCGGGCAGTGCCTCGCTGGGTGAGTTGCTGTTGCAGGGTAAAGCCAATATCGCCGCGCCCTGGCTTGGCTTGACGGGATTTGCAGTGATCGCTGTGACGTTGTCATTGCTGATTTTTATCGGCGAAGCGGTGCGGGACGCGTTTGACCCGAGGAAGACATTTTTGTGAGAGACAAAATATGACCCCCTCCCTCCTCCTCTCCGTCTCTGATCTCTCGGTTGCTTTCACGAATAGTGGCAATGTGGTGCGTGTTGTCGATCGTGTGTCGTTTTCGATCAAGAGGGGCGAGACGCTGGCGCTTGTTGGCGAGTCGGGGTCGGGGAAATCGGTAACGGCGCTTTCAATCCTGAAATTACTGGCCTATCCCGCGGCCTCGCATCCTACAGGGGAAATCCTGTTCAATGGGCAGGATATGCTTGGAATGGATGAGGACGGGCTCTGCCGCATCCGGGGCAATGCGATCACCATGGTGTTTCAGGAGCCTATGACGTCGCTTAATCCGCTGCATACGATCGAGCGGCAGATTGGCGAGATTCTCGAGATCCATCAGGGTATTTCGCGACAGAAGGCGCGCGTGCGGATCATCGAATTGCTCGAGCAGGTTGGCATTCGCGATCCTGAATCACGGCTCGAGTCATTTCCGCACCAGCTCTCCGGGGGGCAGAGGCAGCGGGTGATGATCGCCATGGCGCTTGCCAACGAGCCTGATTTGCTGATTGCCGACGAGCCGACGACGGCGCTCGATGTGACTGTTCAGGCGCAGATTTTGCGACTTCTGAAAGAGGTGCAGCAGCGGACCGGCATGGCGATGCTGTTTATCACGCATGATCTCGGCATTGTGCAGGCAATTGCGGATCGTGTTTGCGTGATGACGGACGGCAAGATTGTGGAAGAAGGATTGGTGGCAGACGTTTTAGCGCGTCCGCAGCATGCCTATACGCAGAAATTACTGGCGGCCGAGCCAAAAGGCCGCGCGAATCCGGTGGCAATTGATGCACCTGTCGTGATGCAGGCGGACAATCTGAAGGTCTGGTTTCCGATCAAGCGCGGTCTGTTGCGGAAAACAATCGGCCATATCAAAGCGGTTGACGGCGTGTCGCTCACGATCCGGGAAGGCGAAACAATCGGCGTGGTCGGGGAGTCAGGCTCGGGCAAGACGACATTGGGACTTGCGCTGCTGCGGCTTGTCCACTCCGAAGGACCCATCGTTTTTCTCGGGAAAGCAATTGATGCACTGAGCCAGAATGCGCTGCGCCCGCTCAGGCGTTCGATGCAGGTGGTATTTCAAGATCCGTATGGATCGCTCTCGCCCCGGATGTCGATTGCCGAAATTGTGGCCGAGGGAATGACCGTACAGGAAGGAATACGCAGTCTCGCTGATCAACGCGAGATTGTAGCCAAGGCATTGGTCGATGTCGGGCTCAGTCCCGATATGATGGACAGGTATCCGCATGAGTTTTCGGGCGGGCAACGACAGAGGATCGCGATTGCCCGCGCAATTGTGCTCGGACCGAAATTTATTGTTCTCGATGAACCAACCTCGGCGCTGGATCGTTCCATACAGGCGCAGATTGTCGACCTGCTGCGCGGATTGCAGGAGACACGGCGTTTGTCCTATCTTTTTATCAGCCATGACCTTCGTGTCGTTCAGGCCCTTGCAAACCATATCGTCGTGATGCGGAACGGAAAGGTCGTGGAGCAAGGCGAAACCAGTGCCTTGTTCAATGCTCCGCAAGACGTGTATACGCGCGCTTTGCTTGCGGCAGCACTGGATTTCAGACCGCACGATTCAAATAGTGTCGGGAGCTAGGCGTGGCACGTGCGTTTCTGATCGTGCTTGATTCTGTCGGCTGCGGTGGTGCGGACGATGCCGCACGCTATGGCGACGCGGGTGCCGATACGCTTGGCCATATCGCGAAAGCCTGTGCGGAAGGTCTTGGCGACCAGAAGGGGTTGCGGGCGGGACCACTCTCCTTGCCTTTCATGGAAAGTCTCGGACTGGCGCAGGCTTGCACGCTGGCGACGGGCAAAACCGGGCTGTTCAAAGGGGCTGCCGCGCCTTTAGGCGTGTGGGGTGTCGCCAAAGAGGTTTCGCAGGGCAAGGATACAGTCTCGGGGCATTGGGAAATGGCGGGAGCACCCGCCGATTTCGCCTTCGGCTATTTCAAGGATTTGAAACGCAGTTTTCCGCCCGATCTCCTGAATGCGATTATGGCAGAGAGCAAATTGCCGGGGATTCTCGGCGATTGTCATGCTTCCGGCACCGTGATTATCGAGGACCTTGGTGCCGAGCATGTGAGAACGGGCAAGCCGATTTTCTACACGTCGGCCGATAGTGTGATCCAGATCGCGGCGCATGAGGAAAGTTTCGGGTTACAACGGCTTTACACGCTCTGTGTCATCGTCCGCCATCTTGTGGATCCATTGAAAATCGGACGTGTAATCGCCCGCCCCTTTAGGGGCAACGAGGCGGACGGGTTTGCGCGGACGGGGAACCGGAAAGACTTTGCGATACCGCCGAAGGACGGAACGATCCTTGATCGGGCCGCCAACGGAGGGCGAGAGATCGTGACGATTGGCAAGATCGGCGATATTTTCGCGCACCGCAATTCCGGCCACGAAGTGAAGGCGGCGGGTAATCTGACCCTGTTTGATGCAATGCTGCCGTCGATCTCGTCATTGGCTGATGGCGGGTTGCTTTTTGCCAATTTTGTCGATTTTGACAGTGAATTCGGGCATCGCCGCGATGTTCCGGGATATGCCGCCGCACTCGAGGCATTTGACCGGCGGCTGGCAGAATTACCTGACCTTCTGAAGGACGGGGATCTCGTGATCCTGACGGCGGATCATGGCAACGACCCGACATGGCACGGCACGGACCACACCCGTGAAAACGTGCCTGTACTGGCGTTCGGGCCAGGCGTGATCGCAAAGGGAGTCGGACGGCGCGAGAGTTTCGCCGATATTGGCGAAACCATTGCAAACTGGCTTGGCTTGCCCGTCAGAGCGACGGGAGTGCCTTTTCTGTAAGGAGGCGCTTGTTTACGAGTCAAAAGGGTGGAAAAGCACTGCGGCACCAAATGAAATTGCGTTTAGGCGTCGTCTTTCGTCTTCGCCTCCGCTACACCACGGATGCGTAAATTGAGTCAGGAGGATGACATGAAGGGTGTTAACGTGGTTTCGCATCCGCTGGTTCAGCACAAATTGACGCTGATGCGCGACAAAAGCCGTTCGACAACCAATTTCAGGCAGTTGCTGAACGAGATCGGGATGTTGCTCGCCTATGAGGTGACGCGCGATCTGCCGCTGGAACGGGTCGAGGTGGAAACACCGTTGGAGAAGACCATGCAGCCGATGATTGCCGGCAAGAAGCTGGTTTTTGCGCCGATTTTGCGCGCAGGCGTCGGGTTTCTCGACGGAATGCTCAATCTCGTGCCGTCGGCACGGGTGGCGCATATCGGGCTCTACCGCGATCCTGAAACGCTGACGGCGGTGGAGTATTATTTCAAGGCACCGAGCGACGTCGCCGAACGCCTTGTGATCGTGATGGACCCGATGCTCGCGACCGCCAATTCGGCGATTGCAGCGGTAGACCGGCTCAAGGCGCGCGGCGTGACCGATATCCGGTTCGTGTGCCTGCTGGCGGCCCCCGAAGGCGTCGAGAAATTCACCAAGGCGCATCCGGATGTGGCCATATGGACGGCGGCGATTGACAGCCATTTGAACGATCACGGCTATATCGTGCCGGGCCTCGGCGATGCGGGGGACAGGATGTACGGGACGAAGTGAACTTGAGTTAAACCGCCCGCTCAATATCCGTCCGGTTAAAGTCTTGGCCTTTGAACAACAAAGCAACACCAAGTGCCTTCGCGGCGCCATAGGAAAGGCAATCCCCAAAATTCAACTCTGCGGGATTCCGGCCTTTGCCGTATTGCGAGAAAGCTTTAACTGCCACGCGGCCCATTTCGGTATTGACCGCGACCATTTCCATTCGCGTCCGTCGCACCAGTTCATCGAGTAATTCAGCGACTAAATCAGGCTCCAATTGGAAAATTGAGGAGAGACGCATCGTTGCCTCAAGGAGAACGACGGGCGAGGTGTAGCGAACGGTCGACGCCGCGATGACGTTCGAAAAATGTTCGGCCTCTCTCTCGCCCGTGAGGATAGCTATGATGGCGGATGTATCAATAAACATTAATCGTCATGTCCCCAAAGCGAGTCGATCTCGTCTTTGGTCAAATCTCGTCCCTTACCCGGTGAGTGGCGATGAAGCTCGTCAGAAATTCGTTTGATATGGTCCTGAACCGTTAGCTCACGATCCTCAGTTTTCAGCATCTCTTCAAGAGACCTCATGACAGCGTCCGTCTTTGTCGTATGCCAACGATCCGCCAATTCGCGCGCCATGCGGTTTACCCGTTCATTTCGAATTTGAAGCGTCATATCGGCCTCGCTTATGCGACACAGTTAATCATCTTCCATACAGTATCACAAATCTTTCCATACAAAAAGGTTTTTACGCTGCTCATGCCCTTCGCTTTGGCGCAAGGTTTTCTGTACTCAACGCCGTTCAAAACCACTCACCCAATATTCTTCACCCGATACGGATGCGCGGGATAGACCCCCAAAATCTTCACTTCGCGCGAGAAGAACTCCAGCTCCTCCAACGCCAGTTTCAGATTGGGATCATCCGGGTGCCCATCCACATCCGCCAGAAATTGGGTAGCGGAGAACGAACCGTCGACCATATAGCTTTCGAGCTTCGTCATATTGACGCCATTAGTGGCGAAGCCGCCGAGTGCTTTGTAGAGCGCTGCCGGTACGTTGCGGACGCGGAAGAGGAAGGTCGTCACCGTCGGGCCATTCTTCGGCTTGGCCCATTTCGGATCCTTCGAGAGCACGATAAAGCGCGTGGTGTTGTTTTCCGAATCTTCGACATTCTCGGCGAGCGTCTCGAGTCCGTAGATTTTGCCCGCTAAAGCTGTGGCCAAAGAGGCGCGGGTTTTGTCACCCCATTCGGAGACTTCGCGCGCCGAGCCTGCGGTGTCGCCCGCGATCACGGCTTTGAGTCCATATTTACGGATGATTTTGCGGCATTGGCCGAGCGCATGCACATGGCTGTGGACGGTTTTCAGCTCTTTGATCTTCGCGCCTTTCACGGCCAGCAATTGAAAATGGATCGGCAGGAAATATTCGCCGATAATATGCAACCCGGATTGCGGCAGGAAGTGATGGATATCGGCAACGCGACCGGCAAGTGAGTTTTCGATCGGGATCATGCCGAGTTCGGCGGTGCCATCGATGATCGCAGCAAAGGCATCTTCGAAGGATGCGCAGGGCAAGGGCGTCCACCCGGGATAGACGTCACGGCACGCAATGTCCGAATTGGCACCGGGTTCGCCCTGATAGGCGATCAAGCGGGAAGAACTCATGGTGGTCAATATCCTTTGCGGCGGGCACCGATGACGGCGCGGGCTCTTTCGAGATCGTGGGGAGCATCGACGCCGAGCGGCACGTCGTCAACAAGGCTGATATCAATTCGCATGCCGGCTTCGAGCGCACGGAGTTGTTCGAGGCGTTCGCGGACCTCGAGCGGCGATGGCGGGAGTGCGACAAATCGTTGCAAGGCGGAGCGGCGATAGGCGTAAAGGCCGATGTGATGATAGAGCGGTCCGTCACCCGAGGGCGCGGTTGCGCGGGTGAAATAGAGTGCGCGGAGCGTATCCGGCCCGACGGGTGTTCCGACGGCCTTGACGACGTTGGGATCCGTTCGCTCCTCGGGTCTTGAGATTTCGACGGCAAGTGTGGCGATATCAACTGCCGGGACCGAGAGCGGCAGTACCGCTTTTTGGATGATGGCGGGATCAATTGTCGGGAGATCGCCCTGCACATTGATGACGATATCGTGGTGGCCTTCGGGATCAAAGGCTTCCACTGCCTCAAAAATGCGGTCGGAACCGGAGGGATGATCGTGGCGGGTCATCACGGCAATGCCGCCGACGGCCTCGACGGCGCGCAGAATGGCATGATCATCGGTAGCGACAACAACAGGCCCCAGACCCGTCTCCGTCGCGCGACGCCAGACATGAATGATCATCGCCTCGCCACATATATCGGCCAGCGGTTTGCCTGGCAGGCGGGTAGATGCCATGCGGGCGGGGATGAGAATAACGGGATCAGACATCTGGGTCGTTCCTGAGCGACGTTTTAGTAACGAAAAGTTGAAAGTGTCAAAAAGTATCAGCCGAAAATTACTTATACGAGTTGCCAACCATGCAGCAAAGCGGCTAATCGAGTGTCGGTGACAAGAGGCATCAGGGATCGGCTTTGCTATTCCGGCCTGTCGCGACGGTTTCGGAGCTACGGAATGGATTCTTTTGAGTTGAACAAAATCGCCGGTGCCGTGCTTGGCGTCCTGCTTTTCGTGATGGGTATCGGCATTGTGGCCGACATGATCTTTGCACCGCCAAAGATCGACGTTGCCGGCTATGAATTGCCCGGTGAGACCGAGGCTCCCGCTGCGAGTGCCGGTGCTGCCGCACCTGTCGTCGAACCAATTGCCGTGAGGCTCGCTTCGGCGGACCCTGCAAAGGGTGCCGCTGGCGTAAAGGCCTGTCTCGCCTGCCACAATTTCGAGAAGGGGCAACCGAACAAAGTCGGACCAGCGATGTATGGCATCGTGGAACGAGCAAAGGGTGCGGTTGCCGGCTTCAATTATTCAGCGGCCCTGAAAGAGCGGGCCGCGAAGGGCGAGAAGTGGGGTTATGCAGAGATTGATGGCTTCATCGCCAACCCGAAGGCTTACATGCCGGGCACGTCGATGGCTTTTGCCGGCATCGCGGATGCAGCGAAGCGGGCGGACGTGGTCGCCTATCTCCGGTCTTTGGCAGACACGCCGGCGCCGCTGCCGTAATAACGCGAACCGAATATCGAGATATGAAAAGGGCCGGTTTGACCGGCCCTTTTTTATTCCGCTGCCTCCGGAAGGGGTTCAGGTGGCGTCCACTTCAAAACAGGATTACGCGCAGCCCGCGTTTCATCGAGCCTGCGAACCGGTGCAAAGTAAGGCGCGCCGGTAAAGCGCTCCTTATCGCCACGCTTAGCAGCCATTGCGAGATCGCGCAGGGTCGCGATGAACAGATCGAGCGATGCGCGGCTTTCGCTTTCGGTTGGCTCGATCAGCATCGCGCCGTGAACGACAAGCGGGAAATAGACGGTCATCGGGTGGTATCCCTCATCGATCATCGCCTTGGCGAAATCGAGCGTGGAAATGCCCGTATCCTGCAGCCAATGATCGTCGAACAGGACTTCGTGCATACAGGGCTTGTTACCGTAGGGAAGTGACATCAGATCGGCAAGTCCTGCGCGGATATAATTGGCATTCAGAACAGCATCCTCGGAGGCTTGCCTGACGCCGTCCGCGCCATGCGATAACATGTAGGACAAAGCCCGGACGAACATGCCCATCTGGCCTTGAAAAGCTGTGATCCTGCCGAACGAATGCGCCCCATGCTTTGCCGCCTCATGCGTGTCTTCGACGAGTTCAAAGCCCTGATCGGTATGACGGACGAACGGAACCGGTGCGAAAGGTGCGAGGCGCTCGGAGAGAACGACGGGGCCGGAACCCGGGCCGCCGCCGCCATGGGGCGTCGAGAATGTCTTGTGCAGATTGATATGCATGGCGTCGACACCAAGATCACCTGGACGCGCCTTGCCGACAATAGCGTTGTAATTTGCTCCGTCGCAGTAGAAATAGGCGCCGGCATCGTGCATCGCGTCGGCGATGGCGACGATATCCTTCTCGAACAGGCCGCACGTATTGGGATTTGTGAGCATGATCGCCGCAACATCCGGCCCGAGCAAGGCTTTGACTGATTCGGGATCAACGGTGCCGTCTTCGCGGACCGGAACGGGACGCACCTCGAATTGCAGCAGGGCAGCGGTTGCCGGGTTGGTACCGTGGGCGGAGTCCGGGACAAGGACAATCCGGCGGGTCTCGGCTTCGCCTTTTGCTTCAATGGCGGCTTTGATCGCCATCATGCCGCATAATTCGCCATGCGCACCCGCTTTGGGGGACAGGGCCACCGCGTCCATGCCCGTCAACTCAGTGAGCCAATGGGCAAGCGTATGCATGAGTTCGAGGGCGCCTTGCACGGTCGAGACAGGCTGTAGCGGATGCACGTCACCGAAGCCCGGCAGGCGCGCCATGCGCTCGTTGAGGCGGGGATTGTGCTTCATTGTACAGGAACCAAGAGGAAAAAGGCCGGTGTCAATGCCGTAATTCTTCTGGCTCAGCCTGACATAATGGCGCATCGCTTCGGGCTCAGAGAGGCCCGGAAGGCCGATCTCACCTTTTCGCGCCAGTCCGCCCAAACGTGCTTTGACCTTTTTCGGCGCTTCATAATCGACACCGGTTGTCTCCAACCGGCCGACTTCGAAAAGCAGCGGTTCTGTCTGATCCAATGCGCGGTTGCCCGTGAAGGTACAGGGCACGGCACTCTCACTTGTGCCGGGGGTTGTGGAACGTCCCTGACGGTTCAGCATGAGAAAATCTCCTTCAATCCGCTGACGAGTGCTGCGCGGTCATCATCTGTATTCACTTCCGTATTGGCGATGATCAGCAGGTCATCGAGACCCGCGCCCGGCAAGAGCCGCGACACAGGAACACCCGCCATGACGCCGTGTGCTGCCAGTCGCTCAACGGTATCTGCGGCATTGCCCGGCAGACGGACCGTAAATTCGTTGAAGAAACTGTCGTTGAGAACAACGATGCCCTTGAGGCCGGAAAGCAGATCGGCGAGGTGAACCGCGTTGGCGTGATTGATCTCGGCGACGCGCTTCAAGCCGGTCTGGCCGAGCAGGGACATGTGGATTGTGAAGGCCAGCGTACAGAGGCCGGAATTCGTACAGATGTTCGAAGTGGCCTTGTCGCGCCTGATGTGCTGTTCGCGGGTCGAAAGGGTCAGCACGAAGCCGCGATTGCCATCGGCGTCAACGGTCTGCCCGCATAATCTGCCGGGCATTTGCCGGATATATTTCGATTTGGTTGTGAGCAGACCGACATAGGGGCCGCCATAGATGAGGCCGTTGCCGATGGATTGCCCTTCGCCCACGACGATATCGGCTCCCATCTCGCCCGGGGGGGTGATCAAGCCCAGCGACATGATTTCTGTAAAGACGGCGATCAGCAAGGCACCATTCGTGTGGCATTTCTCGGCAATCGCCTGTAAATCGCGCAAATTGCCGAAGAAATCGGGCGTCTGGATCACAACACAGGAAACCGTGCTGTCAATTTTGTCGAGCAGATTTTCCGATGCTTTCAGATCGGGCGGTAGTGTCTCAACCTTGTCGCCTGCCATGCGCGACAATGTCCGGACGACTTCGGCGTAGTGGGGATGCAGACCGCCCGACAAGATCGCCTTGTTCCGCTTGGTGACACGATGGGCCATAAGAACCGCCTCGCCGCAGGCGGTCGAGCCGTCATACATGGACGCATTCGCGACTTCCATTCCGGTGAGGGCTGCAACCTGAGTCTGGAATTCGAAGAGATATTGCAGGGTTCCCTGGGCTATTTCAGGCTGGTAGGGCGTGTAACTCGTCAAAAATTCCGACCGCTGGATCAGATGATCCACCGTTGAGGGAACGTGGTGTTTGTAGGCACCTGCACCAACGAAAAAAGGAACTGTTGACGCTGGAACATTGCGGGCTGCCATGCGGCCCAGAAGCCGTTCGACCTCGAGTTCGCCCTTGTGAACGGGCAATTGCGGCAGATGATGCTGGAGTTTGTTGTCCGGGATATCGGCAAAGAGTTCGTCAATATGCTTGACACCGATTTTGGCCAGCATATCGGTGCGATCAGTATCGGAGAGTGGAAGATAGCGCATCGGGGGTTCCTTCGGGCTCAAACGAAGACGGGAGGCGGCGGCTCAATCACAATTTCGGAGAGAACGGAATTGGCGATGAAGCAGACGTCATGAGCGCGATGATGCAAGGCCTCGATCTCTTCCGCGGTCGGTCTTTTCGAACCGCTAAGCGTCAATGCCGGGCACAAAACAACGCGGGCGACATAGTGCTTGCCCGTGGCATTCTTGCCCATCTCGCCAATGGCATTATCGGTGTAAGCATCGATGATCAGGCCGGCCTTCGCGGCAAAACTCAGAAAAAAGAGCATGTGACAACTCGCTAGCGAGGCGACGAACGCCTCTTCGGGGTCGACTGCATCCGAAGCGGACAATGGAACCGGCACCACGAGTGGCGATGAAGACGCGGGGACTACCACGCCGCCATCGAACCGCCATTCGTGACGTCGACTATATCGACTGCCCGAAAAATCCTGATCTCCCCGCGACCATGAGACCGTTGCCGAATAGATATCCGCCATCGAAATCCCCTTTAGAGTGACGCGAGATAGGCCTTGTAATCAGCCTCACTCATCAGATCGCCCAGTTCGGACGGGTTGGAGAGCTTGATTTTCATAAACCAGCCTTCGCCCTGCGGATCTTCATTGATCGTTCCCGGGGCTTTCTCGAGCGCGGAATTGACGGCAGTGACCTCGCCCGACATGGGAGCATAGACTTCGCTTGCCGCTTTGACGCTCTCAACGACGGCAGCCTCTGCGCCTTTGGACAACGCCTTGCCCGTGGCTGGCAATTCAACAAAGACGACATCGCCAAGCTGGCTTTGGGCATAATCGGAAATGCCGACAATACCGACATCTCCCTCGATGCGGATATATTCATGATCTTTTGAGTAACGGGTCTCGGACATGGAAGCTCCTCGATTTTCAAGCAGGGCGGAAATAACGGGTGGGAACGAAGGGCATGGCAGAAATATGTGCCGGCAAAGGATTACCACGAACGACCAGATTGACCTTGGTGCCGAGTGCAGCATGAGCGCTGTCGACATAGCCCATGGCCAGCGGACCATTGAGGGTGGGGCCAAAGCCGCCTGAAGTGATGGTACCGATGGTGTTACCTGCGAGATCCGTGATCAGGGTTCCTTCCCGCGCCGGGGCCCGGCCTTCAGGCAGGATACCGACGCGCCGACGGGACGGGCCATCCGACAACTCACGTTGAATGCGCGTATCGCCGGGAAATCCGCCCTCCTCGCGACGCCGTTTCTGGATCGACCATTGCAAGCCGGCCTCAACAGGAGACGTTGTCGTGTCGATATCGTGGCCATAGAGGCATAGACCTGCCTCGAGGCGAAGGGAGTCACGGGCTCCCAGACCGATCGGCTTCACCTCGGGCGCGGCGAGAAGCCGTTCATTCACGACCGCGATCTTGTCATTTCGGACGGAAATTTCAAACCCGTCTTCGCCGGAATAGCCGGAGCGCGATACGAGACAGGGAATGGCATCGAAGCTTGTCGAAATCGCCGTCATAAAGGGCATGTCTGATGCGGCAGGACAATGGCGCAAGAGAACGCGTCCGGCTTCCGGGCCCTGCAAAGCCAGCAAGCCGCGGTGCGGCGCGAGTATCAGTTTAACAGATGCCGGTAGATGGGCCGCGAGATGGGCAAAATCCTCGTCCTTCCGACCGGCATTGACGACCAGCATCAGCGTGCCATTCTCATCAGGATCCGCAGACCGGGTGACCATAAAATCGTCGATGATGCCACCATCTTGAGTGAGGAACTGCGAATAACGCTGCTGACCGGGGCGGAGATTCAGAAAATCAGCTGGGGCAAGGGCCTCCAGTGCCCGCGCCGTTGTCTCGTGATCCGGACCGACAAGAAAGGCCTGCCCCATATGTGAGACGTCAAACAGTCCGGCATGGGTTCGCGCCCATTGATGCTCCGCGAGAATACCAGTCGGGTACTGGACGGGCATATCATAGCCCGCAAACGGCACCATCCGCGCACCGAGACTGACATGGCGATCATGGAGGGGCGTGTAAAGAACTGGCGCGTCAGGCGGTATTTCGGTCATCAGTATCCCCGGTTGAGAGCAACGCCAGCGGCAGACCACTTGGCCTGTCTGGCGCCCCCTCTGTCCGAGTACCTGAGAGATTTCCCGCGCGAGCCGAAGCTCCGCGGTTACGCCCTTCGGTGAGATTACTGAAAATCAGCAATCTGCTTTCCAGAGTGTCAGCTCTCTGCGGTCCTTTTGCCTGAGCGTTTCCGGGGCGGTTGCGCCTTCGGCCCTGTCAGAGTGCAATCATGCACCCGACAGCGTCTTCCGCAGAAATTGTAAGACGGTGTGAGTCTATGAAGGTTCTCACGCGGTGTCAACCGTAATGCTAACGACCCAGCCCCACCGTAATCGACAACTCCGCACCTGATTTTGGCACCTTGATGCCGTCCTCTATAACGGTAAAAAGCGCCTGCCCTTCATCGGCAGGTATCTTGGCGCTTGCGGATTTGGTACGGGTCACGAGGGTCTTGTCGCCGCGCTTCACGACGATGCTCAGCGGCGCGGACGCCGTGCCGGGACGACCGGCGGTACCGATAATGGCCAAGACCTCGACGCCGACCTTGATAATGATCGAGTCGCCCTCTGCTCGACATTCACGGGCGAGCCGCCTGATCGAGAACTGGGTGCTGACAGCTTGCGCCGAGCCATTCCGAACCGTGCTGCCACCCTCTCGAATTTCAACATCGGGACATTCGATCTCGTCCTCGACTTTGATTTCCTTCATGGGTTCGGGCACCGTTGTGCCTCCGTATACCAGAAGATTACGGATCGGATTGCTGCTATCTCCGCCCTTGGGAGGGCTTGAGTCTGACGTCGCACACCCTGCGAGTGCCAAGCTTGCCAGAACGATGCACGGAAATTTTCTGACCTCGCCCACTCCGACCATCATTTTTCCTTACTCTCCAGATTGCTCTTCATTCGGTTCAAAAGCGCGGCTCACGGAAGAGCCGCAAGCCCCTCGGCAAAGTTTGCAAGACTGATCGGGATACCGACTCCGTCATCGGGTCCCTGAAAAACGATAAACAGCGCCGTCTTACCCGTCTTGAATTGGTTGATCAATGTATCTCCCATCGTGACCTCAGCGATACAACCGGACGGAATACACCGGATAAAACCCGTCTTTCCGATATCGGTATCATCAATCCTCAGACCCAGCCCGGACGGAATCAAAACACCGAGCGGCAGAATGATCCGCAAAATCCTCCCCGATACGTCGGTACCGTTAACAATCACGACCGCCAGCGACATGCCGGGGCGATCCTCTGCACTCACATTCTGCACAAGTGCACATTGCTCGCCCGATGCGCCCTGTTGCTGCTCACACCTCACCGACCAGTCACCGAAAGTTGACTTCACGGTGCCGCCAATCGCGAAGGCGGGGGAGACCCAGAACAGCCCGATCAAACAGCACACGGACGATATTTTGAACCGGTAACGCATCAAGCACCCACTCCAGCCAAATAGATTTGCTGCACCCTAGCGAATTTTCTATTGGGGTGCCAGTCGCTCGGCGCCGTAAAATGCGGCGCCCAGATACCGAGTCTAACGCAGTATCATGCCAAGCCGGGTACCGGATAGACGTCTGGAACGTCCAATTTCGTCTCAACGGCGGAAATACTCCGTTAACACGAATGTTGGAAACTATGCCGCATGTAATTTCAGCATTCGAGCGATTGCACTTCGCGCGCGTTTGTGATTTTTGACGATGGAAATCGTGTCTCATCGCAAGAGAGCGCGATGACGAAATTTCGATGAAGCGGATACTGCCCGGTTGGCGGCGTCTGTGCATTCCGCCTGCCGGTCGGGGCCGGCGGTTCGACGTTCAGGAGATTTAGGCGTTATGATCCGATTTTGGACTCACATTGTTCTGACGGCCGTGCTCGGGCTTTGCTCTGCAATCCCGGCAGTCGCGGGTGACGGCATACCCACCCCCTGGCAGATGAATTTTCAGACGCCGGCAAGCACGGTGGCGGAATTCATCCATGCGATGCACGATTGGGTGAATGTGGTTATCGCTCTCATCACGCTCTTCGTTCTTGGTCTTCTTGTTGTTGTGATCATGAAGTTCAACGAGAAGGCAAATCCGACGCCATCGAAGACAACTCACCATGTCGGCCTCGAGATCGCCTGGACGATTATGCCCGCGCTTATTCTTGTCGGGATCGCGATCCCATCCTTCCGATTGCTGAAAATGCAGGTGGAACTGCCGAAGGCGGACATCACGGTGAAGGCCGTCGGCCATCAGTGGTACTGGTCGTACGAGTATCCGAAAGATCAGGGGGGCGGGTTTGCATTCGACTCGTACATGTTGTCACGCGAAGACGCCGCGAAGGCGGGCCAGCCCGCACTCCTGGCCGTCGACAATGAGCTGGTTCTCCCGGTTGGCAAGACGATCGTGCTTCAGGTTATTGGTCAGGATGTGATCCATAATTTTGCGCTCGCCGCGTTTGGTGTGAGGATGGATGCTGTTCCGGGACGATTGAACCAGACTTGGTTCAAGGCGGAGCGCGAAGGCATTTTTTACGGCCAGTGCTCGCGGCTATGCGGGTCGAACCATGCATTCATGCCGATTGCTGTTCGAATTGTGAGTGAAGAAAAATATGCGCAGTTCCTTGAGGAAGCGAAAAAGAAGTTTGCTTCCTCTGCAAGAGGCGGGCTCAAGATGGCATCTGTAGCAGACTGATTCTCTCATTCCAACTTCATCGGCCGAAACCCTCAACTGAAACGATCCGGGAAAACGACAATGGCATATGCAGCAGCTGACCATGAGGCCCACGCAGACCATCCGACCGGATGGCGCCGATGGGTCATGTCGACCAACCATAAAGACATTGGCACACTTTACCTGATCTTCGCACTTGTGGGGGGGCTCGTCGGCGGGTTCCTTTCGATCATGATGCGTCTCGAGCTGCAAGAGCCGGGCATGCAGTGGTTCACGAACCCGCAGACCTACAATGTGTTTGTCACCGGTCACGGTCTGATTATGGTGTTCTTTGTCGTCATGCCCGCACTCATCGGCGGATTCGGCAACTGGTTTGTGCCGATCATGATCGGGGCACCGGACATGGCATTCCCGCGGATGAACAATATCTCGTTCTGGCTTCTTCCGGCGGCATTCGCGCTCCTTCTGATTTCGATGTTTGTTGAAGGTGCGCCCGGCTCCAACGGATTTGGCGGCGGATGGACTGTTTACCCTCCTCTATCAGTCGCAGGACATCCCGGCCCCGCGCTCGATTTTGGTATACTCTCGCTCCATCTGGCGGGTGCATCCTCGATTCTTGGTGCGATCAATTTCATCACCACGATCCTGAACATGCGCGCCCCCGGACTGACGATGCACAGAATGCCACTGTTTGCCTGGGCAATGCTTGTGACGGCGTTCCTGCTGCTCCTGTCGCTTCCTGTTCTCGCCGGTGCAATCACGATGCTGCTGACGGACCGCAATTTCGGCACGACCTTCTTCGATGCCGCTGGTGGCGGTGATCCGATCCTATACCAGCATCTCTTCTGGTTCTTCGGTCACCCTGAAGTGTACATCATGATTCTGCCGGGCTTCGGCATTGTCAGTCACATCATCTCGACATTCTCGAAAAAGCCGATTTTCGGTTATCTCGGCATGGCTTACGCGATGGTCGCGATTGGCGCGGTTGGCTTCGTTGTCTGGGCGCACCATATGTATACTGCCGGTCTGTCGCTGAACACGCAGCGTTACTTTGTATTTGCGACGATGGTGATTGCGGTTCCGACGGGCGTTAAAATCTTTTCGTGGATTGCGACCATGTGGGGTGGTTCCATTCGCTTCACTGCACCAATGACATGGGCTGTCGGGTTCATTTTCCTGTTCACAGTAGGGGGGGTGACGGGTGTTGTGCTGGCGAATGCGGGTCTCGACCGCAACCTGCACAATACCTATTATGTCGTTGCTCACTTCCATTACGTGCTGTCGCTTGGTGCGGTCTTCTCGATCTTTGCGGCGTGGTATTACTGGTTCCCGAAAATGTCGGGCTACGTCATTCCCGACTGGATCGGTCGATTGCATTTCTGGGTTTCATTCGTTGGCGCAAATGTCCTGTTCTTTCCAATGCATTTCACGGGTCTTGCCGGTATGCCGCGGCATTATGTCGATTACCCAGACGCGTTTGCGGGATGGAACCGGATTTCGTCGATCGGTTCCTATATTTTTGCATTCGGCTTGCTGATCTTCTTCTACGGTATTCTTGTTGCCTTCCTGCGGAAGCAAAGGGCTGGCGAAAGCCCTTGGGGTGCCGGGGCCAATACGCTAGAATGGACGCTGTCTTCGCCGCCGCCCTACCATCAGTTTGAAACCTTGCCGCGCATCACCGCAAGTAATCACTAAACAGCATCAGCACCCTGTTGCATTGATCGCAGTGTGGCAGGGACGATGTTCAAGAGTTCGGGTTCAATATGGCTCACGCGAGCGACGCCCTTCTGCAACCTGTCAAGATTGCCGGACCTTCATCGGCATCGGCTGGGGACTATTTTGCCCTTCTCAAGCCGCGGGTAATGTCGCTTGTCGTTTTCACATCACTTGTCGGAATGATGCTCGCGCCGGGACACATCAACCCGATCGTCGGTTTTGCGGCTTTGCTGGCAATTGCCGTGGGGGCTGGGGCAGCGGGCTGCCTCAATATGTGGTATGATGCCGACATTGATTCCGTCATGACACGGACAGCCCTTCGTCCGATTCCGGCAGGACGAGTTTCGAGAGACGAGGCGCTGGCATTCGGATTGACGCTGTCGGTCGGCTCTGTCCTCTTTCTCTGGCTGATGACCAACCTCTTTGCCGCCGCATTTCTCGCTTTTACGATTTTCTTTTATGCCGTCGTTTACACGATGTGGCTCAAGCGCTGGACAGCGCAGAATATCGTGATTGGTGGTGCGGCGGGCGCCTTTCCTCCCATGATCGGTTATGCATCGGTCACAGGCTCTGTCGATCTCGTGAGTTTTGTCCTTTTCGCCATCATCTTCATCTGGACGCCTCCGCATTTCTGGGCCTTGGCCCTTGTCAAAAAAGGTGACTATGCGAAAGCTGGCATACCGATGTTGCCGGTCACGGCTGGTGAAACGGCAACCCGTAATCAGATCTTGATCTACACGCTGATCCTGGCTCCCGCGGGCGTTCTCCCCGCACTCATCGATTTTGGCGGGACTGTCTATGCGGTCGTGTCGGTTATGTCCGGGCTAGGTATGATTTTTCTGGCGCTGCGCGTTCATACGCGCCGAGAGGGCGAGGCTGCACGGAAAGCCGCGATGCAGCTGTTCGGATTTTCAATTCTCTATCTTTTCCTTTTGTTCGCCGTTCTATTGGTCGAGAAAATGGCCATCATGCTGAGTCTCGAAGGGATCATATGATGACCGAGCCCAAGCATCCGTCACAACCTGGTCTGACGCCGGAGCAGCTTGCACAACAACGTTCGCGCTCGAAGGCTCTAGGCCTGATACTCGGCTCTTTTGCAATCTTGTTCTTCGTTGTGACGATCGCAAAACTGGGATCGTCCGTATTCAATCGACCATTGTGAGGCCATCATGACTGAAGCAGTCGGGCACTCGGCAAAGATCCGGAAAACACTTTTCGCCTGTCTCGGGCTCGTTGCGGGTATGACTGGCCTTGCGTTCGCGTCCGCGCCGCTCTACTCGATTTTTTGCCAGTTGACCGGTTTCGGCGGAACAACCCGTGTAGCGACGACAGCGCCAACCGAGAGTATTATCGACCGGACGATCGCGATCCGTTTTGATACGAATGTCTCCACCGGTCTGCCGTGGACCTTCGAAGCGGAGATACCGGCCCTGACGCTGAAGGTCGGACAGACGGCGACGGTCTTCTACAAAATCACGAACCATGGCGCGTACGAAACAGTGGGAGTAGCCGCGTTCAACGTGCAGCCAGATCTTTCCGGTGGCTATTTCAACAAACTCGAATGCTTCTGCTTCACCGATATGCGGCTTAAGCCCGGCGAGACAGTGGAGGTACCGGTGGTTTTTTTTGTTGATCCGTCGATCGTCAATGAGCGGGATCTGAACAATCTGGACATGATTACTCTTTCCTACACCTTCTTTGAGTCAAAAAATGCCTCCCAACCGGTGGCGGCGTTGACAGACCCTGAAAAACCACAATTATGACCCGCGATCCGCGTCGAGCGGACTGAGATTTCAAGATCGGAGACGGACATGGCCGACGCGCACGCAAAGAACCACGATTTTCATATCGTTGACCCCAGCCCATGGCCATTTGTCGGGTCATTGAGCGCTTTCGTTCTGGCTATTGGAGCGATCATGAGCATGAAGGGTCTTGCCATTGGCGGTATGAAGGCCGGCCCGGTTCTCCTCGGCCTCGGCTTTATCGGTGTGATCTACACGATGATTGCCTGGTGGACTGACGTCGTGAACGAGTCGACCCATAAGGGAAACCATACGCGTGTAGTCCAGCTGCATCACCGTTATGGAATGATCATGTTCATTGCGTCGGAGGTGATGTTTTTCGTTGCGTGGTTCTGGGCATTCTTCGACTCCAGCATTTATGCCGGTGAGGAGAAGGCGTTTCTCCGTTATGAGTTCACCGGCGGTCATTGGCCTCCTACGGGAATCGAGGTCTTCGATCCATGGCATTTGCCTCTGCTGAACACACTTATTCTGCTCACTTCAGGAACGACGGTTACATGGGCTCACCATGCACTCCTAAATAATGATCGTGAAGGATTGAAGCAGGGGCTGATTGTTACAATCATTCTCGGTGCGTTGTTTTCGATGGTGCAGGTTTATGAATACACTCATGCGGCGTTTTCATTCGGCGGGCATATCTATGGTGCGACATTCTTCATGGCGACGGGTTTTCACGGGTTCCACGTTCTGATCGGAACCATCTTCCTCGCGGTCTGTCTGTTGCGGGCGTACAAGGGACATTTCACGCCCAAGCAGCATCTCGGCTTTGAATTCGCCGCATGGTATTGGCATTTCGTCGACGTTGTGTGGCTGTTTCTGTTTGTAGCAATCTACCTTTGGGGCTCCCAATGGGGCGCCGCCGCGAGCGCTCACTAAGCAGATACCTGATAATGGGAACGGGCGGCTTCGGCCGCCCTTCTTTTTTGGAGACGCATGATGAGCGAACCTGATTTACGCGATCTCCCGTCCCTACTGCGTGTTGGCATCAGAGGACGATGCCCGCGTTGCGGCGAAGGAGCATTGTTCAAAGGGTTTCTCGCACTCGAGCAGCGGTGTGAAGCGTGCGGGTTGGATTATGGTTTTTCCGACTCGGGCGATGGTCCAGCTGCTTTCATCATGATGATTGCTGGAGCGGTTGTGTTGGGCTCGGCATTGATTACGGATGCCTATTACGAGCCACCGCTCCTGATGCTTGCGGCCATTTTTCTGCCGCTCATGCTGATTGTCAGTCTCGGGCTGATGCGCCCTGTCAAAGGACTGCTGATTGCGTCGCAGTATCGCAACGAGGCAGCACAGATCATCAACCCAGACTGAAAGCGGAGCATATCTTGCGCAAATTCATTCTCCCCGGAATCGCAGTTGCTCTCGCATTTGCCGTGCTGGTCGGGCTCGGGATATGGCAGCTTGTTCGCCTTGACGAAAAGGAGCGCCTGATTTCACAGGTCGAAGCAATGATGAAGGCACCTCCGCGACAATTACCTCTACAAGCCGAATGGAACACGCCCAGTTTTGCCGCACTCGATTTCAGTCCCGTCACGATATCCGGCACGTTCCGGCATGAGCTCGAAGTTTATCTATTCGCTTCTGTGGCGAAAGGAAATCGTGGAGACGAGCAACAGGGTCTTTTCGTATTAACGCCGTTTGATCTTGCCGACGGAGGGAGTGTGTTGGTCAATCGTGGATTTGTGCCCGCACAGTTAAAGGATCCGAAAAGACGCATTGCGGGTCAGGTTGAAGGCAACGTCACGCTGACCGGGATCCTCAAAATCGCTCGAAAACCGGGCCTGTTTACGCCGGAACCTGACCGTGCCAATCGCCTTTGGTTTGCTGCCGACCCCGCCGGGATGGCAACGTTGCAAGGCTTAACTGATGTGGCTCCGTTTGTGATCGACGCGGACGATACGCCCGTTCCGGGTGGGTGGCCTTCAGGTGGGCACACCGTATTGAACTTCAGCAATAACCACCTTCAATATGCGTTGACGTGGTTTGGCCTTGCACTCGTTTTGTTTGTGATGACGCTCTTCCAACTTCTCAAAAGGCGGCGCCCGAATAGCGGCATTACGGCCTGAACGCATTTTAACGGATTTGGCGTAAACAGCGTGATTGTCAGTAATGTTTCTCTTGTCACGTCTTGAGCCTACCCTTACCGTTATTCAACAAATTGGAAATGATGAATCGTGACTGCGCCAAAGCATCTTCATGAATCCACCCGTGGCGAAGCCCCGGAACTGACTTTCTCCGACGCCGTGCTTGCGGGGCTTGCGCGAGATGGCGGTTTATACTGGCCAAAAGAATGGCCGATAATGTCCCAATCCGAGATTGCGGCGTTTGCTGGTCAGTCCTACGCACAGGTTGCAGAAAACATTGTGGGTCGCTTTGCTGATGATATTGATTCAAAAGCATTTTCCACGATGGTACGCGATGCGTATGCGACTTTTCGGCACCCAGCCGTCTGCCCGTTGAACCAGCTTGGCGACAATCTTTTTGTTCTTGAGCTCTTTCATGGGCCAACACTCGCTTTCAAAGATGTCGCAATGCAATTGCTTGGACGCATGATGGATCATGTGCTGGAAGTTCGTGGCGAACGGGCGACCATTGTTGGCGCGACCTCGGGCGATACAGGCGGCGCGGCAATTGATGCTTTCAAAGAGCTCAACCGCGTGGATATGTTCATCCTCTATCCGCATGGCCGCGTGAGCGAAGTCCAACGGCGGCAAATGACGACAGTGAACGCACACAATGTCCATTCGATCGCGGTCGACGGAACCTTTGACGATTGTCAGGCGCTTGTTAAAGCGATGTTCAATCATCACAATTTTCGAGATTCACTGCGGCTTTCGGGCGTCAATTCAATTAATTGGGCGCGTATTGTCGCGCAAATTGTGTATTATTTCACCTCCGCTATATCTCTTGGCGCACCACACCGCGAAATATCGTTCTCCGTGCCGACAGGAAATTTCGGGGATATTCTGGCAGGCTGGGTTGCGAAGAAGATGGGCCTTCCGATCAAGCTTCTGACGATCGCTACCAATGAAAATGATATTCTCGCACGCGCATTGACATCGGGACGCTACGAAATGACGGGTGTTCTTGCGACCACCTCGCCATCGATGGATATCCAGATCTCGTCGAATTTCGAGCGGCTGCTGTTTGAAGCATATAACCGTGACAGCGGCGCAATCAGGCAACTCATGGCGCAACTTTCACAATCGAAGGCATTTACGATTGCGCCGCATGCGCTTGATATGATCAAGCGCGAATTTTCCGCGGTCACCGTCTTGCAGCGCGAGGTTGATGCCGAGATGCGGCTCTCGTGGCAAAATGCAGGCTATCTGCTGGACCCGCACACGGCGATTGGTGTCGCTGCTGCCCGTTCGGAACTTGAGAAAAGTCCGGCTACTCCCATGGTTGTTCTGGGCACGGCGCACCCGGCAAAGTTTCCTAATGCAGTCGAGCATGCGACGGGGGTTCGCCCTCCTCTGCCGGAGCACCTTGGTGATCTCTATCAGCGCACGGAACGGATGACGAGACTGCCAAATGACCAGAAAGAAATTGAAGACTTTATCCGTCACCAAGCCAGAGCGGCTCGTGGAGCGGTTTCTTGACGAACCCTAGTGACATTGAAGCGGTTACTCCAGAAAAGCGCTCAACCGAGGCTGTGAAACTCACAACACTTGGAAGCGGTGTTCGGGTTGTAACCGAAACGATGGAACATGTGGCGACTGCAGCGTGCGGAATATGGGTGGGCGCAGGCGCCCGGCATGAGCATGCAGAAGAACATGGTCTGGCCCATCTTCTCGAACATATGGCCTTCAAGGGCACGACA
The DNA here is from genome assembly GCA_046092445.1 of Hyphomicrobiales bacterium. GTDB lineage: Bacteria > Pseudomonadota > Alphaproteobacteria > Rhizobiales > Beijerinckiaceae > CAIUPE01. Next base: position 32,992 of record JBJTDR010000030.1, on the reverse strand, counting down.
AAGCGCTCAGCCAGAGAGATCGTCGAGACGATCGAGGCGGGAGGTGGCGAAATCAATGCCGAGACAAATTCCGAATATACGGCCTATTTTGCACGTACCCTTGGAGAAAATGTCTCAACCGCACTAAACGTTCTCGGTGATATTCTGACGGAACCTACATTTGACTCGGAGGAACTTGAGCGGGAAAAAGGCGTCATCCTTCAGGAAATCGGGTCATATGAGGATACACCCGATGAAATCGTATTTGATATGCTGATGGAAGCAGCTTTCAGCGGCTCCTCGATCGGGAGACGTATTCTCGGGACCCCGGAAACCGTCACGGCGCAAAACAAGCGATCGCTCGAAAACTTTCTGGCCCGAAATTACCGTGCCCCGTCATTCGTGGTTTCCGGAGCGGGTTCTGTCTCGCACGATGCCATCGTCTCTGATACCGAGAAATTGCTTCAATCTGTTGGAGCGGAACACGCAACTGCCACTGAACCTGCGAATTATATCGGTGGTGACGTACGAAAAATTCAGAAGCTCGAGCAGGCTCATGTCGTACTCGGCTTTGAAGGTGTACCATATACTGATGAAACTCATTACGCGTTGTATGTGTTCTCGAATCTTCTCGGTGGCGGGATGTCATCGAGACTGTTTCAGGAAATTCGGGAAAAGCGAGGATTATGCTACGATATTCATTCATTTTTTTCGCCTTTTTCCGACACCGGTTTATTCGCTGTCTATGGAGGAACTGGAGAATCGGAACTCAACGAATTCATGCCGGGATTGATCGATGTAATACACGCGGCCGCTGAAACGGCATCAGAAGAAGAGGTGGCAAGAGCGCGGGCGCAGATGAAAATGTCCATTTTGACATCTCTTGAGTCGCCGGGTCGTCGGGCGGAGCAACTTGCACGCCATGTTCTTTCCTATGACCGCGTTCTATCGCGGACCGAACTGTCAAATCTTATCGATGCAATTACCGTCGAGGATGTGCGGGCCGCCGGCCGGAAAATGCTTTCGACAACTCCCTCGCTGGCAGCGATCGGCCCGATCAAGGCTCTCATGTCTTATGACTCGCTCAGGGCGCGATTGGGTAGATTTCGAAATGTCGACTGCCCGTCGTCGGTCATCGGCGTTTAGCGGAGGTCGGTGTCATGTTTCGGCTTGCATCGGTCGCGGACACAACACTTTCAATTCACGCCGATGGCCTGCTTCTGCGTGCGCCTCGGATGGAGGACTTTAATGACTGGGCACAGCTGAGACAGGAAAGCCGCAGTTTTCTGGCACCATGGGAGCCAACTTGGCCCATTGATGACCTGACGCGCCAGGCGTATCGACGACGCATGAAACGCTATCATGATGAAATGATCGCTGATCTTGCATACACAATCTTTATTTTTGAACCGACGACACACTCTCTCATGGGTGGCATGACACTCGGAAATGTCAGGCGCGGCGTATCCCAATCGGCAACGCTCGGTTACTGGATGGGGCAACCCTTCGCCGGCCGAGGAATTATGACAAAAGCCGTCAGGATCGTGAAAAACTTTGCATTTGGAAGGCTTGGACTTCGACGAATCGAGGCAGGCTGTCTTCCTGTCAATACGGCGTCGATCCGCGTTCTTGAAGCCAATGGCTTTGAACGTGAGGGGTATGCCCGGCAATATCTCTGCATAGCGGGTATCTGGCAGGATCACTTCCTTTACGCCTGCCTTGACGACCGCCAATGAGATACAACTTATAGCCGTGTTTTCCGGGTCTGCTCTCTTGCCCTTCCGGTATCTTGCCATTACCAAGAATGCCTAGATCTCGGCTTGCTCAACCAACCAGCGGGACATGGATTAGTGACGGTCAAGACCTTCCTCTCCCAGCTTGCCATCACGGGCGTGTTGATCATTTTCAGTACGGTCTCCGCAAATGCGGTCGAAACAATTCGCGTCGAGCCGGAAGTTGCGGCGATCAATGTGCTGCCATTGGCAGAAAAACACCGATCGGAAGGCGACGATATCCAGATTTCAACCGCCGCAGGATCGGACGGTATTGTTCGTCGCATCGCTGTGAAGGCAAAAGTCGAAGGAAGACATCCTGACTGGATCGTTTTTGCATTGAGAAATGACACGAATCAAGCGATCAGCCGATGGCTTGTTGCTCCGCATTTCCGAATGATCGGTTCGGGACTGCTGGAGCCGGACCTAGGTGCTACGCGGATAACCGACATCACGGCAAGCAAAGGCGAGGCTCCGGAACGGCAGAATTTTTCCGATGCGGATATCTTCGAAATCCTCATTGAACCCGGAGAAACCATTACCTACGTGGCCGAGTTGGCCAGTCTGGCGCTTCCACAACTGTATCTTTGGAATCCCGAAAGTTATAAAGACAAATTAAATGGTCTGACGTTTTTCAGCGGTGCCATTGCGGGTATTGCAGCGTTATTGGCAATTTTTCTGACAATCCTGTTTCTTGTCAAAGGCACTTTGGTCTTTCCTTCTGCTGCGGCATTCGCCTGGGCTGTTCTTGCCTATGTCTCGATCGATTTCGGGATTCTTGGAAAGACCCTCAGCATTACTGCAGAGGGAGAAAGGGTTTATAGAGCCGGTGCCGACGCCATGCTTGCTGCTGCTCTTGTCGTGTTTCTTTTTTCCTATCTCAATCTCAATCGCTGGCATGTCAGGTACGGGTACATCGCTGCAATCTGGCTAGCAATCCTGGGCGGGTTGATCGTTCTGGCCGTTATCGATCCCGAAATGGCCTCAGGTGTTGCACGCCTCTCGATCGGCGTGACTGTCGCGTTAGGACTTTTACTGATTATTTATCTCGCGACCCATTCGAATGGCCGGGCCATGCTTCTTTTGCCAACATGGTTTATCCTGTTCATTTGGGTCGCTGCCGCCGGATTTGCGCTTCTCGGTTATCTGCAGAACGACATCGCCGCCAACGCGTTGATCGGCGGCCTTGTCCTGATCGTCATGTTGATCAGTTTCACTGTCTTGCAGCAGTTTATTTCAAGCAACAGCCTGACAGACAGGGAGATTCCGGACCTTGCCCGTCGTGCGCTTGCGCTGGTGGGGAGTGGCGACATCGTTTTCGACTGGTCGGTGAAGAATAACAGGGTTTTGATCGGAAGCGATGCGGAAACAGCGTTAGGATATCCCAAAGACTCGCTGCAAGGAGATCCAGAACACTTCATGGGACGCCTCGTTGCGACTGACAAGGATCGATTTCAGACGGCAATTGATGGCATTATTCACCATAGGCAGGGACGAATTGCCACTGAACTCCGGTTCAAGGCCTCCGACGGCAACCATCACTGGTTCCGCCTGCGTGCCAGACCGATCGCGGATCGCGCGGGCGATGTTTCACGAATACTCGGTACATTGACCGACATTACAGAGACCAAAATAACCGAGGAGCGTATTTTACATGATGCCATCCATGACAGCCTTACAGGGCTAGCCAACCGGCGTCTCTTGCTGGATCGCCTTGATGTTCTGCTGAAAATCAGTGTTGCGGGGGTTCCTATCCGGCCGACGGTGATTGCCATCGATATTGACCGCTTCCGGGATGCCAATGCCGCGATCGGCCTCTCCGGCGGCGATGGGTTACTTCTGGCGATCACTCGGCGCCTTGCGCGTTTTCTGCAACCGCAGGACTCCCTCGCCCGTATCGGCGCAGACCGTTTCGTGGTACTACTGCTGTCGGAAACCGAACCCGCGCCCATCACGGCATTTGTTGATGCTGTTCGGCGAAGCTTCTCCTCGCCTATCTCGATTGATGAACGAAGTGTCTTTGTCACAGCCTCGATAGGCATTTCGCTTCCGGAACCGAACAACGGAACGAGGGCGGAAATTCTGCTCAGGAATGCCGAGATCGCGATGATGCATGCGAAACGGCTTGGTGGCGATCGGATCGACGTGTTTCGACCAGCGATGCGCGCTCAGGGAAGCGAGCGTCTCGCATTTGAGGCCGATCTCGCAAAAGCGGTTGAGGATAATCAGATCAGGCTCGAATACAGACCCGTCATACGACTCCGGGATCGTGCAATTGTCGGATTTGAAGCAAACACACGGTGGAATCGGAAAGGTTTCGGGTTAATTGATCAACATGAAATTTTCAATAATTGTGAATCCATCGACTTAGGACAAAGTATAGGACTGTATATTTTCAATATTGTGATAAATGATTTATGCCGTTTTCAGAAATCTTCATCAGTGTGGCGAAACTTTTTTATGACAGTTTCAATTCCTACAAATCTTATGCGTGAGAGCACTTTCATCCAGGAAATCAAAACGATCGTGAACAAAGCACAACCCTTGCCGGATACTCTCAGATTCGAGTTTTCAGAGGGATATCTTATCGAAAATCCGGAACAAAATCTTCAAATGTTGACGAGTTTGTCTGAGCTCGGGGTTGGTCTTATCATAGGTGATTTCGGTCATGGCTATGCTTCTCTCGGGTTGCTCGACAGGTTCCCCATCGGCACGATCCGGGTGACAAGAAACATGACCCAGCCAAACCTTGGAGGGGCCAGGCCAGCTCTTGTCCGCGCCGTAGTGGCTTTAGCGCAAGACCTTGAAATCAGCATCATAACCGACGGTATCGACACCGAGTCCGAAGCAGTCGAGTTTGATCAGATCGGTTTCGACATGGGTACTGGCAGCCTATTCTCGGATGTGATGACTGCAAATGATATCGAACGACTGATCAGCCGCGCAGACCGATAAGGCTGCACTCATCATGCGCGACCCGCGTGCGGCGAAAGCATCGCCGGATCAATTCCCAGTGAGCCGAGCGCCCGAACGTATTTACTATCGAACTCTTGATCGAAAAGAATTTTTCTATCCATCGGGCAGATCATCCAGCCATTTGCCTGTATCTCGGACTCGAGTTGTCCCGAGGCCCAGCCAGCATAGCCAAGAGCGAAAATGGCTTCGGACGGACCTTCGCCGCGGGCGATGGATTTGAGGATATCAATGGTAGCGGAGAGTCTGATCTCATCAACAGTCGCGACCGAACCCATCACGATCTGCGAAGGCTGTGAGTGCAGAACGAAGCCGCGGCTCGTTTCAACCGGACCACCACGCAGCACTTTCATATTGCCGGCCTGGTCCGGCAGGGAAATGCTGGAATTTAGTGGAATAATGTCAAGCTGTTGCAGTAATTCCGGAAAGACAATATCCTCTGCAGGCTTGTTGATGATGATCCCCATGGCGCCGTCGTCCGAGTGTGCGCAGAGATAGATGACCGCGCGATCAAAGCGCTGATCCATCATCCCCGGCATGGCCACAAGGAACATGCCAGTGAGAAAATGCGACTGGAAATTACCGGGGTCATCAGAGACGTTCATTAGACTAAAATACGCCTAAAATAGGCAATTTCAAGAAGGATTATCGCTGAAAATGAGCTGTTTCGGATGTATTTCCCGATTGAGGTTGGTTTTTCGACAATTCCCCCCAGAGCCTCCAACGTTGGAGCTATTCGGGAGACAATTAATTCGGAAAAATGTTTTTATCTTATTGTTATCATTTGTCGTTTTTCTTCCCTATCTGACAGTAGACGCTTTTGCCCAGTCCAACGAAACTGGAAGTACTGTGGACATGTTGGACGCTGGCACATTACCACTGGGACTCCGGCTTGTTGGAATTCAGATTCATCTTGATCCGGGATACAAGACCTACTGGCGTGAGCCGGGTGATTCAGGGCTGCCGCCAGTGTTCGATTGGCAGGGTTCCGAGAACGTCGAATCGATTGATATCAGGTGGCCGGTGCCGGTGCGCTTTGCGGACGGATCGGGGTCGTCGATCGGCTACAATGAGAGCGTGATCCTGCCCGTCCTCGTGACACTCCGCGATACGGTGCAACGTGCCAGACTGAAGCTCAAGATCGATTATGGCATCTGTGCGGAATTGTGCGTGCCCGCTCTGGGCGAGGGGGACTTGACCCTGTTGCCCGATACCGTGGTGACGCCGCATCGGGAGCGGGTCGAAGCCGCGCTCGGGACGGTGCCGCAAACCGCGCGGCTTGGCGATGATTCTCTGCCGGGTGTTATCGGGATCGAGCCCGACACGAAGGAAACCGCGCTTCGGGTGAAGGTTGCCCGATTGGCGGGATCCGGCGAACCTGACCTCTTCGTCGAGGGGCCGAAGGGGTGGTACTTCGGCCAGCCGGTACTGTCCGGGGCGACGTACGGCACAGAACTGGACTGGCTCGTTCCCATCGAACAGAAGCCGGATGGGGGACGTTTGGCAGGTCTGACGCTCAGGCTCACGGCCGTTGCGGGATCAAAAGCAACCGAGACGTCAATCCGTCTCGACGAACAGGGCAGAGCGCGCTAAACAGCCACGTCTCCGCTTGTTGCGGATGCCCCATTTCACTGACCCAAGGATGAAGCGTATGACGATTTCCATCGGCGAGAGCCTGCCAGAAGTAACATTCCGGATCATGACCGAGAACGGTCCCGCCCCGAAGACGACCGACGAACTCTTCAAGGACCGCAAGGTTGTCCTGTTTGCCGTACCGGGCGCGTTTACCCCGACCTGCCAGAACAACCATCTGCCGGGCTATCTGAAGCATGCAGCAGAGATCCTTGCCAAGGGCGTCGACGCGATTGCTGTTACGGGCGTCAATGATGTGTTCGTGATGGATGCATGGGCCAAGCATAATGATGCGAAGGGGAAGATCGAGTTTCTCTCGGATGGCAATGCCGATTTTGCCAAGGCAATCGGGCTCGCGCTGGATGGCTCGGGATTTGGTTTGGGCACACGCTCGAAGCGCTATTCGATGCTGGTCGATCATGGCGTTGTGAAGCTGATAAATGTCGAAGAGACCCCTTCGACGGCCAATGCCTCCGGCGCGGAAGAATTGCTCAAGCAGCTCTGATCGGGACCGGGTATTATTTATGAAGGGCGACGCGGTTTATTCCGTGTCGCCCTTTCGTTTTTCTGGACCGCCGCCATTGCGGAAGGGGGCCAAGCCTTCACGGGCCAGTTCATCGACGCGCTCGTTCTCGTCGTGACCAGCGTGGCCTTTGACCCAGTGAAAACTGACATCGTGACGCTGACGCGCCTCATCGAGGCGCTGCCAGAGATCGGCGTTTTTGACGGGCTTTTTATCAGAAGTACGCCAGCCATTCCGCTTCCAGCCATGAAGCCATAAGGTGATGCCCTGCCGGACATATTGGCTGTCCGTCCAGAGATCGACAGCGCAGGGCCGCTTAAGGGTCTCCAGCGCCATGATGGCTGCCATCAATTCCATTCGGTTATTGGTGGTGAGTTGCTCGCCGCCGCACACTTCCTTGCGGGTGTCGCCATAGATCAGCAGCACACCCCAGCCGCCGGGGCCGGGATTGCCGGAACAGGCACCGTCCGTATAGATCGTTACGCGATTGACACTCATTCGACGTAACCGAAATCCGTTGCCTTGTCGGCGATCTGGAAGAAACGGAGCTTGCGGAAATATTCGAGCGGGTCCTTCGGCCTGACAAGCGCACCGGGCGGGACATTCAGCCAATCGACGAGGCGGGTGAGCATGAAGCGCAGCGCGGCACCGCGGCAGAGTATCGGCAGGGCGGCGACTTCGGCGGGAGTTAAGACGCGGAGCGATTGGTAACCCGCAATCATCGCCCTGCCCTTCGTCATGTTGAAGGAGCCATCTTTTTCGAAGCACCAGGCATTCAGGCCAATGGCGAGATCATAAGCGTAAAAATCATTACAGGCGAAATAGAAGTCGATCAGGCCGGAGAGTTCGCCCTTCAGGAAGAAGACATTGTCGGGGAAGAGATCGGCGTGGATCACGCCCGATGGAAGTCCTTGCGGCCATTCTTGTTCAAGATCAGCAAGGGCAGCGGCGGTGGCATCACGCAAGCCCGGCGTAACCGTGTCGGCGCGGTCTTTCGCGGCATCAAAGAGCGGGCGCCAACCAGACACAGACAGGGCATTTGCGCGAAATCCCTTGAAATCAGAGCCGGCGAGATGAAGCTGGGCGAGGGCCTCGCCGACAGGACCGCAATGCTGGACCGTAGGCCTGTTGACGCCAATGCCTTCCAGAAAGGTGACAATTGCGGCGGCACGATCGACAAGCTGCCCCAGCGCCTCGCCAGACCGGTTACGCACCGGCTGGGGGCAATTCAGACCGTGTTGCGCGAGGTGCTCCATCAGCGCGATGAAGAAGGGAAGATCTTCGGCTTTAACGCGTTTTTCGTAAAGGGTGAGAATGAAGGCGCCGCCTTCGGTGCGGAGCAGGAAGTTCGAGTTCTCGACGCCCTCCGCAATCCCCTTCACCGACAAGACGCCGCCAATGTCATAGAGACTGATAAAGGCGGCGAGTTCTTCGTCCGAAACTTCCGTATACACCGCCACGCTCTACTCCGCTGCAGCACCGCGCAGATTGCGCGGCAAGGGAAAAAACACACTCTCGTCGGCTGTCGTAATGGTTTCGACAGTCACCGACCAGCGTTCGGCGAAGGCATCGATCATCTGTTCGACAAGTATTTCGGGGGCCGACGCTCCGGCGGTGATGGCCACGGATCTTATCCCTTCGAACATTGACCAGTCGATCTCGGTTGTCCGCAACAGGAGGACGGCCTTTTTTGCGCCAGCCCGCTCGGCAACTTCGCGCAGACGTTGGGAATTCGATGAATTGTGCGAACCAACGACAATCACGGCATCGGCGAGTAATGCTACTTTTTTGATCGCTTCCTGACGGTTGGTCGTCGCGTAACAAATATCTTCCTTGTGGGGCCCGACAATCGCCGGAAAGCGCTGCCGCAAGGCATTGATGATCTCACTCGTGTCATCGACGGAGAGTGTTGTCTGCGTAACGAAGGCGAGCGCCGTATCGTCGAGCTCGGGCAGCGCGGCGACGTCGTCCATCGTTTCGACAAGCACAACCGACCCCGCCGGCAATTGCCCGATAGTGCCGACGACTTCCGGATGGCCGGCATGGCCGACGAGGAGGATTTTACGCCCGCGCTTATGCTGGATTTCGGCTTCCCGATGCACTTTGGTAACCAACGGACAGGTGGCATCGATCGCAAAGAAGTTTCTCTGACGCGCAGCTTCCGGAACAGATTTGGGTACGCCATGGGCCGAGAAAATCACCGGCGCGTCTGTGTCGGGGATTTCATCCAGTTCCTCGACGAACACAGCGCCCTTCCGTTTCAAATCATCGACAACATACCGGTTGTGGACGATTTCATGCCGGACATAGACGGGGGCACCATGAAGTTTCAACGCCTGCTCGACGGCATCAATGGCGCGAACAACACCTGCGCAAAATCCACGGGGGGCGCATAAGAGGACCGTCAAAGGAGGTTTGAATGGTTGAATCATGAGGCGAACTGCTGCATCGTCAAAGCCTATTTTTGAGCGGAGCTTGCGCGAAGGTCAAGCGGCGCGAAAGTATCGCCTGCGGGAAAAAGAACTTTGAAGCCAATCCGACAGCTTTTATTCGATATGGATGATGTGCTCTGCGCGTATCATGTCGATATCAGGATCGCGGCGCTCGCCGAGATAACGGGGAAAGCGGCTGATTCGATCAGGGCGTCGATCTGGGAAACGGATTTTCTGGAGCAATCAGACCGCGGGGCGTATTCTGCTCAGGCCTATCTTGAGGAATTCGGGCGACGGCTGGATTATCCGCTCAGTCGGGCGGAATGGGTTGCAGCGCGGAAGGCAGCGATGCCGCCTTTCCATGATGTTCTAAGGCTTGTCCGGCGGGTGAAGAAAAGACTCCCCGTTGCACTCCTGACCAATAATGACCATTTGCTCGGCGACACGCTGGACGAGATTTTCCCCGACTTGATACCCCTGTTTGGCGATGCGATTTTTGTTTCGGCGCGGATCGGCGCAGCCAAGCCGGACTCCGCCTGTTTTGTGCATTGCTGCACGGCTTTGAACGTGACAGCCATGGAGACGTTTTTTACCGATGATCTCGTTGAGAATGTGCTGGGTGCGCGAAACGCGGGACTCATCGCACATCATTTTGACGGGTATCGGGGCCTTGTGCAGGCGCTGGAAGGTCGCGGCATACGCACGGACTGATCGGAACGACTTTTCACTCGCATTACAGCGGGTGGGAGCGTAAGACCTCTGAACAACATGCGGCTCGCGACGCAGGATTTCAAATCATGAACGATATCTCGACTACTGCGGTCGAACGGCCAGCGGAGCAGGGTAAATTCACGACGGGCTCGACGATGCGGCACGTCGCCGTGATGGCGGCAAGTGGCGCGGTCGGGTTGGTGTCGATCTTCGCGGTCGATCTTCTGGCGCTCCTGTATATCTCCTGGCTCGGTAATGTGAATTACACGGCGGGTGTCGGATATGGCACCACGGTTCTGTTTTTGTCGACGTCGTTCAATGTGGGACTGATGATAGCGAGTTCGGCGCTTGTCTCGCGTGCACTCGGGGCACGGGACAAGCCGCAGGCGCGACGGTTGGCGGGCAGTACCATGGCGATCAGCCTGATTGCTGCCTGCCTGATCGCGGTGCTGATGATGGCGGTGATGGATCCGCTTCTGACATTGCTCGGCGCGACAGGCGAGACGCATGCGGTGGCGTGGCGGTTCCTGATGATCTGTATGCCGTCGAACTTTCTGCTGGCGCTTGGGATGTTTTTCTCCGGCACACTGCGCTCGGTGGGTGATGCGCGGCGGGCGATGTTTGTGACGCTTTCGGGCGGGATTGCATCCGCAATCATCGATCCGATCCTGATTTTCGGATTGGGACTGGGAACGGACGGCGCGGCGATTGCGATCACGCTATCACGTGTTGTGTTTTGTCTTGTGGGATATCACGGGGTCGTGCGTATTCATGATCTGTTGCGGAGGCCGACTTTTCTGGAGACGGTCGAGGATCTGAAGCCGATGGTCGGTATTGCGGTTCCGGCCGTTTTGACGAATATCGCTTCGCCTGTTGCAGGTGCGTATATGACGAGCGTGCTGGCGCCTTACGGAGATGAGGCGCTTGCGGCCAATGCGATCATCAGCCGCCTCATTCCTGTTGCGTTCGGGACGGTTTTTGCGCTCTCAGCGGCGATCGGGCCGATTTTCGGGCAGAATTTGGGTGCACGCAATATCAAACGTGTGCGCCGGACACTGACCGACGGGCTGATATTCTCGGCAGTGAGCGTGATGGTTGCGTGGGTTGTTCTGTATCTTGCGCAGGAGCAATTGATCGCCGTGTTTCATGCAACCGGACGGGCGGCTGATCTCGTGCGGTATTTCTGCGTGGTGCTGGCTGGGACGTGGATATTCCATGGCGCGCTCTTTGTTGCGAATGCCTCGTTCAACAATCTCGGCGCGCCGGTGCTTGCGACGGTGTTCAACTGGGGCAAAGCAACGATTGGGACGGTTCCGTTCGCGATTGTGGGCGCGCAATGGGGCGGCGCGGAAGGTGCTTTTCTCGGACAGGGGATTGGCGCGATTGCGTTCGGGATTGTCGGCGTCTGGGCTGCGTACCAGGTGATCAACCGGGTCGAGCGGCGCTGGCAGGTTCCGGCCGATAGACCGTAAGGCGTTGAATCAGTTGACCGGTGTATCGGCGGATTGCGATGCCAGATAATGGCTCGCAACTGGAACCATCGGGATGATGGCACCGCATATCGCGAGCGCAAGGATCGCGATGACAACAGCATGCTGGATTGCCATGCCGGCCTGAGGGGGCTGCTGATCGAGGGTTCTACGGTTCATCGGGATTTCCTGCGTCTGATCTCGGGTCAGGATGCGCGGAAGCGGTTAATGAGGTTCTAAAATGGCGCGTCCGGGACCCAAATGCCATCTTGGTGACGTGGCGATCGCTCGACATGGTGAACGGAAGGTAACGATCCTCAGAACGTCACGACGTCGAAGACGGGTCTGATGTCCTCTTTCCAGTCATGGTTGAACCGCGTGATAAGTCGGTCGGCCTGGGTGACGCCGGTTTCGACGATCGGGCCAAGGACGTCAAGGTGGAGCGTCTCATCATGTCCTGACGGGTCGAGATGGTGGCGGGCGGCAAGGCCCGAGCGGGCGATGGCGACAATCTCGCGGGCAATGTCTTGGAGGCCGATCCGCTTGATGCGGGCCTGCAAGGCCTCGCGCGGGACGTCGCGTCGGAGCGTATGGCGCTCATCCTCCGACCAATGACGAACGACATCCCATGCGGCGTCCAGCGCGGTATCATCATAAAGCAGACCGACCCAGAGCGCGGGCAAGGCGTTGAGCATATCGGCGGGGCCAGCATCGGCACCACGCATTTCGAGATAGCGCTTGAGGCGGACTTCAGGAAAGAGCGTCGAAAGATGGTTGACCCAATCGGCAAGCGTTGCACGCTCCCCGGGAAGTTTCGGGTTGGAGCCATCGAGCAGGGCGCGGAAGGACGATCCCGAGACGTCGACATAGTCGTTATTGCGCTTGACGAAATACATCGGGACGTCGAGCGCCCATTCGACATAACGGTCAAAGCTCATGCCGCTTTCGAAGGCGAAGGGGATCATGCCGCTGCGCTGGTTGTCGGTGTCGAGCCAGATGGCGGAGCGGCGGGATTTGAAGCCGTTGAGCTTGCCTTCGGTGAAGGGCGAATTGGCGAAGAGCGCGGTTGCGACAGGCTGGAGCGCGAGCGAGACGCGGAGCTTCTTCACCATGTCGGATTCGGAGGAGAAATCGAGGTTAACCTGCACAGTCGAGGTTCGGTACATCATGTCGAGGCCGAGCGTGCCGACTTTCGGCATATAGGCGGTCATGATTTTGTAGCGCTGCTTTGGCATGACGGGGGTTTCCTCCCGCGTCCAGACGGGGCTCATGCCGAGGGGCAGGAAGCGGATGCCGAGGCGGTCGCCAATTTCGAGCGCGTCCTGCTGGTGGCCTGCGAGTTCGGCGGCGCCTTCATGCAAGGTTTCGAGCGGTGCGCCGGACAGCTCGAATTGCCCGCCCGGTTCGAGGGAAATCGCGCCGCCGCCTTTCGGGTCGAACAGGCCGATAAGGGCATCGCGGTCCATGATCGGTTCCCAGCCGAGGCGTTCCTGCATGCCTTCGAGCAAGGCACGGATTCCGGTTTTGCCCTCATAGGGGACGGGAGCGAGAGAACCCGAGCGGAAGGGGAATTTCTCGTGTTCGGTGCCGATGCGGAATTCTCCGCGGGGCTTGCACCCCTCCTCGAGATAGGTGACGAGCGCATCGCGGCCTTCAACGGGGGTCATATCATTCACATCACGAGCCATGAGCACTCAATCATCAGAAGTTCAAGAAAAGAGCGGCCGGACGGCCTGCTTACGTATGATCGTCGAATAAGGCAATCTGTGTCATCGCCAATCACCGCATGTGACTTGCAATAATGCAAGTGCGGCCACGGCCGCTGTATCAGCGCGAAGGATGCGGGGACCAAGCGACAAGCGGACAATTTTGGGGTATCGCGTCAGAGCGGACTGCTCATCATCCGCAAACCCACCTTCGGGCCCGACGAGAAGAGCGAGCGGGCCTTTCCGGATTGATTTCAGGGTCGCCAGGGGACTTTCCGGCTTGAGCGCCTCGTCGCAGACAATCAGGGTGCGGGCAGAGTCCCAATTCGCGAGCAGCGCGGAAAAGGAGATTGCGTCACCGATTGCCGGGACATGGAGAATACCGCATTGCTCGGCGCCCTCGATTGCATTGGCGCGCATGCGCTCGCTGTTGATGCGGGTGACTTGCGTGCGGCGGGTCATGACCGGAATGATGCGGCTTGCGCCCATTTCGACGGCTTTCTGGATGACGTAATCAAGCCTGGCCTGCTTCAGCGGGGCGAACAAAAAATCAATGTCGGGCTGACCGGGTTGAGACCGGAGTTGATCGGTTATCGAGAGGACGGCGGAGCGCTTGTCCTGGCGGTTTACGGTTGCACGCCATTCTCCATCAACGCCGTTGAAGATTTTGACCGAATCGCCCGATTTCAGCCGCAAAACGGTGGTGATATAATGCACTTGCTCACGATTGAGCCATACATTGCGTTCGGACGCCAACGGTTGTTGGATAAAGAGGCGGGGAGTGCGGCGATTGATATCTGTCAATTTCGTGCTCATCAGGTCGTTGCCGCGCAGTGTAGACTGTTTGACGGGTAGCCTACAATCGATCATCAGCTGAAATATTGTTTTCTTCGGTTGATCCGGCAAGCGGCGGACTGGTATGAAAAGAGACGAAGCGAATCGGGTGTTCAGATCATGGCGTTTTTTATATCCAATTCCGTACTTGGTCATGCGGTCGCTTCAATGTCGGTCGCGGTCCTGTTGAGTGCAGGAACGATACCCGCGCACGCTCAGGGCGCTTCTGACCCTTGTGCTTCGCTCGGTAAATTGTTTTCCGATCGTGGCAAGCTCATCGAGACCATTCAGGGATTTCAGAAAAAGAAGCCGACAGCAGCACAGGCTTGCAATGCGTTCACATCGCTTGCCAAACTGACGACTGCGACGATCAAGGCCACCGGGCAGGATGGCGCGTGGTGCCATGTGCCGGATAACGTGTTGCCTTCACTCGAGAGCCAGCAGGAGGATATTTCAAAAGCTCGAAGCGAGGCTTGCGGTGTCGCGGCGAATGAAAGGAAGATGCAGCAACGTGCGGGCGGCAGTAATGCCAGGCAAGGGCCGCTCGGGGGGGCAGGCGATATTCTCGGGGGACCTGTAAAATTGCCGCAGGGTGCGCTTTGAGGTGTCAGAAACCTCTTCCGGACAGATCGTTCCCGACGCGCCGCGTGGAAATCTTGTTGACCGTTTTGCGCCCGACTGGCTGAAACCATTTCTCAGACTCGCACGGATTGATCGGCCGATCGGGTGGTGGCTGTTGCTGCTGCCGTGCTGGTGGTCTGCAGCATTGGCGGCACTTGCGGGACACAAAGCGCTCCCGGATACCGGCCATCTGATGCTCTTTCTTGTGGGTGCCATCGCAATGCGCGGTGCCGGTTCGACGTACAATGATATTGTTGACCGCGAGCTTGACCGGAAGGTTGAGAGAACGCGATCAAGGCCCGTTGCAAGCGGTGCGGTCAGCGTGCGGGCAGCTCTCGTCTTTGCATTATTGCAAGGATTGGTCGGATTGGCTGTCCTGCTCAACCTCAATTCTTTCTCGGTTCTGCTCGGACTTGCCTCGCTTGTGCCGGTGGCGATTTATCCGTTCATGAAGCGGATCACGTCCTGGCCGCAGGCGGTGTTGGGGTTGGCATTCTCTTGGGGCGCGCTGATGGGATGGTCGGCAGCATTCGGCAACCTCAGCACTCCTGCCCTGCTGCTCTATGCGGGTGCTGTGGCGTGGACGATGGGTTATGACACGATCTATGCGATTCAGGATCTGGAGGATGATGCGGTTGCGGGAATCCGGTCGACTGCGTTGCTGTTCGGTCAACGAACGCAGATGGCGGTGTCGGGGTTTTATGCTGTAACTGTGGTGTGTGTCGCGCTTGCATTTCAGTATGCTGGAGCCGGACCGCCCGCCTATCTCGGCTTGATCCTGTTCAGCAGCCATCTCGCGCGGCAATGCCTCCGAATTGACATCGGGGACGGGCAAGGCGCGCTGGCATTGTTCCGTTCCAATCGCAATGCAGGGCTGATTCTTTTTGCCGGACTGATTGCCGATGGTGTCGCTCGCAACTTATTTGCAGGCTGAGACTCAGGGGTTCACACGCTTGAGGAAGGCGGTATCAAACTGATCAGTCATCAGCTACGGCTGACGGCAACGCTCAGTTCAGGCTTTGTGTTGATCGTCTGGAATACGACGCAATAGCGCTCGGTGAGCTTGAGCAGGGTTGCGGTTTGCTCGTCGGTTGCGTCGGTATCGAGATCAAAGTTCAGACGGATGGCACGGAAGCCGACGGGTGCATCGCGATCAACGCCTAGCGTGCCGCGAAAATCGAGATCGCCTTCGGCACGGACGATGCCTTTGCGGAGTGTGATGCCGAGGGCCGTGGCGACGGCTTTGAGGGTGACGCCTGCGCAGGCAACGAGCGCTTCAAGCAACATATCTCCCGAGCAGAGTTCAAGACCGGAGCCGCCGGTTGCAGGATGAAGGCCGGCAATTGCGAGCGCACGTCCGGTTTCGACCTTGCAGGCAATATGGGCTTCATCGAGCTCACCGCGGGCTTTTAGCGTGATAATCGCCTGTTCCGGGGTTGCTTTATAGGCGTCCTTGAGGGGGGCCTGAAGTGAACGAAGGGTTGTCGCGTCCATTGTTATATCCTTGGGTTGAAAGCGCGTGCCTGTTACCACCAAAGCGCGCCGGAGTCGCTTTTTCGTAGTGCTTGAGGCGTGTTTTCCGGCCGCATTGACCGATCGAGCGTGGCATGAATGCGACGTTTGACTTTCTCGAACGGGGCCGTGAGATGATCGCGCGGGCGTTCAAGCGTGACTGAAATCGTCTCGAAAACGCGACCGGGATGCGGCTTCATCACAACAACGCGATCCGACAGTGTGACAGACTCTTCCACGTCATGGGTGACCATGACGATTGTGGGTTTGTCCTGCTCCCACAAAAGAAGCAAATGCTCATGCAGGCTGGTGCGGGTGAAGGCATCAAGCGCGGAAAAAGGCTCATCAAGCAGAAGGACTTTCGGACGCGCCACAAAGGCGCGGGCAATGGCGACACGTTGCTGCTGCCCACCGGAAAGTTCGCGTGGCCAACGCTTTACATAGGAGGCGAGGCCGACACGCTCCAGTGCATTGGCGATGCGGTTGATCCGCTCCGCTATTGGCAGATGGTGTAACCCGAAGCCAACATTGTCTGCGACGGTCAGCCATGGCAACAGACGGGGCTCCTGAAACACAATTCCGACAGCGGGATGCGGACCGGAAATGCGTTCGCCACCGACTCTGATAAAGCCCTCGCTCGGGAGATCGAGGCCGGCAACAAGCCGCAACAGGGTTGTTTTTCCACAACCTGACCCGCCGACAATGCCGAGAATTTCACCTGCACCGACGTCGAGCGACACATCGGACAGAGCGCGTGTGCCATCCGAATAGGTTTTACCCAGATGTTTGATTTCAAGGACGCTCATAGCTGTGCCCTCGCTGTATCCTGCCAAGCCAAGAGCGGACGCGTCAAAAGGACGAGAAGCGTATCTGCCAGTTTGCCCAGTAGGGCGAAGGCGATGATAGCACCGACAATCTGGTCGGGACGCCCCATTTGTTGGCCGTCGACGAGGAGATAACCGAGGCCTTCGGACGCGCCCATGATCTCTGCGGCGACAACAAACATGAAGCCCAGTCCGAGGCCTGCGCGAAGGGCGGTGAGCCAGACTGGCAGAACGGCGGGGAGCAGAATACGATGGGCGGTTTGGAAGCGGGAAAGACGAAAGATACGCCCGACCTCGAGCAGTTTGCGATCAATGCCGATAATGGCAGACGCGACACCGAGATAGACGGGGAAGAAGACACCAATGGCGATGAGTGCGATTTTCGAGGTTTCGAAGATACCGAGCCAAAGGATGAACAGGGGTACCCAAGCGATCGAGGGGACCGCACGGAGTGCCTGCAGGGAGGGATCAATCACACGACGAACGGTTTCCGACCCGCCGGCAATCGCGCCTGTGAGGGTGCCTGCAATGGCACCAAATGCGAAGCCGCCGCCGACGCGGGCGAGCGTTGCCGCAATGTGGACCTGAAGTTCGCCGCTCGCCGCAAGCGCCGCCATTGCAGCATAGATTTTGGAGGGCGGTGGCATGAGACGTCCATCGGACAGGCCGATGCGCACGGCGAACTCCCACGTGAGCGCGATCACTATCGGGAGCCCGACCCCGGCAAGGACACAGGGATCAGGCCAGCGGGAAGCGCGCATCGGAATTCCGGGGCTCTCCGGAGGGTTGGAAGTCATAGTCGACTGAACGGTCATGTTCGGCAAGGTCCTTTGATATGCTTACCTACCATAGACAGAATAACCAAAAAAGGCCGATACCTTGCGGTAACCCGGCCAAGTCTTGGGAGGAACGCTGCTGATTTGTCCATGAGGCGGGCTCAGCAAAGCCGAGAGCAAATGTTTAGATGCGGAGGGAGATGGGGTCGCCCTCCGCAATGGTCGGAGGCAGTTACGGCTGGACCGCGAGATATTTCGGCTCGATCAGATTTGCGACTACTGCCTTGATATCGACTGCCGCATCGAGAACACCGGCATTCTGCAAGGCTAAGCCCGCTACGATGATGGTCTCGGTTTGCGACGCGCCAATGGGGCCATGCGTGAGTTCGGTGCGCTCCAATTGGCGTGTGATGACGGTTTCCGGGAGCTTTGTAACGCCGACAAGCGCATCAGACAGTGCCTTCGGATTTTGGACGGCAAATTTGCGGGCTTTCTCGTAGGCGCTGATGACGCGTTTGACGATCTCGGGATTGTCGTTGGCGAAAGCTTCACGCACATTCAGGATGCCCCAGCTATTGGCGGCCGCCTTGCGATAGAACAGGCGGGCACCGCCTTCGACTTCCGCACTCGCCATCAACGGATCAAGACCCGCCCATGCATCGACATCGCCGCGCTCGAGCGCGAGACGGCCATCGGCGTGTTGGAGGAGCACGAGTTTCACGTCCTTCTCGGTGAGATTGGCTTCGGCCAAAGCGCGGACGAGAAAGATGTGTGGATCGGTACCGCGCGTCACGGCGATGCGTTTGCCTTTGAGGTCGGCGACGGATTTGATGTCGTCGGATTTGGTGACAAGAGCCGTCCATTCAGGGCGCGAGAAGACATAGACCGATTTGATCGGGTTACCGTTGACTTTTCCGATCAGGGCGGCGGCACCAGCGGTTGATCCGAAATCAAGCGAACCCGCGTTCAGAAATTCGAGCGCCTTGTTCGATCCGGCGGATTGCACCCAACGAATGGTGATGCCGTCGGCTTTGAACTCCTCTTCAAGAAGTCCTTTGTCTTTAAGGATCAGGCTGACGGGATTGTAGGTAGCCCAGTCGATCCGGATCTCCTTGACGGGATCAGCGGCGCGGGTTTCGACTGCGGCGAGAGAAAGCGAGGCAGCAACGATGAGTGCCAAAGCATGGCGGCGATTGAAGAATGACATGATAGTCCCCCAAGGGTTGGAAAGGTTGATCCAAGACAGCGGGAGGCGATGAGGCGGGAGTGATCCCGCACACGACGCTTTAGCTGCATTTGTTGATGCAAGACCCGAAAATCCGGCATCGTCGCGCCCAGCAAGCTGTTGCTCAAATCGGCGCTTGTATTTTTAATAATCCGTTTCGTTCTTTATGTCAAACAAAATATCATATAATTTCGATTATTTTTTATACTACAGAAATTTTTGTTGAATAGATGAAAAGAAAAGGCGAGATTTCTCCCGCCCTTTCCGAAGCTAAAGAGAACGATCAGCCGCCGATGCAGGTGGCGACGTTATCCGGGGTGCAGCTGTCGAGGCCGGTATAGGTTGGGTCGGTGACCTTCTTGCCTTCCTTGAGGTCCTTCATGAAGAACATGGCCTTGTAACCCATTTCGAACGGGCGCTGACCAACCTGCCCCGATGACAATCCGGCCTTCAGGAAGTCGATCTGGACCGGAAGCGTATCGGCAACGACGAGAGCGAGGGCTTTCGACGCGATCTTGTCCTTCACTTTCTCGGCGTTCTTCTTGTAGGCTTCAGGTGCAAACTGCGGGAAGCCGCCAGTTGGCGTGAAGGCATCGAGGTTCGGATACTTGCCGAGAATGTCCGCCATCTGCTGATTGGCGACGAGGAAGTCGTCATTTGTGTAGACTGGGCAACCATCGGCTTCCTTCCAGCCATTCTGACCGGTCAGCTTCTCGCCTGGAGCCTTGTCGCTCTTCTTGCCAGCGAGCGTGTCGCGGATACCCTGCATACGCTCATTGTGGTTCGCAGCAGCTGCGCCGCCGGACTGGATGCAGATCGATCCGCCCTTTGGCTTGAGTGCCTGAACCTGCTTGGCGATGTTGACACCGATGTCATAGTTATAGGTGCCGACATAGGCAGCGCGCAGACCCTTGTCGAGGAGGTCCGAATCCCATGTGAGAACAGGAATGCCGGCGGCTTTGGCCTTTTCAATCGCCTTGCCCATTGCAGCCGCGTTGGATGGCGAAACGGCGATGCCGTCAACCTTCTTCGCGATCAGATCCTGAACGATCTGGACCTGCTCTTCACCGCCGCCGTGCTCACCCGGGCCGATATAGAGGCATTCGAAAGCGCCATTGGCTTCCTTCTCGGCCTTTTTGCAACCTGCAAGAGCCTGATCGAAGAACGGATTGTTCATGTTCTTCGGCACGAGTGCGAAGACATATTTTTTGGCTTGCGCATTACCGGCACCAATACCAGCAAGCAGAGCGCCCGCGACAATCGCGGATGTCAGGAGAACTTTTTTCATCGTGATATTCCTCCAAGAGTTGTTGCCTGTTTGACTAAATAGCGCCGATCCCCAGGGCATCAGGATCAGTCACGCCGTCGCCCGCGGACCTGCTCGAGCAGAACCGCAAGAATGATGAAGGAACCGACGAAGGTTCCCTGCCAATTCGAATCGACACCCGCCATGATCAGGCTGTTGCGAATGACTTCAATGAGAGCCGCTCCGATGAAGGCACCATAGGCGCCGCCCGATCCGCCCATCAGATTTGCACCACCGATCACGGTGGAAGCAATCACGCGCAACTCATAACCCGTCCCGTTCGCGTTGATGGCCGAGCCGTTATAGCCGGTCAGCATGACGGCGGCGATGGCCGTCATGAATGCGCAGAGGAGATAGGCCTGAAGTTTGATCCGCTGCACCGGAACACCTGTTGCCTGCGCTGCCTGCTCATTGCCACCTATTGCGTATAGATACCGTCCCCATGCCGTCTGGGTAAGAATGATCGCGAAGACGAGCGTCGAGACCAACAAGACCCAAACCGGATTTGCGATGGCCAGAATATCACCCCCGCCAATCCAGTTGAAAATATCGGCGTCGGGACCGAATTCATAGAGCATCTTGTTGCCGGACAGAACGATTGCCAACGAACGAGCGATCGAAAGAGTTCCAAGCGTAACCACGAAAGCCGACAAATTGAGATAGGCGACGAGATAGCCGTTGACCAACCCGACGAGCAATCCGGCAGCGAGCCCGACAAGGCTCGAGAGCCACCATGAATATTCCGCCTGCAGCATCACGCCTGTCGCAACGCCGACAAACCCGATGATCGAGCCCACCGAAAGATCAATTCCGCCCGTAATGATCACAACGGTCATGCCGAGCGCGATAATGCCGACAAAAGCGAAGTTGCGGGTGATGTTGTAAAAATTGTCCCAGGAAGAAAAGGCCTCGGGTTGCAAAATGCTCATGACGACAACCATCACGCCGAGCGCAATTGTCACCCAGAAGGATTGCGCGGACAGCAAGCGCTGGAAAATGGTCTTCTCCTTGTTACCAAGGACAGATTCAACCGCGACGTTCACGGCTGGCTTGGTCTGGCGCGCATCAAGCGACATCGATGGCTCCCGTAATCAGGCCCGTTACTTCTTCAGGCGACGACTTTGAAATGAGTTTGTCGGCGACCTTTGATCCGCGGCGCATCACAGCGACGCGATCAGCAACGGCAAACACGTCCGGCATTCGATGGCTGATCAATACGACAGCATGACCGGCATCCCTCAGGCGGCGGATCAGATCCAAAACTTCTGCGACCTGACGCACGCTGATCGCCGCCGTCGGTTCATCCATCAGAACAACTTTGGGTTCGGTGAGGCGCGTACGGGCAATTGCGACGGCCTGGCGCTGGCCTCCGGACATCTGCACGACAAGATCGCGGGGTCGCGTCTCGGATTTCAACTCGACGAAGAGTTCGCCCGCCTTTTTAATCATGCTTGCATGATCGAGAAACCGGAATGGCCCGACGCCGCGCTTCAGCTCACGACCGAGAAACACATTCGCGGCCGCTGTCAGATTGTTGCAAAGTGCAAGATCCTGATAGACGACTTCGATGCCCTTTTCGCGCGCATCCAGTGGCTTATTGAATTGGACATGCTCACCATCGACGAAGATTTCACCTCCGGTTGGCAAAAAGTTTCCGGCTATGATTTTGACGATCGTCGATTTACCCGCGCCATTATCACCCATGAGGCCGAGTACCTCGCCGGGATCCAGGGAGAGATCGACGCCGTTCAGAGCACGAATGGCGCCGAAGTTTTTGGAAATATTCCGAAGCTCAAGTACCGGCAACGCCAAATTTCCTCCCGAGAGCGGACGAATTGGATCATTCGTTGACCACTGTGCTGCTCCACTAGATGACAGTCCTTGCCGTTTTGCAAGGCGAAAAAATAACTCTATCGAGTTAACCTGATCTGATACAAACTAACAAAGATTTGGCTGCAATCCGACGGGTTGAACTTAACGCGTTGGACGGCATCCCGATTCCTGCCTTTCTCTGAGAATTTCCGGGTTTTTCATGTCAATAGGCTCCGACGCTGCAAAGGCTCTTCATGAGACGCCCGATCCTCTGTTCGAGGAGTTGCGGGAAGCGGCGGCAGGCTCTGGCGCTCCATTACTGAAACGACAATCGATTGTAGCGGTTCTGCGCGACCGACTGGCAACAGCCCGCATGGAAGCGGAACAGAAATTACGCACGAGAAAGGATGGATTGGCCTGCGTCCGGATGATTTCAACGTCGATGGACGAGATCATTCGGGCGCTCTTCAATGCAACGACGAAGCATTTGGTCCATCCCGTCAATTCGACACCCTCGGAACGGATCAGTCTCCTTGCAGTGGGAGGCTATGGCCGGGGGACACTCGCTCCCGGCTCTGACGTCGACCTGTTATTCCTGCTCCCGACGAAGGTGACGCCATGGTCGGAAGGTATTGTCGAAGCGATTCTCTATGCGTTGTGGGATCTGAAGTTAAAGGTAGGGCATTCGGTCCGAACCGTGGACGAATGTATCAAGGAGGGCAAGGCCGATATGACGGTTCGCACGGCCTTGCTGGAAGCGCGTTACCTGACGGGGGACAAGGCGCTTTTTGCGGAATTCAACTCGCGGTTCGATAGACAAATTGTTCTGGGAACGGCCTCCGAATTCGTTGCAGCGAAACTTGCGGAGCGCGAGATGCGCGTATCCCGTGCAGGGTATTCGCGTTATCTGGTCGAGCCGAATGTGAAGGATGGCAAGGGTGGTTTGCGTGATCTCAACACGTTGTTCTGGATCACGAAATATGTCTATCGCGTCAAGGACGTCGATGATCTGGTCAAGGTTGGTGTGTTCAGCCTCGAGGAACAGAGGCTCTTTCATCATTGCGAGGAATTTCTGTGGCGTGTGCGGTGCCAGTTGCATTTTGTGACGGGACGGGCCGAAGAACGGCTCTCCTTTGATGTACAGCGGGTAATTGCAGAGCGCCTCGGCTATGCAAGTCATGGTGGATTATCCGGTGTCGAGCGGTTCATGAAGCGATATTTTCTGATCGCGAAGGATGTCGGTGATCTAACAGCGATTGTATGTGCGGCATTGGAAGCGCAACATACGAAGCCAACGCCGATGCTCGATCGTTTCGTCCAACGTTTCCGTCGCAAAAGCCACGCCATCGCTCAATCGAACGATTTCGTGATCGAGAATGAACGTATCACCGTTGCGCGGAAGGATGTGTTTGCGTCAGATCCGGTCAATCTCGTCAGATTGTTTCATTTTGCCGCCATTCTCGACCGTGCGATCCATCCGGATGCCACGCGGCTTGTGACGCAGTCACTCCGACTTGCCGATACGAAGCTTAGATCGGATGCCGAGGCAAACCGGCTATTTGTGGAGATATTGATCTCGAAAGGCGCGCCAGAGATTGTATTGCGCCGGATGAACGAGGCAGGGCTGCTTGGGCGGTTCATTCCCGAATTCGGTCGTGTTGTCGCGATGATGCAGTTTAATATGTATCATCATTACACGGTCGACGAACATCTGATCCGATCTATTGGTGCACTGACCGAAATCGAAGCGGGGCGGCACGCGGATGAATTGCCTGTCGCGCATGAAATTATGCCAAAAATCAGGAACCGGCGTATTCTCTATGTCGCGCTTTTTCTGCATGACGTGGCCAAGGGACGCCCCGAGGATCACTCGATTGCCGGGGCCAAGGTCGCGATGAAAGTGTGCCCGCGGCTTGGCCTGAACGCGGTGGAGACGGAAGCGGTTGCTTGGCTCATCGAACACCATCTCGATATGTCGACGGTTGCGCAAAGCCGCGACCTTTCCGATCCCAGTACGATCGAGGCCTTTGCCGTGTCAGTGCAAACGCTGGAGCGTTTGCGGATGCTGCTCATTCTCACCGTTTGCGATATCCGCGCCGTCGGACCGGGGGTCTGGAACGGATGGAAAGGGCAATTGCTCCGGACACTTTTCTGGGAAACGGAGATTGTGCTTGCGGGCGGGCATTCGGCGATCAACCGTGAGCAAAGGGTGCAACGGTCGCAGAATGAATTACGCCGTGCCCTGCCGAATTGGTCTGATCCGGAACTCGACGCATATATGGCGCGGCATTATCCGGCCTATTGGCTGAAAGTGGATCTGCCGCGCCGGGTGAAACATGCGCAATTCCTACTGGCGGCCGAACGCGATATGCGGGCCATGTCAACGGAGGTCGCAACGGACAGTTTTCGCGGAGTGACAGAGTTGACTGTAGCGGCACCCGACCATCCGCGCCTACTCGCCATCATTACAGGTGCCTGCGCTGCCGCAGGCGCCAACATCGTCGACGCGCAGATTTTCACGACGACGGATGGACTGGCGCTTGATACGATCTTTGTGTCGCGTGCATTTGACCGCGACGAGGATGAATTGCGCCGGGCGAACAAGATTGCGACCGGGATCGAGCGGGCATTGAGGGGTGACATACGAATTTCAGAGGCGGTTACGGCTCGTACACCTTCCCGGACAGCATCCTCAAAAGCGTTCCATGTCGTCCCCGATGTTGTGATCGACAACACGGCGTCCAACCGCTTTACCGTTATCGAAATATCAGGGCTGGATCGGACCGGTTTGCTGTATGAAGTGACGACAGCGCTCAGCAAGCTGAATCTCAACATCACATCGGCCCATATCGCGACCTTCGGGGAGAAAGTCGTCGATGTGTTTTATGTGACGGACCTGACCGGTGGGAAAGTCGTGAATGGCGGCAGGCAGACGGCCATCAGACGGCAACTATTGGATTTGTTCGAGGGCTGATATCGAAAAATGCAGGATATTTTGCGTAAGTCATGCGCTAAAGACAATCTACTATCTTGATTTTTAACCTCTGAGACATGATATCCGCTCTACTCTTTCAGAAACGGGAATTGATTACACCACCATGAGTAATGAAGACACCGAGAGTTCGGCAACGTCCGAAACACCTGCATCCGATCAGCCGTCGGCAGCGGCGCCAGGTTCATGCAAAACCGAAGCTGAGATTCACGCTGTCATTGAAGCGTTGAATGCGGAAAATGCGAACTTGAAAGACAAGGCGTTACGGACGCTTGCGGACATGGAAAATCTCCGCCGACGGACGGAGAGGGAAATTGCCGATAGCAGACTCTACGCGGTGACAAATTTTGCGCGCGATATCCTCTCGGTTGCAGATAATGTACGCCGTGGTCTGGAAAGTGTTCCGACCGATGTTGCGGCGGCGGCGGATGGACCGTTCAAGGCGCTGATCGAAGGGATTGAACTCACCGAGCGCGATCTTCTGAAAACGCTGGAGCGCCATGGCGTGAAAAAGCTTGAGCCGAAAGGGGAACGCTTCGACCCGAACCGGCATCAGGCGATGTTTGAGGTTCCGGATGAGAGCCTGCCGCATGGCACGGTGACACAGGTTGTGCAGGCGGGGTATATGATCGGTGACAGGCCGTTGCGTCCGGCGCTCGTCGGCGTCTCGAAAGGCGGACCAAAGCCAACCGGCGCGGCAGGACTCGACGTTTCTGCGTGATAACGAGTTAGGCGGCGGGGTATGTGACCCGCCGCAATGTCATATTGATCCGGCCGCCCTCGCGGAGCAGGGTTGAAGATCCGGGATAAATTCGGTCAATCCCATGAAAAGCAAGGCGGGCAGGTCCGCCGAAGACAAGAACATCGCCCGATTTCAGTTTCAGCGATGTGGTTGGTCCGTCGCGCTCCAAAGTGCCAATCCGGAAAAGGGCGTCATCGCCAAGCGACAGGGAGACAACGGGCGCGTCGAAATCGGCCTCGTCGCGATCCTGATGCAGGCCCATTTTGGCCTTGCCACCATAATAATTGACAAGGCAGGCTTCGGGCGGATGGGGATAATGGGCCACATCACGCCAGAGATCGCGGATGGATTCGGGCAGTTGGGGCCATGGATTTCCGGTGTCGGGATGGAGCACCTGATAGCGATAGCCAGATTTGTCCGAAACCCAGCCGAGAGGCCCGAGATTGGTCATGCGGACGGAAAAGGGCGTGCCCCAGCGCGGCATGGTCGGTTGGAACCATGGCGCGATTTCCAGCGCAGTCTCAAGCTCTGTGACAAGCGCCTCCTGCCCCTCCGGCGAGAGCCAGCCGGGATAGTAATGGACGCCGGGTTGAACGAGCATGATTTGGAAACCCTTCCGAGAAGCGATTATTGGCTTATCATTGATGCCAGTTCTCGATTGATAACGCGCCGGGGATACGCCGAAAAATGCCGTCATCACTGACGAGGGTAGCGCCCAGAGATTTTGCGTGGGCGGCGATCATCATATCAAGCGCGCCGAGAGTGACACCGGCCGCTTCGCAGGACGTCCGCATTTCCGCACAGACGGGCGAGATCACCGGCGTCCAAGGCATGATGGCAACGCGCTCCAGAAATGCTTCGACCCGCTCGGAAAGTCCTTTGGGAGAACCGCGCTTGGCAACGCCAAAACGCA
This sequence comes from Hyphomicrobiales bacterium, assembly GCA_046092445.1. Taxonomy (GTDB): domain Bacteria; phylum Pseudomonadota; class Alphaproteobacteria; order Rhizobiales; family Beijerinckiaceae; genus CAIUPE01. Next base: position 6,238 of record JBJTDR010000030.1, on the reverse strand, counting down.
ACTCCGCTTCGGTGATGACGGAAATCGTCAGAATATCATCACTTTGCAAGGAGAGGATTCGGGCTTTCAGGGACGGACTGCTGTCCTTGATGACCATGCTGGCAATGTTGGTTTCGAGCAGATAGAGGCTCAAAAAACACTCCCGCGCTCAGGTGGCGAGTCCTTGCGATCAGCCATGAACTCGTCAGGTACATCCGTGTGTGCAACGATTTCATAGAAGGACAGCCATGAGGATGCGGGCTTTTCAGACAGGACCACCTCGCCGGTCTGCGCGTTCCGGCGGATGAAGACCTCACCCGTTTCAAAGCGGAAAGCCTTGGGCAATCGCACGGCCTGACTGCCGCCCGTAGTAAAAATCTTGGCGCGCTCGGTCATTGGACACACCTTTCCCGACCCTGCTTAGGGATGCAACATTACGCTGAAAAATATAGATACACAAGTATATATATTATCCGTGCCGTTCGGCGTGGGATCATATTTTCTTGTAGTAGATCACCGTGTCGCAGTAGCCACCATCGGGCCACAGGGCGAAATCGGGGATGATGCCCGCGCGGCTATAGCCGGCGCATTCGTAGAACCGCTCGCCATCAGCGCCCGCCGTATCCAGCGTGAGAAGGGTGAGGCCACGGCGGTGCGCCTCGTCCTCGGCGGCTTTCAGAAGTGCTGCGCCGAAGCCCTGATTGCGGTGGATGGAATGTACCAGCATTTTGATGATATCGCCGCGGTGCGGCTGGTTTGGCTTGCGGCTCGGGATAAGCTGCACGGTGCCGACTGCGCGACCGTCTACAAAAGCTGCGAAGAGAAACGCTTCGCTATTTGCGACATTTTCCGCGCATTCAGCATAAAAGCCGATGGCTTCGGCCATGCTGAACGGGTTCATGAAGCCTACCGATGCGCCTTTGACGACACAATCATGCAGGATGAGCGCGAGTTCCGGAATGCGGGCGCGGGCTTCATCCGCATTGAGCAGGCGGATTTCCATCAGGCGGACAGAACCTGTTTGGTATCGACGGTGGAGTCTGTTTTGAGGCGGTAGACAAGCGGGACGCCGGTATCGAGTTCCATCGACGGGATGGTGGCAGGGGTCAAGCCATCAAGCACCATGACAAGCGCGCGGAGCGAATTGCCATGCGCCGCCACGATGACGCGCTCTCCACGCAGAACGCGAGGGAGAATTTCCTGACAATAGTAGGGTAGAACGCGGGCAACCGTATCTTTGAGGCTTTCGCCGCCGGGAGGCGGGACGTCGTAGGACCGGCGCCAGAGATGCACCTGCTCTTCGCCCCATTTGGCGCGGGCGTCGTCCTTGTTGAGGCCCGAAAGTTCGCCGTAATCGCGTTCGTTGAGTGCCTGCTCCCGGATTGTGGTGAGCGTGGGCTGGCCGAGTTCGCCAAGGATCAGATAGCAGGTATGCTGCGCGCGGGTGAGATCGGAGGTGAAGGCGACATCGAAGGTGAGGCCGAGGGATTTGAGGCGCTGGCCCGCGGCTTTCGCCTCGCCAACGCCTTTATCGGTGAGGTCGGGATCCTTCCAGCCGGTGAAGAGATTTTTGAGGTTCCAGTCACTCTGGCCGTGACGGACAAGTACAAGCAAACGATCCATAGATTTCTCCCATTCAGCAGCGGTCAGATATCACCCAGACCAAGCACATCCATCATCGAGTAAAGGCCCGGCTTGCGGCCATGGCCCCAAAGGGCAGCGCGGACAGCACCGCGCGCGAAGATTTCACGGTTTTCGGCGTGATGAGAGAGGGTAATGCGCTCTGAAGCGCCCGCAAAAATCACGCTGTGATCGCCCACCACCGACCCGCCGCGCAGTGTCGCAAAGCCGATTGTGCCGGGTTCGCGGGCACCGGTGTGGCCGTCGCGTACGCGGACGGAATGGGCGTCATCGAGCGGGATGTTGCGCCCGGCAGCAGCGGCTTCACCGAGCAGCAGGGCAGTACCCGAGGGCGCATCGACCTTCATGCGATGATGCATTTCGAGGATTTCAATGTCGAAGTCTTCGCCGAGCGTTTGTGCCACGCGCTTGACCAAGGCGGCCAGCAAATTGACGCCGAGGCTCATATTGCCCGAGCGGATGATAACCGCGTGGCGCGCAGCGGCTTCGAGCTTTGCGAGATCACCCGGCTGCATACCGGTTGTGCCGACAACATGGACGATGCGGGCTTGCGCGGCCAGAGCGGCGAAGTCTGTGGTGGCTTTGGGAACGGTAAAATCGATGACTGCATCACTCGCTGCAAAAAGCGGCAAGGGATCGTCACTTATCAGAACGCCGTTTGGGCCAATACCGGCGAGCAGGCCTGAATCCTGCCCGATGAACGGTGACGCCTGCGCTTCAATGGCGCCGGAAAGCACAGCGCCAGATGTTTCGGCGATGGTCCGCACGAGCATGCGCCCCATGCGGCCACCAGCGCCGACCACGATCAGCCGATTGCCGGACATTCCGACCCCCTCACTTCAATTGATGTTCCGAACACGACAAAACGCGATCCGGATCGTGCGGTCAACCGGCCACGGAACGAATTTCAGCAATAATCGCCTCGGCGGATGTTTTTGGATCGTCTGCTTGTGTGACAGGACGGCCAATCACCAGATAATCCGCACCGGCCTTGATCGCGTTGGCGGGCGTCATGATGCGCTTTTGGTCGCCGGCAGCGCTGCCAGACGGGCGAATGCCGGGTGTGATCAGCGTGATGTCAGGGCCGAGGAGTGCGCGCATGGCAGAGACTTCTTCGGGGGACAGGATCAGGCCGTCGACGCCAATGGCGTGTGCCTGTCTGGCGCGGCGCTCGACCAAATCCTTCACGCCGAGTGCATAACCGGCCTCGACAAGGTCGGCATCGTCGTAAGAGGTCATCACGGTGACGGCGAGAATCTTCAGTGAACCCGCACCACGACCTTTGACCGCCGCCTTCATCGTCTGAGGGAAGGCGTGAACCGTGAGGAATGTTGCACCGAGATCGGCGACCTGTGCGGTTGCTTTTTCGACCGTATTGGGAATGTCATGGAGTTTGAGATCGAGAAAGACCTTCTTGCCGGCATCGGCAAGGCGGCGGACAAATAACAAACCACCACTATATGCCAATTCCATCCCGACTTTGTAAAAGGTGACACGGTCGCCGAGACGAGAAACCATGGCTTCGGCGGAAGCGAGGTTGGGAACGTCAAGCGCAACGATCAGGCGATCGCGCGGGTCGATTTTAGGCATTGATCGCGACTCCGGAAATCCGCGTTCACACAGGCGGACGTCTCAACATCACCTTCGAGAACAAATCGGACCCGAGGCGATCCGTGCGTTCCCTGATTCGGCGCATCAATACAAGAGCAGAACGGCGTGTCTTGCGGATATGGGGGCCGTCGAAACGACGATAAACCCAGACGCGCGCAGGCGGCACATTGCGCCATACACGGGCGGAACGCTCGGCAATGAAGCCTCTGGCGCGCAATGGGATTGGCGAGACCACGGCGTATGTGAATTGGATAAAGGGGGCCCCTTTCTGCAATATATTGAACGCATCCCTCAGGAGACGGATCCGCATTGATTCGGGCTTGTTGAAGAGAGGCAACCCCGAAACAATTGCTGCCACTTTCCCTGCAAGACAAGAGTCAATCGTCTTCTGTAGCGTGTAGGCGTCCCCCTGAATCACGAGGGCTCTGGGAAATCGCTTGCGCAACAATGTGCAGAAATCGGTGTCATATTCGATCAGGATGAGGCGTTCCTCGGCGATGCCTCTCTGCAACAGCGCATCGGTGATCACTCCTGTGCCCGGGCCGAGTTCAATCACCGGACCGGACCGATCAGAATCAACATAATACGCCATCATGCGGGCGAGATCAGCGCCTGACGGAACAAGGGCTCCCGTTACAAGCGGTCTGTTAAACCAAGTGCCGATGAAGCGGGCATTATCTGCAACCGCACGACCGAAGCGGGCAGTTTGAGTTTCCTGATCTGCGGATTTAAATCTACAAGATCGTTTTCCGCCCAGCTTTTCTTTCAAACTGCGCAATGATCGCCTCCAAATCCTGTTGACGGCATTTTGAACAACGCATGCGTAACGTCAATTTTCACACTCAATCACTGCTGCCCGAAATAAAACTTTTCATCTTCTCGAAAAAACCTGCCTGATCATTGGCACTATCCTCGCCTTTACCGGCTTCCAGCTCGCGCAACAGCTCACGCTGACGAGAAGTCAACTTCTGTGGTGTCTCGACCACAACCTGAACATAAAGATCACCCCTTTCACGCGACCGCAGGACGGGCATTCCCATTTCCCGCAACCGGATTTGTCGACCAGTTTGCGTTCCTTCCGGGACTGTGACCTGTTTCATCTCACCGCCGATAACGGGAATATTGATCTGCCCCCCTAGAGCAGCCAGCGTGAATGAAATCGGCACCATGCAATAAAGGTCAGCACCGTCACGTCTGAGATAGGAATGCCGACTAATAGTCAGAAAAATGTAAAGATCGCCAGCAGGGCCGCCCCGCAAGCCTCCCTCTCCTTCGCCACCGAGACGAATCCGGGTTCCATCCTCAACGCCTGCTGGAATATTGACCGACAATGTCCGATCTTTTTTGGTACGCCCTGCGCCACCACATTGACGGCAGGGGTCATCGATGATCTCACCGCGTCCCTGACAGCGTGGACAGGTTCGCTCAATCGAGAAGAACCCCTGACTGGCCCGGACACGGCCATGTCCGCCGCAGGTCGGGCAGGTTTTCGGTTTGGAACCGGCCTTTGCGCCCGTTCCACCACAGGGCTCGCACGCCATTGACGTCGGAATTGTAATGCTGACAGTCTTGCCCGAGAACGCTTCATCCAGAGAGATTTCGAGGCTGTATCGAATATCCGCGCCACGCTCGCGGCCACCGGATTGACGTTGACGACTGCGACCGCCGAGATCACCAAAGAGATCTTCGAAGATATCTGACATCGAGGCACCAAAATCGCCCGTGAAGCCTCCCGATCCAGCTCCACCGCCCTGCTCGAATGCTGCGTGGCCATAACGATCATAAGCCGGTCGTTTCTGCGGGTCGGAGAGAATTTGATAAGCCTCGTTGATTTCCTTGAACCTCGCTTCCGCAGCAGAGTCACCAGAATTACGATCGGGGTGATACTTCATTGCGAGCTTTCGAAAGGCAGATTTCAGCTCAGCCTCGCTCGCCGTTTTCGGTACGCCAAGAACTTCATAATAATCGCGCTTGTTCATCTTCAGACCATTACCGATCGATCGGAGCCTGATCGCTCACTACACAACATAGACGGAACCCGGCACCTTCCGGCACCGGGCGCTTCGTCGATCAGGGTGTAACGGCCGATCATGCAAAACCCTTATCAGGCCCGCCTCTTCTTGTCATCGTCGCTGACTTCGCGGAATTCTGCATCAATGACGTCATCCTTATCCGGATCACGGGCATCCGAGCCCAGGTCACCGTCGCCACCCGACTCCTGCTGGCTCGCATACATGGCTTCACCGAGCTTCATGGAGGCCTGCATCAGGTCATTGGTGCGTGCCTTGATGGCTTCCGAGTCGTCCCCGGTCAATGCAGTCTTCAAGGCTTCCATTGCGGTATCGATCGTACTTTTTTCAGCAGCGCCGACTTTTTCACCGAACTCGGCCATTGACTTCTCGGTCGAATGAATCAGGCTCTCTCCGTGATTTCGGGCTTCGACCAATTCACGCCTTTCCTTATCCTCGGCAGCGTGAGCTTCCGCATCTTTCACCATCTTCTCAATCTCGGCGTCTGACAGACCACCCGATGCCTGAATGCGGATTTGCTGTTCCTTATTCGTCGCCTTATCTTTTGCAGACACATTGACGATGCCGTTCGCGTCGATATCGAAGGTGACTTCAATCTGTGGCACACCACGCGGAGCGGACGGCAGACCAACCAGGTCGAACTGGCCGAGGCTCTTATTATCCTGCGCCATTTCGCGCTCACCCTGGAAAACGCGAATCGTCACCGCCGTCTGATTGTCTTCAGCGGTCGAGAATATCTGGCTCTTCTTGGTCGGGATCGTTGTGTTGCGGTCGATCAAGCGGGTGAACACGCCGCCCAAAGTCTCGATGCCCAACGACAGCGGGGTCACGTCAAGCAGGAGAACATCCTTCACGTCACCTTGGAGAACGCCCGCCTGAACGGCTGCACCGATGGCGACGACTTCATCCGGATTGACGCCCTTGTGCGGTTCCTTGCCGAAAAAGTTCTTCACAACTTCCTGAACCTTCGGCATGCG
>JBJTDR010000029.1:0-59656 GCA_046092445.1 Hyphomicrobiales bacterium | reverse complement strand
CCGCATTCTCACCGGTGATCAGACCGCTTTGAAAAGTGGTGTTCCGGTACATGCCCTTTTCATTCAAAATACCAACCCAATGTCGGTTGCCCCCGAGCAAGAACTGGTTCGGCAAGGATTTTCACGCGACGACCTCTTCACCGTCGTGCACGAACACTTCATGACGGACACCGCGCAAATTGCCGATGTCGTTTTGCCGGCAACCATGTTCACCGAGCATGACGATATCTATCAAGGTGGCGGACATCAATATATCGCCCTAGGCCCAAAACTGATCGACCCTCCCGACGAATGCCGCTCCAATCACGACGTCATCTGCGACCTCGCCCATAGACTCGGCGCAACCCATCCCGGTTTTCAAATGTCGCCGCGGGAAATCATCGATTGGACATTGCAGAATTCGAAATGGGGCACGCTGCAAGAGCTTGAAGAAAAGAACTTCATTGATTGCCAACCGCCATTCGAAGACGCTCATTATCTCAACGGGTTCGGCTGGAAGGATAAAAAATTCCGCTTCAAGCCTGATTGGTCAAAAGTCCCATTCCCCAATGACGGCCCCATGGGCCCGATCCAAGATATACCGGTTTTCCCGGATCACTGGAATGTGATCGAGACGGCGACACTCGAATATCCGTTCCGCTTGGCGACAAGCCCGGCGAGAAACTTCCTGAATACGTCCTTCACCGAAACCGCCACCTCGCAAACCAAAGAATCACGCCCCACAGTTCTCATTCATCCGACTGACGCCGCCCGCTTGGACCTTCTGGACGGTGACAAAGTGCTTCTTTCGAATCAGCGCGGCGAAGTGCGGCTATTCGCAAAAATCTCGAACGGTCTGCGCCCCGGCGTCCTCATTGCCGAGTCAATCTGGCCGAACACGGCCTATCCGGACGGAAAAGGGATCAACACATTGACAGGTGCCGATGCAGCAGCTCCCTTTGGCGGTGCGGCGTTCCACGATATACGCGTCGCATTAAGTCGGGCGTGAATGAGACCACCCCTCCTCAACCCGCTTTTCGCCGAAATCAACACCCTCCCGGGCATCGGACCGAAACTCGCGCCCTTACTCAACCGCCTGCTGACCGGTTCCAAAGCACCCGCACGTCTGATCGACCTGCTTTTCCACCTTCCCTATGCAGCAATCGACCGCCAGCTTTGCGCCTCGATCAGCGAAACAAGGCCTGGCCATCAGACCACGGTCAAAGCCCGCATCGTTTTGCACAAGCCACCACCACCGGGGCGTTCAAAGGCCGCCTATCGCGTTATCGTCGAGGACAATACCGGCGACCTGACCCTGACCTTCTTCAACGCACCCGCCGCCCGTCTCGAAAAACTTCTGCCGGTCGGCGAGGAGCGCTATATTTCCGGTGTCGTCGATATTTGGGACGGCCATCGCCAGATCACACACCCCGATCGCATTCTTGCCGCCTATGCCTACGACCAGCAACCCGCCTATGAACCCGTCTACGGCCTCACTGCAGGACTTTTCCCGCGTGTCCTGATTAACTCCGTAGGCAAGGCCGTTGAGCGGCTTCCTGCGCTTCCTGAGTGGCAAGACCCAACCTATCTGAACAAGCATCAATGGCCATCATTCAGTGAAGCACTGAAATCCTTGCATCTCCCGGCCTCGCCCGAATCCGTGTCTCCTCTCGCTCCCGCCCGCCTGCGCCTCGCCTATGATGAAGTCCTGGCCGGCCAATTGGCACTCCTTTTGATCCGCGAGCAAGTAAACCGCCACCGCGGCCAAGCACGCCATGGAACAGGTGAACTCGTCAATAAATGCTTGTCTCTGCTCCCTTACACACTCACCAACGCCCAGTCGGCAGCACTCGCTGACATCAAAGGCGATCTCGAATCGCCCGAAAAAATGCTGCGTCTCCTTCAGGGTGATGTTGGCTCCGGCAAAACAATTGTCGGCTTTCTGGCCATGCTGTCGCTCGTCGAAGGCGGCGAGCAATCAGCCCTAATGGTTCCCACCGAAATTCTCGCACGCCAGCATTATGCTCGCTTGAAGCCGCTCTGCGACCAACTGGGCGTTTCAATCGCGCTTCTGACGGGACGTGACAAGGGCGCAGCACGCGAAGCAATACTTATCGGTTTGGCCAACGGCTCTACACATCTGGTCGTTGGTACCCATGCCCTGTTTCAAGAAGGTGTCTCGTTCCACAAACTCGGACTCGCCGTCGTTGACGAGCAACACCGCTTCGGCGTCAATCAACGTCTTGCACTCGCAAATAAAGGCGAGGCAACCGATATGCTTGTCATGACAGCAACGCCAATTCCGCGAACGCTCGTTCTCACCTATTTTGGCGATATGGACGTCTCAAATCTCCGGGAAAAGCCGCCCGGGCGCAAACCCATCGACACAAGGATCATGTCGCTCGACAAGCTCGACACAGTCACCCAAAGCCTCGCGCGCGCCATGTCGGAAGGAAATCGCGTCTATTGGGTATGCCCGCTCGTGACCGAATCCGAGGATATCGACATCGCCGCTGCGGAAGAGCGCTTTGCTAATCTGAAGTCATACTATGGCGATCAGGTCGGCCTCGTCCACGGCAAAATCCCGCCGCGGGAGAAAGACGCGGCAATGGCGGCATTCGCTGAAGGCATAACCAAAATTCTGGTCTCGACCACCGTCATCGAGGTCGGCGTGGATGTCCCCGCGGCAACCATCATCATCATTGAGCAGGCCGAACGGTTTGGCCTCGCGCAACTCCACCAACTTCGCGGACGCGTGGGACGCGGCGGCACGCAATCCCATTGTCTCCTGCTCTACAAACACCTCGGCAACATAGCCCGGCAGAGGCTTGAGACCATGCGCCAAACCGAGGACGGGTTCGAAATCGCCGAAAAGGATCTCAAACTCCGCGGCGAAGGCGATATTCTCGGCACGCGACAATCCGGCATTCCGGGATTCCGTCTGGCTGTTGCCGAAAAACACGATGAACTGCTCAATGCCGCCCGCGATGACGCCAAACTCGCACTCTCACGCGATCCCGGATTGAAAACCCTGCGAGGAGAGGCACTTCGCCTCCTGCTCTATCTTTTCGAAAAGGATGCTGCCGCCAAACTTCTCAGCGCCGGCTAAGCGCTTATCTTTGCGGTGTGTCCATCAGCCACTTTGGGCTGACCTGACAAGACAAGTTTCGAATCCTTCGGCTGGATCAAACCGGCCGACATGATGAGTTTCGCCGCCTCGTCAATCGAGATCGCAACCTCAATCACATCCTTGCGCTTGATGTAGAGGAAAAACCCCGTCGTCGGATTCGGCGTGCACGGCAGGAAGCAGGACACATACTCGTCATTACCCGGCAACGCCTCGCTGACATCTCCCTCGGGAGCGGCCGACAAAAACACCAGCGACCAAAGCCCCTTGCCCGGATATTCAATCAGGCCAACCGTGCGAAACGACGTTCCGGACTGCGAGAAGATCGTCTCGAAAACCTGCTTTACACCCTTGTAAAGCCCGCGAATAACCGGCATCCGCCCCAAAAGCGTCTCGCCAAATGCCAAAAGCCAACGCCCGACCAGATTAGCGGTCAGAAATCCCAGAAGCGTAAGTGAAACAAACGCTATCAGCAGCCCGATTCCCGGAATATTCAAATGCATAAACGGCTCTGGCAGATAACCCGTCGGGATAAGCGGCGTAAACCACGCATCAATCAGATTGATGAACCACCAGGTAATATAAACCGTAATCGTCAGCGGGCCGGCAACAACCACGCCAGTGAAAAAATAGGCTCTCAACCGCTGCCCGATAGTGGGCTTAACTGTCTGCTGCAACGGAATAAACGATGTTGCTGGCGATGTATCAACTTCCGGTTCGGTCATGATCGCCTGAGTTCCTGTCGAAAGTGCGGTCGGCCAATAAGGCCAACAACACTATCAATATACAAAAACGTGACAATCAATCCATCGTTTTCATAACCTCACAAAGAAATCACTCAACCGTAACCGACTTTGCCAGATTTCTCGGCTGGTCCACGTCCTTACCCAGTGCCACGGCCGCATGATATGCGAGCAACTGGATCGGGATCGAATACACAATCGCAGAAAAATCCGGCTTCATTTTCGGCACCAGGATCGACGCAGCCGGCGTTAATCCCGCATGATCGACGCTCTCATGGTCCGTGATCAGGATAATCTTGCCGCCCCGAGCCGCCACTTCCTGCATATTCGAAACTGTTTTCTCGAAAATGCCATCCGGCGGAGCAATCACAATCACAGGCATTGCCTCGTCAATCAATGCAATCGGTCCATGCTTCAACTCGCCAGCGGCATATCCCTCAGCATGAATATAGGAAATTTCCTTCAATTTGAGCGCGCCTTCCAGCGCCAGCGGGTAACTCGTGCCCCGCCCCAGATAAAGCGCATCGGTTGATTTTGAAATCAACTGTGCAACCGCCTCAATCGAGGCCTCGACCTTGATCGCCTCAACCATCAGCCCGGGAACCGCAATCAGCTCCATCACCAACCGCTCTTCCTCTGTCGCACTGAGTGTACCACGCGCCTTCCCCGCAGCGATTGCGAGACACGCCAACGTCGTCAATTGGCAGGTAAACCCTTTGGTTGAAGCAACCCCGATCTCCGGTCCCGCCATAATCGGCGCAACAACATGGCTCTCGCGCGCAATCGACGAGGTCAGCACATTCACAACCGCGAGAATATTCTGGCCTTGCTCTTTGGCGTAGCGAAGCCCCGCCAACGTGTCGGCGGTCTCACCCGATTGCGACACGAAAATCGACAATCCACCCTTATCCAAAGGCGCCTCTCTATACCGGAACTCGGACGCGATATCGACTTCCACCGGAATCCGCGCAAAGCGCTCGAACCAGTATTTTCCGATGTGCGCCGCGTACGAAGCCGTCCCGCACGCCGTAATCGAAATCCGGCTCAACGCCTTCCAGTCAAACGGAATCTCCATGGGCAGCATGACCTTGCCTGCCGCCATATCGAGGTAATGCGCCAGCGTCCGCCCGACGACTTCGGATTGCTCGTAAATCTCCTTGATCATGAAATGCCGGTGATTGCCCTTGTCCATCAGATAGGCACCGGCGCTGCTTTTGAGCCGCACACGCTCGACAATGCGATTATTAACATCCCGGAAAACAGCACTGTTTCGGGTCAGCACAACCCAATCACCTTCCTCGAGATAGGTGATCGTATCCGTGAACGGTGCAAGCGCCAGAGCATCCGATCCAAGATACATCTCGCCATCACCATACCCGACAGCCAAAGGCGCCCCCTGCCGCGCTCCGATCAGCAAATCCCCATCCTCGGCAAACAGGAACCCGAGCGCGAACGCACCCCGCAACTGCGGGAGCACTTCCGCTACCGCCTTCTGAGGATCATTCAACCGCTCAAGCGCGTCGGATACAAGATGAAGGACCACTTCCGTGTCCGTGTCGCTCTGGAATTTCGTGCCGGACGCTTCAAGCTCCGCCCGCAAAGTGCGGAAATTCTCGATAATCCCGTTATGCACCACAGCAACACGCTTCGTCATGTGCGGATGCGCGTTCGACTCAATTGGCTTGCCATGTGTCGCCCACCGCGTATGCCCGATCGCCGACAATCCGCCGAGCGGTGCATCCCGCAGCTTTGCATCAAGATTGCGAAGTTTTCCCTCAGCCCGACAGCGCGACAAAACGCCATTCTCCTGAACAGCAACGCCAGCCGAGTCATACCCCCGATATTCAAGCCGCTTGAGCGCCTCGACAACCTGAAACGCTGCCGGTTCAGTCGCAAGAATACCAACAATGCCGCACATTCAGATCACCCTGCCTTGCTTGAACTTGAGAATGATGTTCGAGATCTTCTTAACCTGTCCGTGGCGACATCGGTTCCAAAAATCAAATCAATCTGTCTAACAAAACGTGACAGGAACATCCCGCCCTCATTTCCGTGCCTTCTTCGCACGAGCTTTCTCGCGAAAAGCCGTGGCCCAATCGGGTTTCACCACCTGCTGGCCGCGCGCCAGGGCGAGTGAATTGGCCGGCACATCATCTGTCACCACGGAACCCGAACCAACAAACGCCCCGTTTCCAATCGAAATCGGCGCCAGAAGCGACGAATTAGCACCGACAAACGCGTCTTCGCCGATTATCGTAGTGTATTTGAAAAATCCGTCATAATTGCACGTGATCGTGCCTGCGCCGATATTTGACCGCGCACCAATCGTCGCGTCACCAATATAGCTCAGATGATTGATCTTCGCCCCGTCACCGATCACCGACTTCTTAACCTCGACAAAATTTCCGATCTTGACGCCAACCCCAATATCCGTCCCAGGTCGCAACCGCGCAAAGGGCCCGATCTCGGCCTGTTCCGCAATCTTCGTCTCCTCCAAATGCGAGAACGCCTTCACCCGGACATTGTCGCCAACCGACACACCACGCCCGAAAACAACATGCGGCTCGACATGAACATCACGCCCGAACTTCGTGTCAAAACTCAGAAAAACCGTCTCGGGTGCCGTCATCGTCACACCCGCCAGCATCGCCCCGTTCCTTAACCGACCCTGAAACACCGCTTCAGCCCCTGATAACTGCACCCGATCATTGACCCCCATGACTTCTTGTTCGTCAGCAACCTGATAAAACGAGCCCAAACCCCGACGATTGGCAATTTCAACCACATCCGTCAGGTAATATTCCCGTTGTGAGTTATTGTTCTCGATCGCCTCAATCAACCCGATGGCAGATTTACCATCCAGCGCCATCAGTCCGGAATTGCAGAGCGTGACTTCTCTTTCCGCCTCCGTCACGTCTTTATGCTCGCGGATCGAGATCATCCGGTCGCCCTCGGTCAGGATCCGGCCATATCCCGCCGGATTTTCAGCATCAAACCCGAGTGCCACGACTGCAGCCCCCGAACTGACGGGTACCCGCAAAGATTGCAGCGTCTCCGCACGCAGGAGCGGCGTGTCCGCAAACAGCACGAGAAGATCGTCAAACCGCTCAACAATCTCGTGTCGTGCTGTCAACACCGCATGCGCGGTACCGAGGCGGTGCTCCTGAACGACGATCGTCGCGCTCGGGCACAATTTAAGGATTTCCCATCTGACATCTTCCCGGCCAGACCCAATGACGGCAATAATTGTGTCCACTCCGGCTTCCTGCACCATCGTGATCACATGTCCGATCATCGAAAGGTTTGCAATCTCGTGCAAAACCTTCGGAATATCGGATTTCATCCGCGTTCCTTCGCCCGCTGCAAGAATAACCGCTGCGCAAGTTCGCACTGCGGAGGATTGAACCGACTGCTTTTTCATTGTTGAGGGTCCGTTCATGCAACTGAATCGATTCGATAAACGAAAATCTCATATCATCAGTTCTGCGAAACATCACCCCGTTCACTTTCTGTGTCGGCATCGGATGATGAATCGATGAACGTTTCGAGGGCCTTGTAACCATATCACTCTTCAATCCAGGAATGGCCATTCTGAATCGCTGCGGTGGGAAATTTTATCTCGCCCTTTGAGAAAAAGATGACACTCGCCTTCCCGTGTTGCCCAATCACCTATTGACCGGGCATGCTGCAGGCATTACGCACATCCTGCGTCAGGGAGCGCGTAGCTCAGCCGGTAGAGCAATTGACTTTTAATCAATAGGTCCTGGGTTCGAGTCCCAGCGCGCTCACCACCTCGCAACGCCTCCGGCGGTGTTGCACATGATCGGTCCGTCATTGTCCACGGCTGCCATTTTCAGTTGATGTTTCTGGAAGGTTGAGGATTTGAAATTTATCAAAGCGTGATCCCTTGCTTCCTCCTAGTCTTCAGCCGGTATCGGTTGGTTTTCGCCAGCCGAACGTCACCTTGATGAAGGAGAAGAACAATGCGATCACTCATTCCGTCTTTATGGTCCGGAGACTTTCCGTCAGTTACGGACCCTCTCAGCAGCTTCCGGCGGGACATGCAGGAAATGTTCGGCAGTCTTGAACGTCGCCTTCCCTACCTCTCCGGTGATGGTGCGATGGCGACTTTCCCGATCATGGACATGTCCGAGACCAAGGATGCAGTCGAATTGTCGGCGGAACTTCCCGGCGTTACCGACAAGGATGTTTCCGTCACGCTTGACCGTGATCGGTTGATCATTTCCGGCGAAAAGAAAAAGGAAATCGAACGCAAGGATCAGAATTGGCATTATCTCGAGCGAAATTTCGGGTCTTTCCACCGGACGATTCCGCTGAATTTCGAGCCGGATGCAAATGCAGTGGATGCACGGTTCGAAAAAGGCGTGCTGCATGTCACGGTAAAAAAGCCGGCTGAAATTGCCGCAAAAGCAAAAACAATTCCGGTCAGGTCCGGCGCAAACTGATAATCAGGCCTGCAGGGATGTTCCGCCTCTTATCGCCTCCCGTCGGCCGTGATAGAGAGCGCTATGCACAGCTCCGTCCCCGCAGGCCACCTCGCCCAAGCCCAGCAAATCATCGCTGTGATCCTCGCAGGCGGTCAGTCACGCCGTATGGGCGGTGGAGATAAGGCCTTACGCATGCTCGGGCAAACAACGCTCCTTGAGTGCCTCGTCGCGCGCTTGCGCCCGCAATGCGCGGCAATCGTCATCAGCGCGAATGGAGACCCGCGACGCTTCGAGGCCAATGATTTGCCAGTCATTCCCGACAGCACGCAGGACGCATCAGGCCCCCTTGCCGGAATTTTGGCAGGGATGCACTGGGCCTCAAACCAGCATCCGGACGCGACCCTTATTTTGAGCGTGACTGCCGATACACCCTTTATTCCCGATAATCTCGTCTCACGTCTGATCTCTGGCACCCGGAACGCGTCTCACCTTATTGCGTGTGCTTCCTCGGGCAAGCGTATTCATCCGCCGATCGCCCTTTGGCCCCTCGCGCTCAAAAATTCACTCGAAACCTTTATGGCAGGCAAAGACCGTAAAAGCGTTCAGAATTTTGCGTCTCGTAATGGATTTGTGGCGATCGATTGGCCGATCATGCCCTATGACCCGTTCTTCAACATCAACACGCCCGAGGATCTTGCAAAAGCCAAGGAGCTTGTTCACTCCGGTCTCATCATCAACTGATTGCCCGCTCTTGCTCTAGTTCTCATGCAACAGCCGCAACACGTCCGTGACCGATACCGCATTTTCTTGAACAAAATCGGCTAATTCTTCAGCATTTTCGAGTGCAAGCACCGTAAAACTCGCGTCGGCTATCGCCGCATCGCTTGCAAGTGCAAGGATGGTCGGATCGTTCGGATATAGAAACGGCTTACCATTTGCCAAACGATGCACTTCGATCTTCGGGTGCGGTTCCGGCTTAAAACCCTCAACCAGAACAAAATCGACGGGCGCCAGCATCAACAGAAGTTGCGCCAGATTTGGCTCTTTCGCACCACGCAATTCATGCATCAGCGCAAACCGGTTCATCGAAGAGACAAGCACTTCGGTTGCACCCGCGACCCGGTGCGTATGGCTGTCCTTGCCCGGATAATCGACGTCGAAATGATGATGCGCGTGCTTGATCGTCGAGACTGAAAACCCGCGGCCGACCAGAACCGGTATCAACCGCGAAAGCAGCGTTGTTTTTCCTGCCCCGCTCCACCCCGCAATACCCATAGCACGCATGCTGAAACTGCTCCTTGAAAACCCAAAAACGAAATCTTGCAAGCCACTCCACAATGAATGATATTCCATTGGCTCGCTTTGCCGCCCGTACCAGTATATGATTCCGCCGATCCCGGAAAATTAAATGCCTGACGCTTTTCTGGATCTCAAGGGCTTGAAATGCCCGCTTCCGGCTTTGAAAGCCCGCAAACGGCTCACCCTGATGAGCGATGGCGACATCCTCGAAGTCCATTGCACCGACCCCATGTCGGCAATCGACATCCCCCACATGGTCCACGAGCTGGGTTCGACCGTAATAAGCCAGTCTGTTACGTTAGAGACGTGGACCTTCCGGATCCGGCGTAAAACAACATCTGAGGCGGAGAGTGCTCAATGATCAGACTATCAATCGCTTTGTTCGCGCTTTTTGTAGCTTTCGCAACACCGCCATCGGCGAAAGCCGATGATACCGCCGAAATTAGAGCAGTCATCGAGGGTCAACTCCTCGCCTTCCGCGCCGACGACGCCGAGAAAGCCTATTCTTTCGCCGCCCCCATCATTAAAGAAATCTTCCCGACGCAAGATTCCTTCATCGAGATGGTGCGGAAAGGCTACCCCCAAGTCTATCGCTCCAAATCCTACGAGTTCGGAACCCTTGACGATACGGATTACGGCCTCGCCCAGTTCGTCTCGATCACGGATGAGTCCGGCCAGAAATGGACGGCGCTCTACACGGTCGAAAAGCAAAAGGATGGCTCCTGGAAAATCAGCGGTTGCCGCATCCTGAAAGAACCCGGCACCGTCTCCTGAACATCAACCACACTCAGCCCAACCGGCTGAGCGCTTCCTTCAACTTTGCCATCCGCTCGGTGAAGTCGGCGCGGCGCTCATGCTGCTCCTCGACAATCTCTTCGGGAGCACGCGCCATAAAGTCGGCATTCCCGAGCTTGGCATCGATTTTCGCGACTTCCTGAACTACCCTTTCGATCTCTTTGGAGAGCCGGCCCGTCTCGGCTGCAATATCGATAATGCCTGCGAGAGGCAACGCCGAGACTTCACCGCGGATCACCATCTGCGCCGATTGCGGCGGAGCGCTATCGGCAAAGCTGATCTCGGAAAGCCGCGCCAACCGCTTCACCATATCACCCCAAGCCGCTGCCCGCTTGCGCGTGGCGTCCGACGCACCAACGAGCACCAACGGAATGGGTGAACCTGCAGGAACATTGATTTCATTCCGCGCCGAGCGGATTTCCGTCACAAGGTCGACAAGCCAGCCAATCTCCGCTTCCGCATCAGGCGCTTCAAGCCCGACCAGCGAAGGCCACTCTGAAAGGCAAAGAATGCTTTCGCGCTTAGGTCCTTCGGCACCCTTCACGGCCCATAATTCTTCCGTAATATAAGGCATGAAGGGGTGCAGAATTTTCAAAATTCCATCAAACACAAACGCCACGCTGGCCCGTGTCTCCGCCTTGGAAACCTCGTCCGAACCCATAAACACAGGCTTCGCGAGTTCCAAATACCAGTCGCAGAATACATTCCATGTAAACCGGTAGGCCGCATTCGCCGCATCATTGAACCGGAACGCTTCAATGGCTGCAGTCACCTCGGCGGTCGCGGTTGCCAATTCCCCGATTGCCCAGCGGTTCAATTGAAGTTTCAACGCTTTCGGATCAAAACCCGCCACCCGCGCGCAGGAATTCATCTCTGCAAAGCGCGCCGCATTCCAGATCTTGGTCGTAAAATTCCGATATCCTTCAATGCGTTGCGTAGACAATTTAATATCACGTCCCTGCGCCGCCATCGCCGCCAGAGTAAAGCGCAACGCATCCGCGCCGTATTGATCCACAAGGTCGAGCGGATCAATCACATTGCCCTTCGATTTCGACATTTTCGCGCCTTTCTCGTCCCGGACGAGCGCGTGAATATAGACAGTATGAAACGGCTCTTTACCCATAAAATGATCGCCCATCATCATCATGCGGGCGACCCAGAAGAAAATAATATCGAAGCCGGTGACCAAAACATCAGTCGGATAATATCGCGCCAATTCCGGCGTCTTGTCCGGCCAGCCAAGTGTGGAGAACGGCCAAAGGGCGGAAGAGAACCACGTATCGAGCACGTCTTCGTCGCGCGTCAGGTGCGTCTTGGTGCCGTAGTGCTTTTCTGCCTGAGTTCCTGCCTCCAACTCGCTCGAACCAACAAACACATGGCCATCCGGCCCATACCAAGCCGGAATCTGATGCCCCCACCAGAGCTGCCGCGACACGCACCAGGGCTCGATATTTTCGAGCCACTGATAATAGGTCTTCGACCAATTCTCCGGAACAAACTTCGTCCGCCCGGCCCGCACCGAGTCAAGCGCCTCGGTGGCAAGCGTCCTGGCGTCAACATACCATTGATCGGTCAGATACGGCTCGATTGCCGAATTCGAACGGTCGCCATGCGGAACTTGGCTCGCATAGGGTTCCACCTTTGCGAGAAAGCCCGCCGCCTCCACCATCCCGACAATGCGTTTGCGCGCCTCATACCGGTCAAGTCCGTCAAGGGCAGCGATGCTATCGGAAACACCATTCGAGCGGGTGGTAAACCCTTCATTCCCGATCACGAAAATCTTTGCTTGCCGCGTCAACACATTGATCGCAGGCAGATCATGCCTTTTGCCCACCTCGAAATCATTAAAATCATGCGCCGGTGTAATCTTCACCGCTCCCGTCCCCTTTTCCGGGTCCGCATAGTCATCTGGAATCACCGGCACAAGACGCCCCACCAAAGGCAACACAATGTGCTTGCCGATCAGATGTTTGAGCCGATCATTCTCGGGGTGAATCGCAATCGCCGTATCGCCCAGCATGGTCTCGGGCCGCGTCGTCGCAATCGGCACAAAAGTCGCCGGATTTCCCGGATCATAAGTCTCACCCTCGACCGGATAATCAAAATAATAGAGGTGCCCGTGCGGGTCCTTGGCCAAAGCCTTGGCAAGCGCCTCGGCATGGAAAGGCTGCTCGTCGCCCCGCGTCCATTTGAAGGTGCCCTTTTTCTCGATCTGGATCACTTCGAGATCGGAAATGGCCGACTCAAAATGTGGATCCCAATTCACAAGGCGTTTGGCCTTGTAAATCAGCTTTTTATTGTAAAGCTCGACAAAGACTTTGGTAACGGCACGCACCATCTGGTCATCCGCCGAGCCATCCTTGCCCATGGTGAACCGTTCGCGCGACCAGTCACACGATGCACCCAGCCGCTTCAACTGGTTGATGATCAGCCCGCCTGATTCCTCTTTCCAGTTCCAGACGCGGTTTAAAAACGCCTCACGCCCCATCTCGCGGCGCGGAGGTTCCTTGCGCTCGGCCAATTGCCGTTCTACCACCATCTGCGTCGCAATGCCCGCATGGTCGGTACCGGGCTGCCACAGCACATCCTTGCCGCGCATCCGCTCGAACCGGCACAAAATATCCTGCAGAGTATTATTAAGCGCATGCCCCATATGGAGCGAACCCGTCACATTCGGCGGCGGAATCACAATCGTGAAAGGCTGTGCGTCTTTCCGCTCCGGGCGACCGGCCCTGAACGCACCTTCTGTCTCCCACACATCACGAATACGGGCCTCGATCGAAGCCGGCTCAAACCTGTTGTCCATCATGCAGATATCTTCCCGAACTCAGCGCATCCGGAAACGGGCGGCTTGAGCCGTTAAAAACCGAGCAGACATGAGGTGTCAATGCTCACTGTTCACCAAACCATATTCGCTCGTTCGTTTTCGATCAGTTTCGTTCGGCTAAACGCTCGATTTCAGCTTTTACCAACTCTTCGACAATAGCTGGAAGGTGAGCTTCAAGCCAGTCGCGAAGCATCGGCCTGAGGGCCTCCATTACGACTGCTTCGAGCGTCGGAGGTGCTGGAGCTGGTCTCGATTCCACTGATGCCTTGCGTGAAATCTCCCGTAAATTCCTGAAGGCCGAGGAGACGGACGACTCCGTTATCCTGCCGATCAATGGATCCTCGCTCTCCGGCCTCAGCCCCGGATGCAGCGCCGACAACCTTTCTGAAACGCTCCGAACATGCCGATCACTCGCGGGCGGAGGCGCCTGCCGCTCTGGCTCATCGCCCGCTTCATCGTTCGAGCTTCCCCTTAAAGGTGTCACAATCGGCATTCTTGCAGCGGAAAATTCAGACATATCCCGCCTTGATGCCGCCTGCATCGTCAAGCCGGAGTCGATCTGGCGACTGGGTGTTCCCGATAAGGAATGCACGAGGGGAGACGGTTTGCCGAGATCGAGAACGTCCTGTTCACTCTCCCTGTCACCATCGTCCGCATGAGCCTGCTGATCGCCGCCGGACGCGTAAGTGGCTGTACGCTCGGATATCGAAAAATCATCTGCAATTATTTTCCTGATTGAGGCGAGAATATCGTCCATCGACGGCTCCTGAGCCTTGTTTAACGCTGAACTCATCTTAACCCCGTCTCTCCACCCCAGGAACGAACGCCCGCTCGGCGAATAGCAATATGCCCCTTTTTTCGAGTCGGACAAGAGGCGCCGTCTTGAAAACTACTCTTGAATATCCGATCCGTATAAACGGCCCTTCACCTTGTCATAATGAACCTTGGGGTCATAAAGCTTGACCTTGAGCCCAAGTGTCCGCGCGCTCAATTTGCCGATCGATGCGAGAACACGGTACGAGGCGACGACCCTGTCTGTCTGCGCCGTCACAAGGTTCACCTGTGCACCGAGCAATGTTTGGTCGGAGATCAGCACGTCAAGCGTTGTCCGTTGACCGACTTTGGCCTCCTCTCGTGTCCCGTCGAGAGCAATCGTCGCAGCCTCAATCTGTGTCTCTGCCGCAGTAATACGCGACTCGGACATCATGTACTGGCTCCAAGCTGATGAAATTTCCGCCATCACCGCCTGTCGGACACTATCGGCGTCCAGACGCCTCTGTCCGAGTGTTTCCTTCAATTGTCGCACGCGGGCATATACTTCGCCGCCCTCAAAAAGCGGAACAGTGAGACGCGCGACAAGGGACGCATCGTTGAGTTCGTCGCCTGCCTCGCGATAATCGCGCGCATGTGTCAACGTTCCGCTCAATGCAAGACTGGGCAACAACTCGCCCTCGGCAATTTTGACAGCAACCGAGGCAATGTCAACGTTATGGCGCGTGGCCTGAATGTCGGGATGCTCCGCCTGCCCGATTTGTAAAGCCTGTTCGAGAGATATCGGAACACTCTTTACGAGCGGAACGGCCTCCGCCAGCGTGTCGGGCGTTGCCCCGATAATCCGCTCATAGGATGCCACACTTGAGGCGAGATTGGCCTGAGCGGCACTCCTTTCCGCCTCCGCTGCTGCAAGCTGCGCGCTTACCTGCGCGACATCCGTCCGCGTTATCTCGCCAACGTTGAAACGATCCTCGGTCTGACGAAGCTGCTCTTTCAGCACATTGATGTTGGCCTGACGTGCTTTAAGAACAGCCCTGTCACGAACAACAGCCATGTACTGGGCCGCTGCACCGAGCAAAATCCTTTGTTCAACCGAACGCAGCTGCTCACGAGTCGCAAGGACAGCCTTTTCAGACTGGTCAATCCGGTTCGACACCCGCCCACCGTTGAAAAGACTCTGCGTCACCGACAATCCCAGAGTCCGCGGCGTCAGCACTTCATTCGCCGCATTGTAGGTCGAGGACTGGCGTCCGAAACTCGAATTGGCATCGACCGTGGGCAACTGTGCCGAGCGCGCACGCTGAACGTCTTCATCGGTCGCGCGGCCAGCGGCCCGTTGCGCGTTGAAATCCGGATTGTTCACATAGGCTCGGGCCAACGCACCCTCGATCGTCTCGGCCGAGACAGTCGAGCACCAGACACACAGATAAAGTATTGAGAAAAGCGAGATAGACGGATTCGCAAAGCGGAAAATCATTTGAATATCCTGTCAAGTTTTCTCATTGACGATTAACGATTGATCAGTGTTCTGTAAACGAAGCTTGCGAGAGGGAACGCTGCTATCCCCTGAAAAATGCACGAACGCAATCCCCCGTCAAAACACAAATTCTGCCTTTCTTGCGAAAAGTTTAATCAAGGGGCCATGCCCGTTTCCACCAAAATTCCGGCCGATGCCGGAATTGGATTTGCGAAAGATACGGACAGATTGGGCGGCACCATTCTTCAGGAGTGTCGCCAATCTCCCGCCATCTGCAAGATACGAAAAGAGTTCCTTTGGCTCTCTCTCGCAACACCCGTTGATCAGCACGAAATCAAAAGTGCCCTTCCCGGAAATCGACGCTATTGAGTCCGCAGCGGCAATTACCACGTCGGGAAAGCCCGCCTCGGCACAGGCGTGGCCGGCTCTTGCCCGCAATTCGGGATCTGGATCCCACGCGACAACGTCGCACCCCATCGCCCGCATGACAGCTGCCGAATAGCCTGTGCCACTGCAGATATCGAGCGGGCGCTCGCCTGAAGTCAGCTTTCCACCCTGAAGCATCCGCGCAAGCACCATCGGAGCGAGAAGGCTCCTTTGCCCTTCGCGGAGGCTGGCAGGGCGATCAGCATAAGCAAGAGCCCGGTCCGCATGGCCAACAAAACATTCACGCGGAACACGTCCCATCGCGTCAAGAATTGCCGAGTTCTGAATGTCAAACGTCCGCAGTTGGCCATCCACCATCATGCGACGCAATTCGACGAAATCAATCATCAATATCTCCATGGCTTGGCAAAATCTCTCGAGCGGGCTTTTGGCCCGCGGCTGACGAAAATGCAAGGCAACGGCGGAAATATCGTGAACAGATCAAAAGCAGAGCGACACGATGAGCGACAGGAGGGAAACTCATGCTTCATACTGGAGGCCTCGGAGGGAATCGAACCCCCGTACAAGGATTTGCAGTCCTCTGCGTAACCACTCCGCCACGAGGCCTCATGAGCGCTTTCAAGCACAATGCCGGTATTTATTCAATTGTCTTAAAAAACTTTTCCCGATTTTCAATCGGTTAAGCGCCGCAGTCGCTTATCGGCGTGCAGCCGACCGATGCGCCGGAACGGGGAGGAAACGGCTAACTTCGTGCATGCCGATGAATCAGCTTGCAATCCGGCCTCGCATTGATGTAATCCGACGATGTGGTCCTCGATAGCTCAGTTGGTAGAGCGTTCGACTGTTAATCGGATGGTCGCAGGTTCGAGTCCTGCTCGGGGAGCCACCTTTGACCAACAGGATCAGGGCCGCGCTTAAGGCAGATAGTATGTTGCGGTCATACCGCGGGACAGCGCCGTCGCCGGTGATCAGGATACGGAATGCCGATTAATTCGAAAGATTTATTTGTTCAGGCGGTCGAATGTCTTCCTCTGTGATTGTCTGGTTCCGGGATGATCTTCGCCTCAACGATAATGCCGCCCTGCTCGCAGCGATCGAAACGGGCCTGCCCGTGTTGGCACTCTATATTTGGGACGAGGCGAGTCGGGGTGTCAGACCGATGGGTCGTGCGTCGAAGTGGTGGTTACATCACTCACTGGCTTCGCTGACCGAGGCTCTTGCCGCCCGCGGTATTAGCCTCGTTTTGTTCGAAGGGCCTGCCTCAACCCTGATCGGCGACCTCGTCGCAAGATTTCAACCTTCGGCCATCTTCTGGAACAGGCGTTATGGCAAGAAAGAGCGCGATATAGACTCGAAAATCAAGGCCGATTGCCTTGCCTCAGGTGTCGATGCGAAAAGCTTCAATGGAGCGCTTCTTTATGAGCCATGGGAAGTCACCACCAAAACCGGCGAGCCGATGAAAGTGTTCACGCCGTTCTGGCGGGCGGCGCAGGCGCTGATGGCCCCGGCATTTCCACGCCCTCTACCAACCGAAAAAATATCGGCATTTAAGCCGCCGTCATCCCTTAACTCTCTCTCCCTCGAAAGCCTCTCGCTTCTGCCAAAAGGAAATTGGACGAAGTACTTTCCCGAGACTTGGTCGCCCGGCGAACAGGGCGCGCAGAAAAAGCTCGAGACTTTTTTTGAACACGCATTCATTAGCTATGCCGAACGGCGCAATCGCCCCGATTTCCGGTCAACATCACTCCTTTCACCCCATCTCCGCTTCGGTGAAATCTCGGTCCGGGAGATTTTTTATCGCGCAGGTGAAGCCGCCCGAGCCAATCCCGATATTTCCGACGCTGATCTACGCTCGTTCCGTTCAGAACTCGGTTGGCGGGAATTCTCCAATCATCTCCTGTTCCACAATCCGGCGCTCGAGACGGAAAATTTCAACCGGACCTTCGATGCCTTTCCATGGACCAACGACGCGTCGGCGCTTCACGCGTGGAAGAGCGGTCTGACCGGATACCCCATTGTTGACGCAGGCATGCGGGAACTCTGGCAGACAGGATTTATGCACAATCGCGTCCGGATGATCGTCGCCTCTTTCCTCGTCAAGCATCTTCTGATTGACTGGCGGTGCGGGGAGCAATGGTTCTGGGATACTTTGTTGGACGCTGATCCGGCAAATAATGCGGCAGGCTGGCAATGGGTCGCGGGGTCGGGTGCGGACGCAGCGCCCTATTACCGGATTTTCAACCCCATGCTTCAGGGCGAGAAATTTGATCCAGAGGGCACCTATGTCCGCAGATATGTTCCAGAACTTGCGGCCCTGCCTGCACAGCGCATTCATACTCCGTGGCTCGCCTCATCAGCGGAACTTAGCTCTGCAAACGTGTCTTTGGGGGACACCTATCCATTTCCGATCGTCGATCATGCCACTGCCCGCGAACGTGCGCTTGGCGCTTTCAAGGCGCTAAAACAAGGGAATGACTGAACGATGTCAATCAAGTCAGGATCGCAGTCGCTCTCGATCGCCGTCATCGGCTCAGGCATCGCCGGCAATGGCGCTGCTTATGCGCTGGCCAACGGATCGTCTCATCGTGTCACACTGTTTGAGAAGGAGCCGCGCGCGGGAGGCCATTCACACACGGTTGTCGTCGATTATGACGGTATTCCCGTCACGGTCGATACCGGTTTTATCGTTTACAACGAGGTAAATTACCCCAATCTCGTTCGACTCCTCGGACATCTCGACGTGCAGACAGTCGAGTCGGATATGAGTTTTTCCGTCTCCGCCCGATCGGGAGCGTTCGAGTGGGCCGGTCGAACGCAGGGCGTCGTGAATGGTCTGTTTGGCCAGCGCTCGAACATCTTCTCCGCAAGTTATCTGCGGATGCTGCTTGAAATCCCGAAGTTCAACAGACGCGCCATTGCCGACTTTGAGACGGGTACCATGAAAGGCCTGAGCTTGGGTGACTACCTTGCCCGTGGCCGCTACTCCAAGACATTCCGTGACAAATACCTCGTACCGATGGGCGCCGCAATCTGGTCAATGTCGGCAAATGCGATGTTGGCCTTCCCCGCCGAGAGCTTTGTTGCCTTTTTCAATAATCACCATCTGATGCAATATCATCGGCCCGTCTGGCGTACCGTTGCCGGCGGCAGCCGTGTGTATGTCGACAAACTCACGGCCTCGTTCAAAGAGACACTGTGCCTTGCAAGCCCGGTCCGGTCCGTCTTACGTGATGCAAAAGGTGCGATCCTCACGCTGACCGACGGTAAAACCCACGCCTTCGATCACGTCATCTTTGCGTCCCATTCGGACGAAACGCTTGCCATGCTGGCCGCGCCTTCTCCGGACGAGCAATCCATTCTCAGTGCAGTGTCCTACCGCAACAACGTCGTCTACCTTCATCGGGACCCGACTCTGATGCCAAGGCGTAAGCGCGTCTGGTCATCCTGGAATGTGATCCAATCCGACGATCCAGATGCTGATCTCTGCGTCACCTACTGGATGAATGCCCTGCAGGCGATTGATCACGCGACGCCGATCTTTATCACTTTGAACCCGCCAAGGCCTCCAGCTGAACATCTTACTTTCCGCACCTTCAACTACGCCCATCCGCAATTCAATCAAGCGGCGATGGATGCTCAGCAGCGACTGGGCCGCATACAGGGCTATAACCACAGCTGGTTCTGCGGCGCTTGGACCGGCTTCGGCTTCCATGAGGACGGTCTGCGTTCGGGTCTTGCAGTTGCGCGGGCACTGGGTGCAAAACTCCCATGGGAGTCAACACCTCGTTACGCCGAGGCTGCCGAATGATCAGTACCGCGCCCGGAGCGGTCGATAGTCCTGTTTCCGCGTGTGCGGCGCTCTTTGTCGGTACTGTAATGCACACACGAATGAAACCGGTAACTCATCGCTTCAATTACCGCGTCTTCACCACCCTGATCAATCTGGATCGGCTGGACGAACTTGACCGTCTCAGTCCGGTATTTTCCGTCAACCGCTTCAATCTTTTCAGCTTCTACCCGTCCGATCACGGCCTCCGTGACGGCTCTTCGCTGGCACTCTATGCAAGAACACTTCTCCGTGACGCAGGAACTCACGATCCGATAAACCATGTTTTCCTGCTTTGCTATCCCCGAATGCTCGGCTACGTTTTCAACCCGCTCTCGGTTTATTTCGCCTATGCTGCTGACAAAAGGCTCCTCGGCGTAATCTACGAAGTCCGCAACACGTTTGGTGAACACCATACCTATGTGGCCGCCGTCCAACCGGGCGAGTTGACTGTCTCCGGCCTCCGGCAGGAACGAGTCAAACGCCTTTATGTCTCGCCGTTCAACGGACTCGCCATGCGCTATCTGTTCCGGCTTTGCCCGCCCGACAAGAGCGTCGCGGTTCGCATTCTTGCAATGGATACGGATGGTCCCGTGCTCGCTGCTACCTTTTTCGGTCGCCATGCGACATTTTCCACCGCCGAATTGATTTTTCGATTCTTGACGATCCCGTTAATGAGCATCAAAATAATTACAGGAATCCATTTTGAGGCGCTGAGACTGTGGGTCAAAGGGCTTCGCATGGTGCGGCGTTCGGAGGCTCCCGATGCGGTGAGTTACGGGGACGAGAACAACGTTAGACAACAAGACCTGAAGAGATCTTGATCAAGAATATACAGGAAAAAAGTGGAACACGGCACGTCGAGCGTCAGAAGCGAACAGAAAATCAGGCTCGATGCCCGATCGGTTGCCCGTCACACCGAGGGGCTTCCGTTCTTTGTTCGTCACGCATTCTCATTCGCCACACGTATCGAAAACGGCACCCTTCTCGTTCGGCTTCCCGATAGCCGTTCTTTTGAATTTGGTGGCCTGAGAGCGGGCCCAGCAGCAGAAATGATCATCAACAATTATGATTTCGCACGGCGGATCCTCAAAGGTGGTGACATCGGCGTTGGCGAAGCCTTTTTGTGCGGTGACTGGGAGACACCGGACCTGACCGAATTCCTGCGACTATTCTGCGCCAACCATCATCTCATCGCTCAAATGCTCGAAAACCAGCCACTCGTCCGCTTCTGGCAACACTTCAAGCATTGGCTCAACCGGAACACGAAATCGGGGTCGAAACGCAATATCCACGCCCATTACGACCTCGGCAACCGCTTCTACGAGCAGTGGCTTGATCCGTCGATGACCTATTCCTCCGCGCTGTTTGATGACTCAACTCGCGACCTGGCCCATGGCCAACGCAACAAATATGCCGCCCTTGCCCGCGAAAGCCGGATCGAGCGAGGCCATTCTGTGCTTGAAATCGGCTGCGGATGGGGTGGTTTTGCCGAATTTGCTGCAAAGGAGATCGGCTGTAATGTGACGGGCCTCACAATCTCGAAGGAGCAATATGATTTTGCCCGGAAGCGCATGTTCGAAGCCGGCCTCAACGAGAAAGTCGAAATCAAACTCCTCGATTACCGCGACGAGGCAGGCCGTTATGACCGCATTGCCTCCATCGAAATGTTCGAGGCCGTCGGCCGGAAATTCTGGCCCGTCTACTTCAGACAGGTCTCGGACAGGCTTCGCCCTGGCGGCGTCGCGGGCCTTCAGGTGATCACCATTCAGGATCAGTTCTTCAAGGCCTATTGCGGCGAGGTTGATTTCATCCGTCGCTATATTTTCCCGGGCGGCATGCTGCCAAGTCCGTCGATCATGAAATCGCTTGGCGAGAAATTCGGTCTCTCGATCCAGCATCAGCGTATATTTGGAGTCGATTACGCCGATACACTGGCAGCTTGGCGAAGCAGGTTCCGTGCGGCGTGGCCAAACCTCACTCCGCTCGGATTCGACGAACGATTCCGCCGCATGTGGGAATACTATCTTGCATATTGCGAAGCGGGTTTCCGCGAGGGCAACATTGATGTGCGGCAGATTGTTTATTCAAAAGTTGGATAAGAAAACCCTGCCAACCCCTTAATCTTTCTTGCTCTTCCATCCCGTTGCAGATGAAACCACGCTGAAATAGAGCCGGTATGGCAAAAGATTCAGGAATTTCAGAATATAGGCCAGACGCCGCGGAAAAACAATTTCAAACCCGCCTTTTTCAAAGCCGTCACACACCCGGACTGCCGCCGCATCCAGTTTCATCAAAAAGGGCATCGGATGATCGTTCAATGCCGTAAGAGGTGTTTCGACAAAACCCGGATTGACGATCTGAAGTGTCAAGCCCAGATTATCCGTATCGAATTTCAAACTCTCCGCCATCGCGATCAATGCTGCCTTGCTCCCCGCATAGGCGCCAGCCCGAGGCAATCCGCCATAGCCTGCAACCGATGCATTGATCCCGATCTGACCCATGCGCCGCTCGGTCATGCGCGGCAGGAGTGCCGCCAAGCAGTTCACCGTTCCCAGAATATTCACGTTGAAAGTCTTCTTGAACGCTGACGCGTCAAATGGCGACGCCCGGAGCGGATAATAAATTCCGGCATTGAGAAATGCGAGCACGATCGGTCCGAATGCCGCCTCGAGTGTTGATACAAGATCAAGCATCCCCGCCTCATCGGTAATGTCGCCAGGCGCCGGAACGATTCGACCCTTGAGACCTTCTGCCTCAACCGTCAAAGTCTCCAGATCCGGGAGCCTGCGCGCGGTCGCCGCCACGGTGTAGCCCCGTCGTGCAAGCTCCAACGCAGTTGCCCGACCGATCCCCGAGCTCGCGCCCGTGACCCACGCAATTCCGTCAGCCGATTTCGCACGATATAACACAGTCATGACATTCTCCGGTTAAATCTAGTCAGCAGTCCTCGACAATACGTCCGCGGCCTATTGCCCGAACACGCGCCTCACAAACCGAGCAAATGGCCCTGTCAGACGCAGCGGAGCCTCCGAGACGGCAAAACAGATACAATCCTCGTCGTCATCTGCCCGCGGACGATGATCGACCTCCGAGTCCGCAATCGCAATGTCACCGCGCCGATAATGCCCTGTCGAGTCTGTGAATCCGCCCTTCAGCACAAGCGTTACCTCGCTTCCGCCATGCGTGTGGGACGGCATTATCTTTCCCGGCTTGATCCACAGAAGCGAAGCCTCTCCGTGTTGGCCATTGCTGACCCGGTACTCGCGGATTCCCGGTAAAACTGATTTCCACCTGATCGCAGAATAAGCCTCACCGACAAGCGCGGAAACGGGTTCAGGCAGCAAATCATCCGCTGATGGTGCCCGACACCGATCGGTTCCCGCGTCCATCGCAAAAATACGATCAAGCATTTCATCTCGCCGCCCGAGTGCGACCGGCGTAACCATCTCGACCTCCTGCCCCATCAACGCTTCAAGGGACCGCACAAACTCCCGATTATCCGGCTTTAGCATCAGATGCGCCGAGACCAACGCATGCAAGGGCGCACCAAGCGTGCCCGCGGCGTACCCCGCCAAAAGACCGTCCAAAGGCTGAATCTCGTCAGGATGATCAAGATCTGTGAACACGTTTGTATATCCTTGTTTTCCGGGCGGTTTACGTTCTCCGATTCAAATGGATCACATGACACAGAACGCGCAACCATGCTAACAAGGCTGACATGCTAGACCCCTCTCTCCATTTTCTGCAAAATCTTCACAGGACGGTTCATGCACCCGAGATCCGATGTTAACGCCGCAATCGGCCAAACTCCCCTGAT
The DNA here is from genome assembly GCA_046092445.1 of Hyphomicrobiales bacterium. Taxonomy (GTDB): domain Bacteria; phylum Pseudomonadota; class Alphaproteobacteria; order Rhizobiales; family Beijerinckiaceae; genus CAIUPE01. The sequence continues at coordinate 36,154 of JBJTDR010000029.1, read as the reverse complement.
CCGCCTGAGTGCCGCGTCGGAACTGACCGGATGCACGATACTCGGTAAGGCCGAATTCATGAATCCCGGCGGCTCCGTCAAGGACCGTGCCGCCCTTGCAATCATTCGTCACGCCATGGATCAGGGTCTCATCCGGAAAGGCGGCGTCATCGTCGAGGGTACCGCCGGAAATACCGGCATCGGCCTCGCCCTCGTCGGCAATGCGCTCGGCCTGCGCACCGTCATTGTTATACCCGAAACACAATCGGTCGAAAAAAAGGATATGCTGCGGCAGATCGGCGCCGAATTGATCGAGGTCCCGGCGGTTCCCTACGCCAACCCCAATAATTACGTGAAGCTCTCGGGCAGACTCGCTGAAAAACTCGCGCTTTCAGAGCCAAACGGGGCCATCTGGGCCAATCAGTTCGACAATATTGCCAATCGCGAAGGCCACCGCACAACAACCGCACGCGAAATCTGGAAAGACACGGACGGAAAAGTCGACGGCTTCATCTGCGCCGTCGGCACGGGCGGCACCTTGGCCGGCACCGGTTTGGGTCTGAAAGAATTCAACCCCAAAATCGCCATCGGCCTCGCCGACCCGATGGGTGCGGCGCTTTACTCCTACTACACAACAGGAACGTTGAAATCGGAGGGTTCCTCGATCACCGAAGGCATCGGTCAAGGCCGGATCACCCGCAATCTCGAAGGCGCGCCAATCGACATCGCCTTCCAGATCCCCGATCAGGAGGCCATCCCCCTCACCTTTGATCTTCTGGAGCATGAAGGTCTCTGCCTTGGCGGCTCGTCAGGCGTCAATGTCGCAGGTGCCATCCGCCTTGCTCGCCATCTCGGCCCGGGCAATACCGTTGTAACGATCCTCTGCGACAGCGGGTCGCGCTATGCATCCAAATTGTACAACCCCGCATTCCTGCGTTCCAAAAGCCTTCCTGTCCCCAATTGGCTCGAAAGAACCTCGACCATCCAGCCGGACTTTATCGCATGACGACCGAACTTCTCTTCCGCACCGACGCCTATCTCCGCGAGACAGACGCTACCGTTCTCGCAATCAATGAGCGCGGCGGCATTATCCTTGACCGTACCGTGTTCTTCGCGACAGGTGGCGGCCAACCGGGCGACGTTGGTGAGATGATCCGCTCGGACGGCACTACGATCGGCATCATCACCGCCGTCTATGGCGAGGACAAATCGCAAATCGTCCATGTCCCCGCAGAAGATTCGCCCCTGCCCAAGCCTGGTGAAAATATCACACTCAGGCTGGATTGGTCCGTCCGCTAACCGCGCATGCGCATTCACACAGCCCTTCATCTCCTCACCACCGTTCTGCCTTACCCCGTGACAGGCGGCTCTATCGGTGATGGCGAGGGCCGCCTCGATTTCGACATTCCCGATGCCGGCATCGACAAAGAAGCGATCACGTCCGAACTCATGGCTCGCATCAATCAAAACGCCGACGTCATCGAACAATGGATCACGGATGCCGAACTCGAAGCCAATCCCGGCCTGGTCAAAACCATGTCGGTCAAGCCTCCCATGGGCTCGGGTCGCGTCCGCCTCGTCAATATTGCCGGCCTTGATCTTCAGCCCTGCGGCGGCACCCATGTCCGTAATACATCGGAAATCGGCGCAATTACGGTGACGGCCATTGAGAAAAAAGGTAAAATGAACCGCCGCGTCCGGATCGCGTTCGCCTGAGGTGCCTGCCCATGCCATCGACGCCCTTCGTCTCCACCCAATGGCTCGCCGATCACCTTGACGATCCGAACGTCACGATCATTGACGCCTCATGGTATCTCCCGACGCAAAACCGCAACGGACGCAGTGAATATGAAGCAGGCCACATTCCGGGCGCGGTCTTTTTCGATATTGACGAGATCAGCGACAAAACGAGCTCGCTGCCGCACATGCTCCCGGAAGCGGCACAATTCGCGCAGCACATGGCGCACCTCGGTATCAGCGATCAGGCCCACCTCATCGTCTATGATGGCGCAGGCCTCTTCTCCGCGCCCCGCGTCCGCTGGACCTTGCAGGTCTTCGGCGCGAAATTCGTCTCGATCCTTGCAGGCGGCGCCCCGAAATGGCGCTCTGAAAATCGCCCCTGGACGAACACCGCGACGACCCCGAAATCCGCGAAATTCAAAACAACATTCAATGCCGAATCCGTCGCAACGCTTTCAACCGTCAAATGCGCACTCAAAACTGGTAGCGCCCAAATCGTCGATGCCCGTCCCGCTGATCGCTTTCGTGGCGACGCCCCCGAACCCCGCCCCGGCCTCAAATCGGGCCATATGCCGGGCAGTTTCAACGTGCCCTTCGGCGCAATCATCGCCGATGGCCAGATGAAATCACCCGCCGAGATCCGCTCCGCCTTCGCGTCTGCTGGTGTCAATCTCGACGCGCCTGTCATTACAAGCTGCGGCTCGGGCGTCTCCGCCGCCATTCTGGCACTCGCGCTGGAAACCGCCGACAAACCTATTGAAGCGCTCTATGATGGCGCTTGGGCCGAATGGGGCGCGCGAGATGACTGCGACGTCGCCAAGGGGTCCTGACCCGTCCGAACACTCAATGCAAAATCTGGCTCAAAAACAGCTTTGTGCGTTCATGTTGCGGATTTTTGAAAAACTCATCCGGAGTATTCGCCTCGATAATCTGCCCCTGGTCCATGAAGATCACGCGATTGGCCACCTGCCTGGCAAATCCCATTTCATGCGTCACACAGATCATGGTCATGCCTTCCTGCGCAAGTGTCACCATCGTGTCGAGCACTTCCTTGACCATTTCCGGATCGAGCGACGATGTCGGCTCGTCAAACAGCATGATCTTCGGGCTCATGCACAGCGAGCGCGCGATCGCCACGCGTTGCTGTTGTCCACCCGATAATTGCCCGGGGTATTTTGCGGCCTGTTCCGGAATCTTGACGCGATGAAGATAATGCATCGCAATCTCTTCCGCATCCTTCTTGGGCATTTTTTTCACCCAGATCGGTGCCAGAGTAAGGTTTTCCAAAATGGTCAAGTGCGGAAAAAGGTTGAAATGCTGAAACACCATTCCGACTTCCCGCCGGATCTCATCAATACGCTTCACGTCCGAGGTCAGCTCGACGCCATCAACAATAATCGAACCCTTTTGATGCTCTTCGAGCCGGTTGATGCAGCGGATCATGGTCGACTTGCCCGAGCCCGACGGTCCGCAAACGACAACGCGTTCCCCGCGCCCGACAATCAAATTGATATCGCGCAACACATGAAAGTCGCCGAACCATTTGTGCATGTCGGAGATAACAATCGCTTGATCGTTTGTGACCCTGCCCGGCTTAAGCGTGCCAGCACGCACCAATTCTGAATCTGCCATCAAACTTCCCCTGATTAACGCCGTTTGCCGGTGTCAAGCCGCGCTTCTATCCACATGGAATACCGTGCCATACCGTAACAGAACACGAAAAACACCAGAGACGCGAAAATATAAGCCGCAAACGGCATGCCCGCCGCCCGCCAGACCGGATCTGCGAGACTGGCCTGAATCGTTTTGAGAAAATCGAAAATCCCGACAATCGCGACCAAGGTCGTATCCTTAAACAGACCAATGAAATTGTTCACGATATTGGGGATCACGATTTTCAACGCTTGCGGCAGAATGATCTTGATCATCATCCGCCAATAGCCAAGCCCCAAAGCCTGCGCCGCTTCATATTGGCCGCGCGGTATCGCCTGCAGTCCGCCGCGAACGGCTTCTGCCATGTAGGCCGCAAAGAAAAACGCGACACCGATCAACACTCGCAGCAGCGAATCCGGCCGCCACCCGTCCGGCAGAAACAGCGGGAACATCACATTCGCCATAAACAGCACCGTGATCAGCGGCACACCGCGGACGAATTCAATCATAATCACCGAGAACAGCCGCAATATCGGCATCTCGGAGCGTCTTCCAAGAGCCAGAAGTACACCAACCGGCAGCGACACCACAATCCCGAACGTCGAAATCACGATGGTCACCAGAAATCCGCCCCAGAAGTGGGTCGGCACCGGCATCAAACCGAGCATGGTTGTTCCTGTGAGCGACACAAACCCGATGATCGGAAAAACCACGAAGAAATAGACGATCCCTGCGAGCTTGTGAGGAGCCTTCGGCCAGAGCAGCCACACAAGACCGAGTGCCTCCGCCGCAAAGAAGAGGTTGACCCGCCACCACTCGGATTCAGGATACTGCCCATAAATAAAATAGCCCATATGGGACGTCACGAAGCCCCAGCACACGCCGACCGGACGCCCGGCATTCTCCGCGAGACACTCCTGTCCAGAACTTGCAAACCAGACTGGGTCCAAGACCAGATACTGGAAGAGCCCGGGGATCGTCGCATAAAGTGCCCAGAGTGAGAGAAGCGTTAGACATGCATTCGTCACTGACGAGAACAAATTCTCCCGCACCCAGAGAAGCACGCCGCTCGTCCGGTAGGGTGCCGGTTGCTCCGGTAAAATCGCATCGCGGACGAAATTCACACCGATCATCTCACCGCTCCACCAGCGCAACGCGCTTGTTGAACCAGTTCATGAACGCGGAAGTCAAAAGACTGAAGGTCAGATAGACAAGCATCGTTACCGACACCATCTCGATGGCCTGCCCCGTCTGGTTCAGAACCGTCCCGGTGAACACATTTACGAGATCGGGATAGCCGATGGAGACGCCCAGCGACGAATTCTTGGTCAGGCTCAGATATTCGCTGTTCAATGGCGGCACGATCACCCGCAGCGCTTGCGGCACCACAACCAGCCGCAATGTCTGCCCGCGGGACAATCCCAGAGCCTGCGATGCCTCGGTCTGTCCCTTCGCTACGGCGAGAACACCGGCCCTGATCGTCTCCGCGATAAAGGCCGACGTGTAGGTCGAAAGCCCCACCACCATCGCCACGAATTCCGGCGCGAGATTGAGCCCGCCCGTCAGATTGAAGCGTCCCTTCTCCGGAAAATCGAACCCGAGCGGTGTGCCGACACCGAGATAAACCAGAAATGGCAATCCGATGATCAGTACAGTCGAAATCCCGCCGACCGGCAAACGCTTTCCCGTCTCCGCCTGCCTGCGTCGCGCATACCGCAGTAGGACATAGGCGCCGAAAATCCCGATCACGAATGCCGCAATCGTGTAGAGTATATCGCCGGTAATCAGCGGTCGCGGCACAAGCAACCCGCGATTGTTCAACCAGATATCGCCCGGAATCGCATAGCTGTCCCTCGGTTCCGGCAGCGCACTCAACACCGCGCCGTACCAGAAATACAAAATCAGGAGCAGCGGAATATTTCGGAAAACTTCCACATATACGCCCGCAAGTCGCGACACGATCCAGTTGCGCGACAAACGCAGTATACCCACGATGAACCCGAGAATGGTCGCAAAAAAGATACTGACCAACGATACAAGCAACGTATTCAGAAGTCCGACCCAGAACGCGCGTCCGTAGGAAGACGCCGCAGAATAGGAAATCAGTGTCTGGCTGATATCAAATCCCGCCTCGACATCCCAGAAGGCAAATCCTTGAGCGATATTGCGCTTCCTCAGATTTTCCGCGGTATTATCATATGCGAAATACACGAAAAGCCCGATTGCTAGAACAAGCAGGAGCTGCGAGACGAAGCTGCGAAATTTGGGATCGTTGTAGAAGACAACACGCGCACCCGAACGGCTGCCCGACATTTCGGTATTCATCGCCCCCTCGAATCAGGAATTTTAATTTGGCGTTCGACCAGGTGATCGGCGAAGACGGCAGGGACACAAATCGCCCCTGCCGCCATCGAGACTCAGCGGATTGGAGGAGCGTATTGCAGGCCGCCCTGATTCCAGAGGGCATTGCTGCCGCGAACCAGCTTCAGAGGCGAGCTCGGGCCGACATTGCGGTCGAAAATTTCGCCGTAATTGCCGAGTGCCTTCACAATCTGGACAACCCACGCATTCGACAGACCAAGCGACTCACCGAACTTGCCTTCAACCCCAAGCAAACGCTTGATTTCAGGATTTTCCGACTTCATCATGTCGTCGACATTGGCCTTCGTCACGCCGAGCTCTTCCGATATCAGCAGCGCATCGTGAACCCACTTCACGAGGTTCAGCCACTGGTCATCACCCTGACGAACGACCGGGCCGAGCGGCTCCTTCGAGATGATTTCCGGCAAAATCGTGTGATCATCAGGCTTTGTCATGCTGAGACGGTCGGCTGCAAGGCCCGAACGGTCGGTCGTATATGAGTCGCAACGACCCGAATCATAAGCCTTGAGTGCTTCTTCGCTCGTGCCGAACGTCACAACCTTGTATTCCATCTTGTTTGCACGGAAATAGTCCGCAAGGTTCAGTTCGGTCGTCGTGCCCTGCTGCACGCAGATTGTTGCGCCGCTCAACTCCTTGGCCGACTTCACGCCGAGCTTGTTGTTCACCATGAAGCCCTGACCGTCATAATAATTGATACCGGCCCAGATGATGCCGAGCGTCGTTTCACGCGACATGGTCCAGGTCGAATTACGGATCAACACATCAACTTCGCCGGCGGCAAGCGCCGTGAACCGGTCCTTAGACGATAGCGGAACAAACTTGGCCTTCGTCGGATCGTTAAAAATCGCTGCGGCAATCGCGCGGCAATATTCGACATCAAGCCCCGTCCAGTTACCCTGCTGATCCGGCACACCGAAACCAGCAGTCCCCGGATTTGCACCGCAAACGACCTGACCCTTTTGCTTCACATTGTCGAGCGTTCCGGCAGAAGCTGCCGACACAATCCCGAAACTTGCGGTCGAAATCACAGCCGCCAAAATCAATTTCTTCATCTCTGATCTCCAATTTGGAACGTCCCTGAGGAGTTCGGTTTCTAAGTTTAAAAACGCCATGCCGAGAAAGCATTGGAGCCATTACCATTTTATTTTGCGAAAGAGGTCAAGAGAAATGAAGCTTCATCGGTTTGGAAACTTGTTCCTTCTTGACGGCGATCACAAACACGCATCCAATAAGTGCCCTTCCGGTTCGCAACCATCAGGAATTATTGAACGAAATGAAGAAAATGACGCCGCAGGCGCTAGCGGGCCTCTCCGACCGCACGAAACTCGTTTATGCCGGTCGCGACCCGTCCGATCAATTTGGCTTCGTCAATACACCGATTTATCGGGGATCCACCGTTATCGCGCCCACTATGAAAGAACTGCTCGACCGTTCGGGGCGCTATATTTATGGCACAATGGGCACTCCGACAAGCGATGCACTCGAAACCGCCTGGTCCGCAATCGCCGGGGCCGAGGGCACGGTCTGCGTCCCCTCGGGCCTCGCCGCCGTCAGCGTTGCACTTCTTTCCTGCCTCAAAGCGGGCGACCATCTTCTGATCACCGACAGCATTTACCGCCCCACCCGCTCCTTCGCCGAAACCCTGCTGAAACGCTTCGGCGTGGAAACCTCCTATTTCGATCCGATGATCGGCAGCGGCATCGAAGCCCTGATGCGCCCGAATACCACTGCCATTTTCACGGAAGCCCCCGGCTCGCAAAGCTTCGAGGTGCAGGATATCCCCGCCATCGCCAAAGTCGCCCACGCCCATGGCGCAACCCTGCTGATGGACAACACATGGGCCACGCCCTTTTTCTTCCCGCCGCACGAAATGGGTGTCGATCTCGCCATTGAGGCCGGCACAAAATACCTCTCCGGCCATTCCGATCTCTTGCTCGGCATGGTCTCGGCCAATGAACGCTCCTGGAAGGCCCTGCGCGAAACCTATGACGCCATGGCGATCTGCGCCGGCCCCGAGGATATGTTTTTGGCCCTTCGCGGCATGCGCTCCATGCTCGTTCGCCTGAAAGAGCAGGAAAAAAGCGCGCTCGACGTCGCCCATTGGCTCAAAGCCCGCCCGGAAGTCTCACGCGTACTCCACCCCGCTTTCCCGGATTGCCCCGGGCATGATATCTGGAATCGCGATTTCAAGGGCTCGTCGGGCCTGTTCTCGATCATCCTCAAGCCAGCCTCGCAAAAAGCCGTCGCGGCAATGCTCGACGATCTCTTGCTCTTCGGCATGGGCTATTCATGGGGCGGCTATGAAAGTCTGGTGATCCCGTTTGATTGCTCGGCCTATCGAACCGTCTCACACTGGAACCCCGAAGGCCCCGCCCTTCGCATCCAGATCGGTCTCGAGGACGTGGAAGACCTCAAAAAAGATCTCGATTCCGGCTTCGCCCGTCTCCGCGAATCTACTTGAATTTTAAGGCGCAAGCCATTGTGATTCAACACTTTCTGTTCCGTTCCTGAACCGGAATATGGCACGCCTGTGCCCACCCGATTTCAGCCAGAGCCACTCGATTGCTGAAATCGTCACAACGATCGCAGAAAAATGCCCCCGCCCTGCCGCAATCTCGGGATCAAGACTCGGGAGCCGAAACGCGTCCGCACGTTCGATCACGCTTCCCGGTGCCGGTTCGGTGCCATAACATACGCGGCTCATCCGTTGCGACGCGAGCCACGCCGCATCCGAAACAATGCCCTCACAATGAATTGCCGCACTCCCGTCGATCCGGAGCTGAACTTTTGTCACTCCGTCATAAAAATGCACTCCGATCCGGGGATCGCGCGCAAGTTCAGACACTTTTTCCGATCTGTGATCCGAATGGAACCGGAGCGTCCCGGTCGCCTCGTCAAAATCCCTTAACACCACCGTCCGGACCCGCGGTCGCCCGTCGAGCCCGATCGTCGCCACGCTCGGCGTATGCATCGCATTCCTGCGGTCCGTGACGCCCCGCTTGATCAACCTGTACGCTTCCGTGAGCGTCGATCTCAGCGTGTCATCAAGTGCCTGCGATGCGTCCAAGTCTCAGAAGCCTTATGATAATTGGCGACTCCAGCAGGATTCGAACCTGCGACCTGCCGCTTAGAAGGCGGCTGCTCTATCCTGCTGAGCTATGGAGTCCCGGTCAGCGTTCATCAGAACACCCCTGTCAGTGCGTCCATGATCCTACACGATTCGATCTGAAATTGTCAGAATAGGAAATCGTCCGCCGCTTCGCGTCCTGCGGCTGGTCGACCTGATAGGCAATCCCATGCTTGACGGCATAGGCAACAGCATCAGCTTCCGTGTCAAACCAGAGCTTCACCTGCTGCAACGTCTCATCCGAGCCGGTCCATCCCATCAACGGGTCGACCGATCTGGCTCTCTCGGAAGAAAACTCCAGAAGCCAGCGATGGGTTTTCGCTGTTCCCGATTGCATGACCGATTTTGCGGGGCGGCTTATCCGGGCAGTCATGGGCGCTCTCGGTTCAAATTCACGGTTGTCAAAGACAGGAACTCTTAAGGCCGAAATGGTCGGGGCTGTAAGATTCGAACTTACGACCCTCTGCTCCCAAAGCAGATGCGCTACCGGGCTGCGCTAAGCCCCGACTGTTTCGGCATCTCTCGTCTAGGGGTTGTTGGCAGACACTTCAAGCGGAATATGAGATCATCTTTGATAAGTTCTTGCGAAATTGTGCTGCCTCGGCCTACATGCTCCAATGCTGATCATCAACGACGTCACATTCCGGATGGGTGCGCGTGTCTTGCTGGACAAGGCCTCGGCCAGTATCAACACTGGCTCGCGTGTAGGTTTCGTTGCCCGCAATGGCACCGGTAAGACAACCTTGTTCAAAATCATCCGCGGCGAGCTTGGCACCGAAACAGGCTCGGTCATGATCGGCAAGGGGTTACGCATTGGCTCCGTTGCCCAGGAAGCCCCCGGCGGTCCGGAATCCCTGCTCGATGTCGTGCTCGCGGCCGATGTCGAACGTGACACGCTTTTGCGCGAATCAGAAATCGCGACCGATCCGGATCGAATTTCCGAAATCCACACCCGCCTCATGGATATCGGCTCCCACGCAGCGCCCGCTCGCGCGGCCGCGATCCTGAACGGCCTTGGCTTTGACGCAGACGCCCAATCCCGCCCCTGCGCGTCGTTTTCGGGCGGCTGGCGGATGCGCGTCGCATTGGCCGCTGTCCTTTTCACCGAGCCCGATTTGCTCCTCCTCGACGAACCAACCAACTATCTCGATCTCGAAGGCACATTGTGGTTGATGGATTATCTGGCGCGCGATCCGCACACCGTCCTCGTCATCAGCCATGACCGCGATCTCCTGAACCAGTCTGTCGACCAGATCCTGCATCTCGATCAGGCAAAGCTCACACTCTACAAAGGCGGGTACGACAGTTTCGAGCGGCAACGCCTCGAACAGCAAACCCTGCAACTCAAAATGCAGAAAAAACAAGCCGACGAGCGCAAGCACCTGCAAGCCTTCGTCGACCGTTTCAAGGCCAAAGCCTCCAAAGCCAAACAGGCGCAATCGCGCATGAAGCGGCTCGAGAAAATGAAGACGATCACGCCGCTCATTGATCTCGATGTCCTACCCTTCAATTTTCCTTCGCCCGAACGCCCCTTGGCCCCGCCCATTATCACGATGGAAAACGCCTCTGTCGGTTATGGCGACATCACCATTCTCTCGAAACTCTCGCTTGTCATCGCGGATGATGACCGCATCGGCCTCCTCGGCTCGAACGGCAACGGTAAATCCACCTTCGCCAAGCTCATCGGTGGACGCTTGCAGGTCATGTCCGGCATGATGCGCAGCTCGTCCAAGCTGAAGGTGGCCTATTTCGCCCAGCACCAGCTCGACGAACTGGATATGGACGGCACACCGATCAGCCATGTCCGCCCGCTCATGCCAAATGCGAGCGAAGCGAGCGTCCGCGCCCGCTGCGCCCAGATGGGGTTTTCGGGCTCGAAAGCCGAAACGCTGATCTCCTCGATCTCCGGCGGCGAGAAAGCCCGTCTACTGATGGGGCTCGCAACCTTTGGCGGGCCGCATCTCCTGATCCTTGACGAGCCGACCACCCATCTCGATATCGATTCGCGTGCCGCCCTCGTCGAAGCGATCAATGACTATGAAGGCGCCGTCATCCTCATCTCGCATGATCGCTTTCTGCTGGAAGCCTGCGCCGATCGCCTCTGGCTCGTCGGCAAAGGCACTGTCACGCCGTTCGAGGACGATCTCGACGCCTATCGCAAACTCGTGCTCGAAGGCGAACCCTCCGCCGCCAGCACCGAGAAGGCCAAAGCCAAGGCCCGCAATGCCGCCGCTGCGCAAGACGCCCCACCGAAGCGCCCCCATCCGAGCATTATCCGCAAAAAGCTAGAAGTGCTCGATGCACGCATCGCGAAATTCAACGAACTTGTCGTCAAGATCGACAGCTTCCTTGCCGACCCCGAAATCTTCAGGCGGGACAAGGGCAAAGCGGCGCAACTCTTTGCCCAGCGCGCCGAGCTCACCCGCGCCTTGGCAACCGCAGAGGACGAATGGCTCATTCTCTCCGCTGATCTCGAAGCTGCAAGCGCAGCCTGACACCATTCCTCGTTAGGCCTTCTTCTCCCAGCGTCCCTCGTCATTCTGCTGCCAATAAGTCGCGTCCAAGCCCCGCACACGCACTTCTTTCCAGTTGGAGCGCGCGGCAGCGAGGGCTTCCTCGTCATACCCGTCAAACATCAGCACAATGCGCTGATAGTTCTCCGGTGCGTCCGGCAAAGGCGCGCCATCAACCAGAAACCTGACCGTCGCCGCGTTCGGATTATCATCGGCTTGTGTCAGCGCAATCGGCTCGTCGGCAAGATCCGCCTGCCCCTCGATCCCGTGTGGCAGAAACCCGCCTTCGGAATAAGTCCACAAATGCTCGTCGAGCTTTTCAATCCGCTCCGCCTTCGGTGTCTGCACACAGACCCGCCACCCCCGATCAAGGCTCTTTTCGAGCAATTGCGGTAAAACCTTTTCCAAAGGCTGGTGCTGTAAATGATAAAACAGAATTTCGGTCATGGCAGGACTATGCCTCGCCCGTCAGGCATGGTCCAGTCGAACTCTCGCAGCATCCCCGGGAATTGTCTGCTTAGCGAAACAGAAACCGCCCGAACCGCGCCGCCACAAACCCGCCCGCCAATTGTGCCAGAATAAACCCCGGCGCATCCATCAAACGAATTCCCGAAAAACTGTCAGTCAACGCCCGCGCCACGGTCACCGCGGGATTGGCAAACGATGTCGACGCAGTAAACCAGTAGGCCGCCGTAATATATAGCCCCACAGCCACTGGAATCGCCTCGGCACGACTTCTCCCCACGCCGATTATCGTCAAAACAAGCCCGAACGTCGCCACAAATTCGGAAAACCATTGCGCTGGCCCCGCCCGCTCATGCACCGACATCTGCAACAGGGGAAGATCAAACATCGCATGCGCCACAAGCACCCCGAACAGAGCACCCACGACTTGCGCAAGAATGTACGAGCTGATCAGCGACGCCGAGAATTCCTGCCGGTCTCCTAAAAACAACGTCACAACCGGATTAAAATGCGCGCCTGAAATGCGTCCGAACATCAAGATCAGACACACCAGCATCGCCCCCGTTGCAATCGTATTGCCAAGAAGCGCAACCGCGACATTCCCGCCAGCCAACCGCTCGGCCATGATCCCGGAACCAACCACGGTTGCGAGCAGCAACGCGCTGCCAATCCCCTCAGCCACAATCCGTTGCGAGGTAACAGGCAACTCGCTCATGACGCGCTACCCTTCGACGCCCCCTCTAAAGCGCCAATCTCTTTCAATTTCTTCGATAGAACAAGCCCGCCGATTGATTTTGTGGGTAGCGCACAAAATGCCGAAATTCTGTTGCGCATCAAGCGAAATGCTTCCTCGAACGCCCGTTCCTTCTCGATATCCGTTCCTTCCACCGCCGCCGGATCCTCGATCCCCCAATGCGCTGTCATGGGCTGCCCCGGCCAGAAAGGGCAGGCTTCTCCCGCCGCATTGTCACAAACCGTAAATACAAAATCCATTTGCGGAGCAGCGGGCACGGCAAAAACATCCCAACTCTTTGAACTAAGCCCCTCTGTCGAAATCCCGTGCCGATCGAGCACTTTCAGAGCAAACGGGTTTACGATGCCCTTCGGCTGGCTCCCCGCCGAATAGGATGCGTAACGCCCCTGTCCGAGGCTCCGGAGCAATGCCTCCGCCAGAACCGAGCGGGCCGTATTTCCGGAACAGAGAAACAATACATTGAAAACGCGATCAGTCATTGGCACAGTCCACTTCGCAACAGGGTGTCAGGGATTTGATCAGCGGCGCGCAAATCTCAGCCCGCCCGCCGCAGCAATCTTGCAGAATAAATTCGATCATGCCCCGGATCCCGGCGAGCCTTGCGCGATACTGGATCGACCGCCCCGCCTTCTGGCCATCAATCAGCCCCGCCCGCGCCAAAATCCCCAGATGCGTCGACATCGTATTTTGCGGGATCTGCAACACACGGCTGATCTCTCCCGCAGGCAACCCCTTGGGCTCATGCTTAACCAACAACCGGAACACATCGAGCCGTGTCGACTGCGAAAGGGCCGAAAGCGCGAGAAGGGAATCAAATTTATACATAATTCTCGATATATCGATAATTCTCGATATATCGATAATTGAGGTTAAAGAAAAGGGGGCCAAGGCCCCCCTCTCCGATCAAATTTCGTAATAGTCCGCCACCAACCGGTCGAGCAACCGCACGCCCCAGCCTGAAGCCCAACTTTTGTTGGTATCCGTCTCGGGCGACGACATCGCCGTTCCGGCAATATCGAGATGCGCCCAAGGCGTTTCGCCCACAAATCGCTTGATGAAATGCGCCGCCGTGATCGACCCCGCATTCCGCGCCCCGGCATTTTTCATATCGGCGAATTTGCTGTCGATCATCTTGTCATAATTCTTGTCGAGCGGCATCCGCCAGACACGTTCCCCCGTCACCTGACCCACGGCATGCAATCGCTCCGCAAGCGTATCGTCGTTCGAGAACAGCCCTGCATGTTCATTGCCGAGTGCCACGAGAATAGCCCCCGTCAGCGTCGCCAGATCCACCATAAACGAAGGCTTGTAGTGCTTGTTGACGTACCAGATCACGTCACCGAGCACCAATCGCCCCTCGGCATCCGTATTGATGATCTCGATCGTCTGCCCCGAAAGCGACGTCACAATATCGCCCGGGCGCTGCGCATTGCCGTCCGGCATATTCTCGACAAGCCCGATTGCGCCGATCACATTGACCTTCGCCTTCCGCGCCGCAAGCGCATGCATCAACCCGACCACACAGGCAGCGCCCGCCATATCGCCCTTCATGTCTTCCATGCCGGAGGATGGCTTGATCGAAATCCCGCCCGTATCGAAGCAAACGCCCTTCCCGATAAACGCGAGTGGTGCCCCCTTCGGTCCCTTCTTGTTTGGCGCGCCGTTCCATTTCATGATGACAACGCGGCTTTCCTTCCGCGATCCCTGCCCGACCCCGAGCAAAGCGCGCATCCCGATCTTCGCCAATTGCTTCTCGTCCAGCACCGTAATCTCGACACCCAGCGCCTTCAGCACCTCGGCCCGCTTTGCAAATTCCACCGGATCGAGCACATTTGGCGGCTCGTTCACAAGATCGCGCGCCATCATCACGCCGCCTGCAAGCGACTCCGAAACCTTCGCCAATTTCCGCGCCGCTGCCACATCGCCAAGCGCGATATTGATCGAGTCTGCACCCTCTGATGCCCCGTTATCATCTTTCTTTTTCGTCTTGTATTTATCGAATTTGTAGGCTCTGAGCCGGATGCCGAGCGACATATCCGCCGCCGCCTGAGCATCCACACGCCATCCGTTCGGCCCGGCAAACAAGATTGTCGCCTGCTTTGCGGCCCCGAGACACCCCATCACCGCGCCACCGAGATTGACATAATCCGTCTTCTCGCGGTCCTTAACCGTACCGATCCCGATCACGATCAGCCGGTCCGCCTCCATATTCGGCGGTGCGAGCAGGGTGAGCGCCGACTTTTCCTTGCCCTTGAAGTTTTCGGCTGTCATCGCCCGCACCAAGGCATTCACTGCGGAAGTGCCGATCAACTTTTTTAGACCTGTCGGGATCACAAGATCATCGCCAACAAAAATGACGCAGGCTCCGGCGTTCGGCGAAGTCATGGAGTCAAATGAGATTTTCGGATCAGATTGCATTTTTTACTCCTCGAATACCGACATTCTCTAATGCCGGGCATTCGATGAGGCAACAAACAATTCGGCAACGCCTCCCAATCCCTGTTATAGATATGCGAGGAACGTTTTGGCGAAACAGTTTTTGAACCCGATGCAAGCGGAGACCTGATGCGGATACTCAACAGATACCTGCTTAAAATGCTGACCAAGCCCTTTCTTTCATCCCTTTTCGGCTTGATCGGGGTGATCTGGGTGACGCAGTCTCTTCGGCAGTTCACACTTGTCACAACACAGGGTCAATCATTCCTCACCTTTCTTAAAGTCACGACTCTTGCTCTTCCTTCTATATTGACAATTCTTGCTCCGGTTGCACTTTTCATTGCCGTTCTGCAGACTTTCAACCGTCTGAACGCGGACAGTGAACTCGTCATGTTCAGCACAATTGGCGTCTCACACTGGCAGATTCTCAAGCCGCTTTTCGGCTTCTCGCTTGTTGTCGCGTTATTCACGCTTTTTCTGACGGGTTGGATCATGCCGGAGTCGTCCCGGACATTGCGCGATATCATCACGCAGATCCGTGCCGATTTCGTGTCGAAAATCATTCAATCGGGAAAGTTCAATACGCTCGAGCGGAATGTGGTCTTCCACTACCGCGAAAAGAGTGGCGATGCTCTGGTCGGCGTCTTCATCCAGGACTCGCGGGACCCACAGCTCACGATCGCCTACATCGCCGAGCGGGGCCAAGTCGTTGAAAGCGGCGAGAGTACATATCTCGTTCTTGAAACTGGCAGTGTCCAGCGGGAGTCGGCAAGGGCCGTCGATGCCAGCGTTGTTGCATTCAAGCGATATTCGCTAGATTTGGCCCAACTCACACCCGATGCCGCTGACGTCAAATACTCGCCCCGCGAGCGCAGTACGAGTGATCTCGTTAAATCAGTCGTGGCAGCCGGGCGTATGACGATCGAAAACGGTCACGCTTTGTCCGAGCTGGTCGAGCGTCTTGTCGCACCCCTTTATACTCTCGCTTTCATGGCTATCGGGTTTGCTGCCACGGTTACACCGCGAACGACGCGTCAGTCGGGCACCCGCATCGTTTTGTTCGCGATCGGTACGGCGATCGGTATCAGACTGATTGGCTTTGCGATCGGGACAATGATCGCCCGAAATCCCGAATTGAGCGTCGCTAGCGTTCTGATGCCGCTTCTCGCCATTTTTTCACCGTTCCTGTACCTGCATATGAAATCGAAGATCGGTGGGTCGCGCGGCGTCCTGTCGGCAGAGAGAAACTGATAAATGCTCGCCAAACTCGCACCGAAACTGTTTTACCAATATTTGTTCGGGCGCTTTTTGCTGGTAATCGTGCTTACCTTCCTCGTCGTCCTGACATTGATCTATTTGCTGGACTTCGTGGAACTGATCCGGATATCCGCCGGCAGGGAGACGATCTCCATCGCTTCCTTGATGCATCTCTCCGTCCTTCGCGTGCCGCCTGTGGCCGAACAGGCCCTGCCGTTCGCGGCATTGTTTGGCGCGTTGATCGTTTTTCTTTCCTTATCGCGCCTGCGGGAACTCGTTGTAGCACGCGCCGCAGGCATTTCGATCTGGCAGATATTGGTGCCGCCCCTCGCCGCAGCGCTCCTTCTGGGTGTTTTCTCGACAGCAGTATACAATCCGGTATCCGCACTCCTGAAAGGCCAGATCGAGGAAGTCGAAGCCAGACTGCTGAGGAACGCTAAACCGGTCGATAAATCCGAATTCTGGCTCCGCCAGTCAAGCGTCGATGGCGATGCGATCATCCGCGCCATCCGAACGAACAACCGAACGGCGAGTCTCGCTAACGTGACCTTTTTTGAGTTCGATCAAAATGGCCGCTTCATCCAGAGGACAAAAGCCGAGACAGCTGTTCTGTTCGATGGATACTGGAAACTCGAAAATGCGCGGATTGTGATCCCGGGTAGTTTGCCCGAAAAGCACGCAATCCTCGAAATTGCAACCAATATCACGCCCGATCTGCTGCGCCGGACGTTTACCGTGCCGGAAGCCGTTCCCTTCTGGATCTTGAAGAACTGGGCAGATCAGATGCAGGCCGCAGGTATTGATGCGACCGCCTTCTATCAGGCCTACCAGTCACTCCTTGCGAGACCGCTGGTCTTCGTTGCTATGGTGTTTATCGCCGCCTGTGTATCCGTAAGGTTCTCGCGAACAGGTCAGAGTGCCGCATCGATACTGGGTGGAGTGGTCGCTGGCTTTGCTTTCTTTACCATAAACAGGATTTTTTCTGACCTTGGATCTGTCGGACTGATATCAACGATACTGGCGGCTTGGCTGCCACCCGGAATCGCGTGCTTTCTCGGTTCCTGGACTTTGTTGTATCAGGAGGACGGTTGACGTTAGGATAGGTCACACAGCATCAGGAGTACCCGGAAGGAATGGCGCTCGGTCGTTCGCTCAGTTTCGCAGTGGTGTTTGGCGGCTTGCTTGTCGCCATGCAGCTTCATGCTGCCGAGAAGATATCTGCCCTGCCCGCCGGGGCGTCGTCGGCCGAAGAGACTTCCCCGCTCGTCATTGATGCCGACGAACTTGTCTACGATCGTGACAATGAACGTGTCTCCGCCTCGGGAAATGTGAAGCTTTACTACAGGGGCAAGATCCTCGAAGCAGATATTGTTACATATGATCAGAAGACGAAACGGGTAACAGCGTCAGGCCATGCACGCCTGAGGGAACCTGGCGGTGATATGGCCTATGGCGATACGTTCGAATTGTCGGACGACTTTCGTGACGGGTTCATAAAGTCGCTGCGCATCGACACAATCGACAGAACCCATTTTGTTGCACCGCGCGCCGAACGTATCGCGGGCGATGTGCTCGTCTTTGACAAGGGTACATACACGGCATGTGAACCCTGCAAGGATAACCCGATAAAGCCGCCTTTCTGGCAGATCAAAGCGAAGCGCATCATCCACAATAAATCAGAGCAGATGATCTATTATGAAGACGCCCGTTTCGAATTGCTGGGTGTACCGATTTTCTATTCCCCTTATTTTTCGGCGCCCGATCCGGACGTCAGGAAGAAAACCGGGCTCCTCTCCGTCAATCCCGGATTCTCGTCGACGCTCGGAGCGAGCATGACCGGGTCCTATTTCATCAATCTCGCGTCTGATTATGATCTGACACTCTCGCCCAGATATTACTCAAGACAGGGGTTTCTCGGAGCCGCCGAGTGGCGTCAATTACTTGATGGCGGATCCTACACCGTGCGTGTTGCAGGAATCTCCCAGCAGGATCCCGGCGCATTTCTGACCGACGGTAATGGACCCGGTAACATGGCCAATCGCGGCTATATCGAGACGTTCGGCAAACTGGCAATCAATCGCAATTGGCATTGGGGGTGGGATATTGCGCTCCTCTCCGACAAATGGTTTCTTGAAAACTACAAGATCAGCAGCCCGTCGGTCACCAAGCTCGGAACGATAAAATACGAATCCACGTCGACAGCGTTCTTGCAAGGCGATGGTGACCGAAGTTTCTTCAATATGAGCGGATATAGCTTCAAGACGTTGATAAGCAGCGATAATCAGGCGTTCCAGCCCTATATCCTTCCGGTCCTCGATTATGATCGTCGTTTTTCCGGCCCTTCCGGCATTGGAGGCGAATTTGACCTCTCGGCGAATTTTCTTCACGTGACGCGCGAGGAAGCCGATTACGGAACACTGACAGGAAACTGCAATACACTCGCTCCGACCTCAACCAATTGCTACCTTCGGGGTGTCGGCGGAAATTATGCCAGATACACCACCCAGCTTTCTTGGCGTCGAACCTTCATCGACGATTTCGGCCAGTCATGGACACCCTTCAGCTCGGCGCGTCTTGATTTCGCTTTCTCGACATTGAGTCAATCGAATACCGTGAACCGCAAGCAGGATGCGCTGATCTCCAATACAGACGAACCCTTGTCGCGTGCCATGGGCACGGTCGGTGTCACCTATCGTTATCCATTTGTCAGTCCCGGTGAAAACGCCACACAGCTGATCGAGCCCATTATCCAGCTCATTGCCCGTCCGAACGAGACCAATACTGGTAAGTTTCCAAACGAGGACGCTCAAAGTCTCGTATTCGACGACACAAATCTGTTCGCTGTCGACAAGTTTTCTGGCTACGATCGAATCGAGGGCGGCGCGCGGGCAAACGTCGGTGCTCAATATACGCTGAACCTGAACAGCGGCGCCTACGCGAATCTGTTACTTGGTCAATCTTTTCATTTGGCGGGGTCAAATTCTTTTGCCAGCCGAGGTCTTGCGTTGGAGGGGCGTCAGTCGGGTCTGGATACACGCCAGTCGGATTATATTTCCCGTTTTCAGGTTGTTCCCTCGGAGGATTACTCCTTCACGGCGCGCGCACGCCTCGACGAAAATGATCTCACAACGAAGAGGCTCGAGCTTGAGACCAGGGCTACCTTCGATCGACTCTCCACAAATCTGAATTATGCATTTTTCGCCGCGCAACCCGATGCAGGCATATTCGGGAACCGGGATGGGCTTGGCGTCGGCGGCAGCTACAAGATCAATGAGAACTGGACTCTTTTCGGCCGAGCACTTTTTTACCTTGAAAAGCAGACGATCCAGACGACCAATCTCGCCAATTACGCCATGGGAATCGGATATGGCGATGAATGCACAAATGTCGCACTCTCTTATCAGAGCAGGGAGCCGCTCGTGACAGGTACATCGAAAAGCGATCAGACCTTATGGCTCTCGATCACATTCAGAACATTGGGATCGCTTCAGTTCGAGCAGAGATCGGACGGAAGCGAGAGTGACCCCGACTCAACTTTCCGTCCTTGAAGACCGAATGCCGATCGATACGCTGCCGCCTCTCAGAGACGTCATTCACCGCTTCGACCTGAAGGCATTGAAAGCTTTCGGCCAGAACTATCTGTTCGACCTCAACCTCACATCCCGCATCGCCCGCTCCGCAGGCATCACGCCAGATATAACCGTCATCGAAGTCGGCCCGGGTCCCGGAGGCCTCACCCGCGCAATATTGGCTTTGTCACCCAGGAAAATCATCGTCATCGAGAAGGACCCGCGTTTTATCCCTGCGCTCGAAGAGATATCCGCCCACTACCCGGGCCGCATGACAATCATGAACGAGGACGCGCTCTCAATCGACTGGAGCAGATTTTCCGAACACAAGAACATCAAGATTGTCAGCAACCTGCCCTATAATGTCGGTACCGAACTTCTGACCCGGTGGATTGGCCTCGAGCCATGGCCCCCCTTCTATCAGAGCATGACACTCATGTTCCAGCGTGAAGTCGCTCGGCGCATTGTCGCAACACCCGAAGATCCGCGTGATTATGGCCGCCTCGCTGTTTTCAGCACCTGGCGAACAGAGGCAAGGCTTCTGTTTGATGTGTCACCGAGCGCCTTCATACCGCCACCGAAAGTCAAATCAAGCATCGTGCACCTCGTTCCGCGCACAAACCCGCTGCCCTGCCTGCAATCCGATCTCGAAGCAGTCACGCGCAATGCATTCGGCCAACGCAGGAAAATGCTCCGTCAGAGCCTCAAGGGAATGGGCATCGATCCGACGGCACTTCTCGCAGACACCGATATCGATGAAACCGCACGCGCGGAAACGCTCTCCGTCATGCAATTCGTAACGCTCGCGCAGCGCTATCATCTGCTCAAATCCGGCACGGTCTGATTGGCCCTGATTTCAGGGTAAATCACGAAGCAGTCCGGCAACAAAACTCGAGAGCCCCACCTGCCGTTCCCGCTTGAGCCTTTCGGCCGCCAACAGCGCTCGCAAGTGTGCAAATGTCGTGTCGAGATCCTCATTGACGAGCACGTAATTATAGTCCTCCCAACGACTGATCTCCTGCTTGGCTGCTGCCAGTCGCCGGTCAATCACCTCGCCCGAATCTTCTGCCCGGCGCTCAAGCCGCGTTCGAAGCTCCGTGATCGACGGCGGAAGGATGAACACCGTCACAACATCGTCGGGTGCTTTCGACGCAATCTGTCGCGCTCCCTGATAATCAATATCGAAAAGAATATCCTTTCCCTCCGCGAGCGCCTGCTCAATCGGCCTGCGAGGCGATCCGTAATGATGGCCGTGCACAAAGGCAGACTCCAGCAAATCCCCCCGGACCTGCAAATCCCTGAATTCAGCCTCGGATATGAAATGGTAATGGCTTCCCTCGACCTCGCTAGGACGCCGCTCCCGCGTCGTAACCGAGATCGACAATGCGAGCGAAGTTTCCCGCTCGCGCAGAAGCCGCGTCAACGTCGTCTTCCCCGCACCGGAGGGCGATGACAGGACCAGCATCAATCCGCGCCGTTTGATTTGAGGATTACTCGGATGAAGTGTCATGGTTGTCTGAAGTCCGATCGTGATCATCGCTCCGTCACCCGTCGTTCCGCCCCCGGGCGACCCGTCAGTTGGCAGGCGGAACCTTCTTCTTGACAGGGGCCTTGGCCGCTGGCTTGGCCGGAGTCGTTAGCTTGGGCGGAGTTTTCTGAGCAGGCGCTCCAACTACCGGCTCGGGCGGTGTCGCAGGCTTTGCTTCGACCGGCGGAGGTGCCAAAGCGCCAGCAGCCGAGTCGACCCGCTCCGCTTCGATCTGCCGCCACTTGAGAACATTTCTGTTGTGCTGCTCCAGTGTTTCGGCAAAAGCGTGCCCGCCCGTGCCGTCTGCCACAAAATACAGATCTTTCGTACGTGACGGATTGGCAACCGCTTCCAGTGATGCCTTGCCGGGATTTGTGATCGGCCCGATCGGAAGACCCGGAATCACATAGGTATTGAAAGGTGTGGGACTGTCGATCTCGCTCTTCAAGATCGGACGTCCCAGCGTGCCCTTTCCGCCGACCAGTCCATACACGATCGTCGGATCGGACTGCAGTTTCATCTGCCTGTTGAGGCGGTTGATGAAGACACCGGCAACGCGCGGTCTCTCATCTGCCCTGCCCGTTTCCTTCTCGACGATCGAAGCGAGAATCACCATTTCCTGCGGACTGCTGATCGGCAGATCTTGCGAGCGTCTCTCCCATATTTCCTTGACCGTCCGTGCCTGCGCCTGCGCCATACGATCCAGCAACTGGGTCCGTGTCATGCCACGGACAAATTTGTAGGTTTCGGGCAGCAATGAGCCCTCCTTTGGAATTTCGCGCACTTCGCCGGACAGGATCTCGTCCCGCATCAGCCGCTCGACAATCTGTAAACTTGTCAGACCTTCGGCCAGCGTGAGTGCATACAAAACCGATTTCCCCTCGACGAGGATATCCGTCACCTCGGATAGGCTCACCCGCGCCTTGAACGCGTATTCGCCAGCCTTGATCAATGAGGCCTTGCCACTCAGCTGCCACCCGAGCGCTAGCAGAAATGACTGGTCGATAACACCTTCCCGCTCAAGTTGATCGATGACATCAGAAGTGCTGCCGCGAACAATCACGACTTTCTCCGTGTCCAGCGGACCCGGAGCGGTGAAGCTGCGCTCGATCATCGCGACAACCGCCAGCATGAGCAGTGCCGAAATCACGATGAACGACATCAATCCGCTGAGAAAATTGGTCAAGGGGCGCTCGCGGCGTTCCTTCTCCGACCGCGCAGGTGGAAGTGGGACCGACTCGGGCAAGATCGCCGCAGCCGGGCTTTTCGGCACAAGACGATTGAACAAACGCCGTGAACCCGGCAGATCCATCTCCGGCCTGCCTCTCTCGGGGCGCGTCGCATCCAGCATGTTCGCCTCGCTTCAAACTGGCTGTATCGGGAAGATCGTAACCTGCTCACTCAGCAATTCAAGCAAATATCCGTCATGCCATATATCGACGAAAAACCAACGACGCATTCGTACCGCCAAACCCGAATGAATTGGACAGAGCAATATCGACGTTCCGCTTCTTCGCCATGTGCGGTACGAGATCAATCGAGGTTTCGACTGACGGATGATCCAGATTGAGCGTTGGCGGAACAATTCCGTCGCGGATAGCAAGAACCGAAAAAATAGCTTCAATCGCCCCGGCAGCACCAAGTAAATGTCCGGTAGCCGACTTTGTTGCCGACATTGCGACCGAATTGCGGCGACTTCCGAGCAGACGCTCAACCGCCCTCAGCTCGATCTCGTCGCCCAGCGGAGTCGATGTTCCGTGCGCATTCACATAATCAACATCATCCGCCGAAACACCGGCGCGATTGAGCGCTGCTGTCATGCACCGGAACGCACCGTCGCCATCTTCCGCTGGTGATGTGATGTGGTACGCGTCGCCCGAAAGCCCATATCCGACCAATTCCCCGTATATCTTTGCGCCGCGTGCCAAAGCATGCTCTAGTGCCTCGAGCACGACAATTCCGGCCCCCTCGCCCATGACGAAACCGTCCCGATCCCGATCATATGGACGGGACGCCTTCAAAGGTGTCTCGTTGAAACCGGTCGAGAGCGCCCGACAGGCACAGAAGCCCGCAAGCGACAATCGATTGATCGGCGATTCAGCACCGCCCGCCACCATCACGTCGGCGTCACCAAGCATGATCAGCCGCCCGGCATCACCGATCGCATGCGCGCCCGTCGAACATGCGGTGACGACCGAATGATTCGGACCCTTGAGACCATGCGCAATCGAAATATAGCCGGACGCGAGATTGATGATCCGCCCCGGAATGAAGAACGGCGAAATCCGTCGCGGCCCTCTCTCCAGCAACGTCACCGACGCTTCGTAGATCCCGCCGATCCCGCCGATCCCCGAACCGACAAGCACCCCCGTACGGCTCTGGTCGGCCTGCGATTTCGGTGTCCAGCCCGCATCTCGAAGGGCCTCGCCCGCTGCCGCAAGACCGTAGATGATGAACTCGTCCACCTTGCGCTGGTCCTTCGGATCCATCCACTGATCAGGATTGAACGTTCCGTCGGAGCCATCACCCCGCGGAATTTCGCAGGCAATCTGAGAGGAAATGTCGGAAACGTCGAATCGAGAGACGCGAACCGCCCCGCTCTCGCCTGAAACTAGCCGCTTCCAACCGTGTTCGACACCCATTCCGAGTGGACCCACCATGCCCATCCCTGTGATCACCACACGACGCATGGAAAGATCCCCCGAACCAACCGATTGAGTTGACGGCAACCCTAAATCAGGCCGCCTTCTTCGTGATGAAGGCAACCGCGTCGCCAACCGTGCGGATTGTTTCTGCCGCATCATCCGGAATTTCGACACTGAACTCTTCTTCAAAGGCCATCACGAGTTCGACTGTATCGAGACTGTCTGCACCAAGATCGTCAATGAAGTTCGCGCTTTCAATCACCTTGTCGGCATCAACACCCAGATGCTCGATCACGATCTTCTTAACCCGCGCTGCGATATCGCTCATAATTAACCCTCATGCTTTCGACTGATCGGCGGCTTTCCAACGTCTGCAGCATGTCGCCCGCTACCGGATCTTTCGGCATTCGACCACAATGCAACCACGGTTAAAAACCGGAATACGAACTCGACGTCAAACGACTTTGAAACGAAATCGTCAACCCCTTATGTACCATCAAACTGAAATTTACCACACCATCATGTTTGATCAAAATTGGGAATGATTATCATAACACATTAGATAATCTTATTAAAACATTCAAATCATTATCATTCCACCGTTTACATGCAAAGTTTGACCCGTGACATAGGCGGCTTCGTTGCTCGCAAGAAAAACCGCGGTCGATGCTACTTCGTCTGGCGTTCCATACCGCCCGGCCGGAATTCGTTGCAACATTGCTTCCGTCTGCTTGTCACTCAGAACATCCGTCATCGGCGTCCGGATAAAACCTGGCGCAATACAATTCAGCGTTATATTTCGGCTTGCGACTTCCTGCCCCACGGATTTCGCCATCGCCGAAATCGCCGCTTTCGACGCCGCATAATTCGCCTGTCCCGGATTTCCCATGGAGCCGACAACGGAGGTGATGAAAATCACACGGCCATACCGCCGCCGCATCATGTTTTTAACCGCGGCACGCGTCAGATAAAAAGCCGAATCGAGATTGACCCGGAGAACCTGATCCCACTCTTCATTCTTCATCCGGATAAAGAGACTATCGCATGTAACACCGGCATTATTCACCAGAATATCCAGCCCGCCCATCGCAGTCTCGGCGCTCGCAATCAAGCCGTCGAGTGCGGTCTTGTCGGCAAGGTTGCACGGCACTACGTGCACCCGGCTGCCCAATTCGTCCGCAAGCTGCTGGAGTGCCGCCTCCCGCGTTCCCGATATTGAAACCACGGCGCCCTGCGCGTGCAACGCCCTGGCAATCGCACCGCCAATGCCGCCAGATGCACCTGTCACAAGTGCTGTCCGCCCTGAGAGATCAAACATGCCCGATCCTCCTAAGTAAGCCCCAACACCGTTCGGCAGAACGCAATATCTTCTGGTCCACCAATCGGAAAACCCTCCGCATCGGGCACAATCCGCTTCAACAGGCCCGTCAGGACCTTGCCCGCACCAATTTCAAAAAAGCGGTCGATACCCTGAGCACCCATCCACTGAACGCTCTCGCGCCACCTTACCGTTCCCGTCACCTGACGCACCAGATTTGTGCGGATTTCGTCCGGATCAGAACTTGGACGCGCCAATACATTGCACACCACCGGAATTTTTGGCGGTATCAACAAAACTCCGGCTAGCGCATCCCGCATCACATCCGCCGCGGGTGACATCAGCAAACAGTGGAAAGGCGCGGATACCGGCAACAATATTGCGCGCTTTGCACCCTTCTTCTTCGCCAGATCAATCGCCCTTTCGACAGCCGCGGTGTGACCGGAGATAACAACCTGCCCGCCACCATTATCATTCGCTGCCTGACAGACGTCTCCCTGCGCAGCCTCGTTCGCGACCGCCGACGCGTCCGCAAAATCAAGTCCGATCAGTGCCGCCATGGAACCCAGTCCAGCCGGAACCGCCGCCTGCATCGCGCTCCCGCGAACCCGGAGCAGCAAGGCCGTATCCGTAATTGTCAGCGTACCTGCCGCCGCAAGCGCCGAATATTCACCCAGCGAGTGGCCGGCAACAAATGAAGCATGCCTTTCGAGATCAAAACCCGTTTCGCTTTCCAGCACCCGCATGGTCGCAAGGCTCACAGCCATCAATGCGGGTTGCGCGTTCGCTGTGAGCATCAGCTCCGCCTCAGGTCCCTCGAACATCAGCGCGGAGAGTCTCTGCCCCAATGCAGCGTCTACTTCCTCAAACACATGCCGCGCGACAGGAAACGCCGCATGAAGTGCGAGCCCCATACCGACGAATTGGCTCCCCTGTCCCGGAAACACAAAAGCTGCGCCCATTTTCCTGCAACCCCCTCTGCTTGACGTCGTGAGACACCTCGACGCGCTCGGAGTCAAGTGCATCTATCAGAAGACGAGCCATTTCCGAAGCATACGGCGATCATGACTCAATTCATTCTCAACGCTCGCCAGGCCGCACGTCGAATGCTACGATTTTGTACGATTCTTTCAACGAAACGGTTAGCCATGCGTGTTGCATCTTGGAACGTGAATTCCGTTCGCCAGCGGACCGGGCATCTCATCGCCTGGCTCAAGGAAACAAGTCCGGATATCGTCTGTCTTCAGGAACTCAAATGCACCGAAGATACGTTTCCCGCCGCGGAAATCGAATCGCTCGGCTACAATATCGCAGTTCTCGGCCAGAAAACATTCAACGGCGTAGCCATTCTCTCGAAGTATCGCATCGAAGACGAAACGCACGGTCTTCCCGGCGACGAACAGGATGAACAGGCCCGCTATATCGAGGCCGTTGTCTCGCGACCGCAGGGGGTCGTTCGAATCGTTTCGCTCTATCTGCCAAACGGCAACCCGCTCGGCACCGAAAAATTCACCTACAAGATGGCTTGGTTCGACCGCTTGATCGCCCACGCACGTCATCTGCTCACAATGGAGGAGCCGTTGGTACTTGCCGGAGATTACAATGTCATTCCTGAAGCTTCGGATGCAAAAGATCCGGCCGGCTGGTTGAATGATGCGCTCTTTGTCCCGCATACCCGCGCCAAATTTCAGGAATTGCTCAATCTCGGTCTCACCGACGCCTTCCGGGCGTGCAGTGATCAAAAAAGCGCTTTTACATTCTGGGATTATCAGGCAGGCGCCTGGCCAAAAAACAACGGTATCCGCATCGATCACCTGCTGCTGTCGCCGCAGGCTGCGGACAGATTGGTCGCGTGCGAGATCGACAAGCACGTCCGTGCCTGGGAAAAGCCGTCAGATCACGTGCCGATCAGGGCTGATATGAAGGATTGACCCCCGACCCTGCCATTGTCGCTGTCTTGCGGCTTGACCAGCGTTCAAGATAAGCCTTCGCCGCGATCCGGTCATTTTCAGACGCTTCCGCATAGATTTTTCTGTTCAGATCAAGGATCCAGCCATCCTTTTCCGGATCCGCCCCCTCGCTTGCGAGCGTAAGCCACATGATTGCGCGGGCTTTCTGCCTCGAACCGGCAGTTCCCGAAGCAAGCAGCTCGCCCAGTGTTGCCTGAGAAAGCCTGTGTCCCTTCTCTGACGAGAGGTTCAGCCAGCGTACAGCCTGCTTGACGTCACGGTTCCCACCAACCCCGTCGAGATAGAGTTTACCGAGATAATATTGCGCATCCCGGTCGCCGAAATACGTCGCCGAATACGAAAACATCTCCCGCGCCCGCTCCGGATCAGCCTTGACCGCGCTATTCGCGATTCCCCTGAGATAATATCCCCCCAATGCGTTGAACGACGCCGCAATGAAGGGCGCTATCGCAGAGTCAGGCAGCTCATCCGCATTCTCGTCGCACAACCGTGAAAAATAGGAATAAGCTTTCAGCTCGTTCTGCGGCACACCATCGCCATCCGCATTCATCCGTGCGAGTTTCCACAACGCCGGCGCATGACCCTGCTTGGCAGCCGTCTCCAAAGCAGATACGGCATTCTTCTTGTTGCCCGCGAGATATTCGCGCACCGCGCTTTTGGTGGCCTCGACGACCGACTCGATAACACCCTCCCCGTTTTCTCCGACGACGTCCCCCGGACCACTCTTCAAAGGCACGAGATCAGACGCAGACGCCGACCCCACGCACACACATGTGAGCAGAGTAACCCGCAAACCGGAGAGAAGTTGTGTCGCTACCGTCTCAGATATCCGCATACACCTGCTTTTCACCCTTGCCGCCCGGATGTGTCACGGCGCCATCCCTCGCCGATCCAACCGTCTGAGCGTATTTCCAGATCGTGCCTGATCCGAAATCATGGTCGCGCGGCTTCCAGTCTTTTTTACGGCGGGAAAGTTCTTCTTCCGTCACATGTATGGCAAGAAGCCCCTTCGTGGCATCCAGCTCGATGATGTCGCCGTCACGCACCAGCGCGATCGGTCCGCCAACAGCGGCCTCGGGCCCGACATGCCCGACACAGAACCCCCGCGTAGCACCCGAAAACCTTCCGTCCGTGATCAGCGCAACCTTGTCACCCATGCCCTGCCCGTAAAGTGCTGCCGTCGTCGATAGCATTTCCCGCATACCCGGCCCGCCACGCGGTCCCTCATACCGTATGACCAGAACGTCACCGACGCTGTAGTGCTTCTTCTTCACCGCCTCAAAGCAATCCTCCTCGCAATCGAAGCAACGCGCCGGACCTTTGAAAACCTGCTTGTCGGCAGCCATTCCCGCGACCTTCACAATTGCGCCATCCGGCGCAAGATTGCCGCTCAAGCCGACAACGCCGCCCGTCGGCGTAAACGGCCTGTTGGCCGGCCTGACCACATCCTGATCCGGATTCCACTTCACAGACGCCATGTTCTCGGCCATCGTCCGTCCTGTCACGGTCATGCAGTCGCCGTGCAGAAACCCGTTTTCAAGAAGCGTCTTGATCAGGAGCGGAATACCGCCGACCTCGAAGAGATCCTTCGCGACGTATCTCCCGCCGGGCTTCAAATCGGCGATATAGGGAGTCCTTTTGAAAATCCCGGCAACATCGAACAGGTCGAACGCGATCCCGGCCTCGTGCGCAATCGCCGGCAAATGCAGCGCCGCGTTCGTCGAGCCGCCCGAAGCTGCAACAACTGTTGCCGCATTTTCCAGAGACTTGCGCGTCACAATGTCGCGGGGGCGGATCTGCTTCGCGATCAATTCCATGATCATCTCACCAGCCGTATGACAAAACTGCTCGCGGATGCTGTAGGGCGCCGGCGCCCCTGCCGAGTACGGCAGCGCCAACCCGATCGCCTCCGAAACCGTCGCCATCGTATTCGCGGTGAACTGTGCCCCGCACGCACCCGCAGACGGGCAGGCAACGGCTTCCAGTGCCAGCAGGTCCTCCGTAGACATCGCACCCACCGAATGCTTGCCGACCGCTTCGAAAACGTCCTGGACGGTAACGGGCTGTCCCTTGAACGTTCCCGGAAGGATCGAACCGCCATAGATGAAGATCGACGGAACATTCAACCGCACCATCGCCATCATCATGCCCGGCAAGGATTTGTCACAGCCGGCAAGTCCGACCAGCGCGTCATAGGCATGGCCGCGCATCGTCAATTCAACAGAGTCCGCAATAACCTCACGCGAGACAAGAGAGGATTTCATCCCTTGATGGCCCATCGCAATGCCGTCCGTCACCGTGATCGTCACAAATTCCCGCGGCGTTCCCCCCGCTTCCGACACACCCTTTTTCACGAACTGAGCCTGATGCATCAGATTGATGTTGCAGGGGGCCGCCTCGTTCCAGCATGACGCAACGCCGACGAAGGGCAGCGACATCTGCTCGCGGTTAAGCCCCATCGCATAATAATAGGAGCGATGCGGCGCCCGCTCCGGGCCCTCGGTCACATGGCGGCTCGGAAGCTTCGTCTTGTCGAATGCGTGTTTGGTCATCGGGTTATCCAGCCTTCGGTTTTGCAGGAAGTAGAAAGACAAACATGGCGAAAATACGTATCACCAGAATCGCAAATTTGAAAATCCCGCCATTCTGTCACAGACATGACAAATTTGCCGCAATTTCTGATCACATTTGATGATGGACGAACAGACACGAACCCTGCACATTTGCCATTGAATATTTCAATACGGAGTTCATCCTCTTTGGCCCCCCTCTTGATATGCTTGCAATGTCCGATAAGCGGGCACACGTTCAACGTCGGAGCGACAGAATGACAGATCGCGACATTCTGGGTGGTTGGCGGCGATCCGGCGGGGACGTCTCACTGCCCGGCGCCCATCAAACCATCGCGGTCAATCCGCTCTGGCCGTCCTGGCGCAAAATGCTCGCCTTTCTCGGCCCGGGTTATCTCGTTGCCGTCGGCTATATGGATCCCGGCAATTGGGCCACAGCGCTCGCCGGCGGCTCAAAATTCGGCTACATGCTGCTATCCGTTGCGCTCTTGTCGAGTCTGATGGCGATCATCCTGCAATCGCTCTCTGCCCGCCTCGCAGTCGGCTCACGACGCGATCTCGCCCAGGCCTGCCGCGATGCCTACCCGAAGCCGGTCGCCGCCCTTCTCTGGGTCATGGCGGAAATCGCCATCATCGCGACCGATCTCGCCGAAGTCATCGGCACCGCCATCGGCCTGCAACTGCTCTTCGGTCTCCCGCTCGCCTGGGGAATTGTGATCACCTCGCTCGATGTCTTTGTCATTCTGATGTTGCAACGCCTCGGTTTCCGCGCCATCGAGGCCTTTATCGTCGCCGTGCTGCTTGTGATCGCCGTCTGCTTCGCCGCTCAGATCATTCTCGCAAAGCCTGAACTTGCGGGAATCCTCGGCGGATTTGCGCCCTCGGCCGACATCGTCACCAACCCCGAAATGCTCTATCTCGCGCTCGGAATTCTCGGCGCCACCGTGATGCCACACAATCTCTATCTCCATTCCAGCATCGTTCAGACCCGTAACCTCGGCGACACGGACACGGCACGCCGCCAGAGCCTCACATTCGCGACCATCGACTCGACCATCGCGCTCGTCTTCGCCCTCGTCATCAACGCGTCGATTCTGATCCTCGCTGCAGCCGCCTTTCACGCAAACAGCCGAACGGATATCACCGAACTGGGGGACGCCCATTCCTTGCTTGACCCCCTGCTTGGATCTTCCCTCGCGCCGATCCTGTTCGCAGTCGCCCTCATCGGTTGCGGTCTGAATTCGACCGTCACCGCCACACTCGCCGGGCAAATCGTGATGGAGGGCTTTCTTGAAATCCGGCTGCCACCATGGATGCGGCGACTGATCACGCGCCTCATCGCGATTGTCCCCGCCGCACTCACTGCCCTGTGGTTCGGCGAAGCAGGCACCGCACAACTTCTGATCTTTTCCCAGGTGGTGCTGAGCCTGCAATTGCCCTTCGCCGTCATCCCGCTCGTTATCTTCACATCCCAGCGTAGCAAAATGGGCCCCTTGAGGGCCCCTCTGTGGATTACACTCCTTGCATCCTTGATTGCGCTGGTCATTGTCGTTCTGAACACCAAG
The DNA here is from genome assembly GCA_046092445.1 of Hyphomicrobiales bacterium. Classification (GTDB taxonomy): domain Bacteria; phylum Pseudomonadota; class Alphaproteobacteria; order Rhizobiales; family Beijerinckiaceae; genus CAIUPE01. Next base: position 4,683 of record JBJTDR010000029.1, on the reverse strand, counting down.
CTTGTGATCGACTTTTTTCTTGCGGGTTAGATCACGTGATCAAAAAGTCGCCTCGACGCTTGCGCAATCGTTCAAAAGGCGATAGGGACACGCTTTGCGGATTTCGGCTGGAGGCTGAAAGGATGATTTGAAGATCGGCAATCTCACGCTGCATCTTCGAATGGGGGGAAGTTCTATGCCCCTGTCCCTTGTCTCCGCCTTCTCCATTCCGTTCGGGCCTCGAGAGGCTTGAAGGGCTTTGCGCCGGAAACGCTTAACAGGAAAGGTCCACACAATGGCTCTCTACGAGCATGTATATCTTGCGCGACAGGATGTGACGACCCAGCAGGTCGAAGCACTGAACGGCCAGTTCAAAAGTATCATTGACGCAAATGGCGGCAAGATCACGAAGTCGGAATATTGGGGCGTAAAGACGCTTGCATTCCGTATCAAGAAAAACCGCAAGGCACATTTCACGCTGTTCAACATAGACGGTCCATCAAAGGCGATCACTGAAATGGAACGCGTCATGGCCATCAGCGAAGACGTAATCCGATCGCTCACAATTCGCGTCGAAGCGCTGGAGGATGGCCCGTCGGCCATGTTGCAGAAGCGTGAACGCGACGATGAGCGTGGCGATCGCGGGTTTGGCGGCGGTTTTGGCGGTGGCGGGCGTTCCGGCGGCGGGGGTCGCTCGTTCGGTGGTTCCGGTCGTGCGCCGCGTCCGGCTGGTGACGCGTCATTTTCAGATGGGGAGAACTTCTGATGTCCTCGACAGAGTCAACCGGCAGCGGCGCGGCACGCCGTCCGTTCTATCGCCGCCGCAAATCCTGTCCTTTTTCGGGGCCTAACGCGCCGAAAATCGACTTCAAGGATACGCGTCTGCTCTCGCGCTACATTTCCGAGCGCGGCAAGATCGTTCCGTCCAGGATCACCGCCGTTTCGGCACCGAAACAGCGCGACTTAGCACGTGCAATCAAGCGCGCGCGTTTCCTGGGCCTTCTGCCCTACGTGATTTCATAAAGGGACTCGCTGCGGGCCATCGGCTCGCAGTGCTTTTTTAAGGGGTTGGGGCAGGCATCGACCTTCCTCTAACCGCCCAGAGGGTGCGGGACAGCTATGAATCGAAATATTGCGCTCGGCGTTTTGGCCGGATTTGTGTCGGTGCTTCTTTTTTCGTTGGTTACCATCGGTTCATCCGTCTCGGTGTTTCTTTACCTCGTTGCACCGTTGCCGATCCTGCTCGTTTCACTCGGCTGGCGGCATGTTTCAGGAATCGCAGGTGCACTGACGGGTATCATCCTCGCAGCGCTCTGGTTCTCGCCCCTCGCAGCTCTTACCTTCGCGCTCGTTGCCGGTATACCGGGCTGGCTCTTCGGCTATCTGCTGCTTCTGTCGCGCGACACAGACACTGGCACGGAATGGTATCCGCTCGGACGATTCCTTCTCTGGATCGCAGGATTGAACGCACTTCTCACATGCGTCGGGATCCTCGTGATCGCCCGTGATTTCGACACATTCCTAGCCTCGTTCAGAGGCATGGTCGATATTCTTCAACAGCTCGACTCCGGGATTTTCGAAGGTTTGAACGACCAGCAGAAGGCCGATGCGGTTGAGCATTTCTCGAAACTTGCCGCTGTCCTTGTTCCGCCGCTAAGCACCGCAATGTCGGTCTCCGTCATGACTTTTCTGGTCTGGGGCGCGGCAAAACTGGTCAATATGTCTGGAAAGCTGCCCCGGCCGTGGCCCGACCTTTCAGCCACGCGGATGCCGCGCTCGGCGATTATTGTTGTCGTTTTGGCTGCACTCCTCATTTTCGTCCTGTCCGGATTCATCAGTCTCTTCAGCGCGGTCATTGCTGCGAGCCTTCTGATGGCCTTCTGTCTGCAGGGTCTCGCAGTCATCCACGCGTTAACGCGGCCGCTCAAAACACGATTCCCGATCCTGCTGACACTTTATGCCCTGTTTATCATCCTTCCGGGATGGCCGGTTCTCGGCTTTGGTCTGGTCGGGATGGCTCATAGTTGGTTCGGCATTGGCGTGAACGGTCAGCCATCCTCAAAATCTGGTCCACCACTCTCCTCCGATCTCTAACCCTCAAAAAAGGACACTTCCATGAACATCATTCTTCTCGAACGCGTTCCCAATCTCGGTCATCTCGGCGATGTCGTCCGGGTCAAAGACGGTTATGCCCGAAATTTTTTACTGCCTCGGGGCAAGGCATTGCGCGCCACGAAGGCGAACCTCGATCACTTTGCGTCTCAGCGTACTGCGATCGAAGAACGCAACATGAAAGCTCGGACTGCCGCTGGCAGTATAGCCGGGCAACTCGACGGACAGATGATCGTCATCATCCGGCAGGCTGGAGAAATGGGACAGCTCTACGGCTCCGTTGCCGCACGTGATATCGCCGAGCAAGTTGTCGCTCAGGGTCATGCCGTCAACCGGACCCAGATTGCTCTGAACGCTCCGATCAAGACGCTGGGTCTGCACAGGGTTCCTGTGCACCTGCACGCGGAAGTCGATGTAGGCATCACGGTCAATGTCGCCCGAAGCCCCGAAGAAGCCGAGCGTCAGGCGCGCGGCGAAAGCGCGACAATCCGCGAGGAGATCAATCTCGACGATCTCGGCCTCGAAGTCGGCGCGGCGTTGAACGAAGCAGGCGGAAGTCTGGGTGACTGATCACCGCCCGCGTCCATAAGTTGCGAGGCCTGCTGGACACGTTTGGCCTTCATTGCTCGTTGTACCGCAACTCAAAGCCCGGACTTACCCGAATCAGTGTCAACCATGTTCTTTGATGCTGTGGTCAATGGGGACAAACGGACGCCATGCGCGTGGCCCGTTGCTTCTCCCGTGGCGTATTGTCCTGTGCATGCTAAGAGCAATGGTCACAAGAGATGGGGAAAGAATGTTAGCGTCGGGTGTTCTCGCAAGAATAGGTGAAACGGAGATGCCGTTCCGTGTCGCCCCGCACAATGTCGAGGCGGAGCAGGCTTTGCTGGGCGCGATCCTCGTCAATAATGATGCCTATTATCGCGTCTCGGACTTTCTCGAGCCCTCCCATTTCCACGAGGAGACCCATCGCCGCATTTACGATATCTGCCAGTCGCTGATCCGCAGCGGCAAGCTCGCAACCCCCATCACACTAAAGACTTTTGTCGGTGATCAGGACCTTGGCGGCATCACAATTTCTCAATATCTCGGACGCCTTGCGGCGGAGGCGACCACAATCATCAACGCCGAAGCTTATGGCCGAACGATCTATGAGCTTGCCATGCGGCGTCAACTCGTCCTGATCGGTGAGGAGATCGTCAACACGGCCTATGACGCTGCTGCCGATGATCATCCGAAACAGCAGATTGAGGCAGCCGAAAAGCGTCTCTATGAATTGGCTGAAAACGGCCGTTTTGATAGTGGATTTATCACTTTTTCCAATGCTCTGCGCATTGCCGTTAATCTCGCGGCTGAGGCCTTCAGGCGAGATCGGAAACTCTCCGGCATAGCGACTGGGCTATCCGATCTCGACCGGATCATGGGTGGCTTGCAGTCCTCTGATCTCGTCATCATTGCCGGACGCCCGGGGATGGGCAAAACCGCACTTGCCACAAACATGGCGTTCAACATTGCTCGTGCCTACCGTGCCGAAAAGCGGCCGGACGGTGCTGTCAATCGTATCGATGGCGGCGTTGTCGGCTTCTTCTCGCTGGAGATGTCGTCCGAGCAACTCGCCACCCGCATCATCGCCGAGCAGTCGGGCGTTCCGTCCTATAAAATCCGGCGTGGTGAAATTCAGGACAATGATTTCGACCGTATCGTCGATGCCGCCCGGGAAATGGAACGCATCCCCTTCTACATCGATCAGACCGGCGGCATTTCCATCGCCCAGTTGGCGACACGCGCCCGGCGTCTGAAACGTCAGAAAGGTCTCGATGTGCTCGTCGTTGACTACCTTCAATTGCTCTCAGGTTCCTCGAGGAAGGGCGACAACCGCGTTCAGGAGCTCACCGAGATCACCACAGGTCTCAAGGCACTCGCCAAGGAACTCGCCGTTCCCGTCATTGCCCTCTCGCAGCTCTCGCGTCAGGTCGAGCAACGCGACGACAAGCGCCCGCAGCTCTCCGATCTTCGCGAATCGGGGTCCATCGAGCAGGATGCCGATGTCGTCATGTTTGTGTTCCGAGAGGAATACTACCTGAAGAACAAGGAGCCGCGCGCGGGGACAGAGGAGCATCTGAACTGGCAAACCGAGATGGAGCAGATCCATGGCCGCGCCGAAATCATCATCGGCAAGCAACGCCACGGACCGACAGGGACCGTCACCCTGCAATTTGACGCCGAAGTGACGCGCTTCTCCAATCTCGCGAACGGAGATAATCTCCCGGATCAATTCTGACATGGCGGGTAATCTCTCGCTCCCCGACCCGGGTACTTTCGGCTCGATCCTCACGATCAACACCAGAGCGCTCGCCGCAAATTTCACTCTGCTTTCCTCAAAATCCGCAGACTCGATCTGCGGCGCGGTTGTCAAAGCCGACGGCTATGGTCTCGGCCTCGATACCGTCATCCCGACCTTGTCGGCAGCAGGCTGCACCACGTTCTTCACCGCCCACCTGTCCGAAGCCATCCGCGTCCGCGAGCTCGCCCCAAAAGCCGCAATCCATGTGCTGAATGGCCTTCCTCCCGCCTCGGGCCCCCTCTATCACC